>JBMSKG010000023.1:0-18049 GCA_049419625.1 Paracoccaceae bacterium | reverse complement strand
GACGGTGTCGGCCGGGGCCGGTCCCTCGATGCGCCCGTGGTAATAGATCGCATGTCCGCCAGCCGTTCGGTCATCGAAGGCCGCGTAGACAAAGTCGATGTCGGGCTGCAGGCCGAGAGCGACTAGGCTTGCTTTCAGGGCGTCCAGCGATGGGGTCGGACCCGGTGCCTCGGGAAGGGACAGCCGTCCGGCAGCATCTGTCTTCAGAAGCACGCCATCGGAGGTTGCCAGAACCGCGCCGATCCGGCTGCCTCTCGCGGAAAGGGCGGCCTCGACCAGATCGCCCTCCAACCCGATCGAGAAATAGCTTCCCTTGAAATATCCAAGCGGCTGGCCCGCGCCATGGGAGAAATCTTCGACCTGACCGATCAGAACCAGATGGTCTCCGGCATCGACCAGCCGGTGCCGCCGGCAAGAGAACTGCGACAGCGTACCGTTCAGGAGAGGCAGATCGGCATGTCCCGCGCGCCAATCGCATTGCTGGAACTTGTCCGGCGCCCGCGAGGAGAAGAGGCCGGACACGGACTTCTGGTCTTGGGCAAGGACATTGACGGCGAAATGCCGGGCAGTGGCAAAAACCTCGCAAGAATGGGCGGATTTGGCCAAACAGACCAGAAGAAGCGGCGGGTCGAGCGAGACCGAGGTGAAACTGTTGGCAGTAAAGCCTCGGGGTGTGCCGTTTGCTTCGCGGGTGGTGATGACGGTTACACCGGTGGCAAAGGTCCCGAAGGCCTGACGCAGCGCCTTAGGGTCGATGCCCGATTGTGCGGGCACCACGCTGGCCAGAGCCTGATCGGCGCCCAGGGAAGGAGGCGCCACGGGTAGCGGCGCAGGTGTTCCGGCAAACCGCAGCGGATTGGCGGCAACGCGCCACGGTCTTTTGTCGGGCTCGGGGTGTGGGATGGTGGCGATCATTCCCCGGGCTGCTACATGGGGATCGGCAAAGATAGCAGCGATGTCGTTCACTGGCCCATAGGGAATGCGCCCGCCAAGTAGCGCAGTCAGCGCGGCAATGCTATGCTGGGCCGTCCAGTCCGAAACAAGGCGATTGACCTTGGCCATGTTCTCACGCCGGGCCGCACGTGTGGCATAGGCCGGATCGGTGTCAAGTTCAGGCCGCCCCATCGCCTCGGCCAGAATGCGCCAGAAGGCATCATCGACCACGCCGATCGCCACCAGACCGTCCTCGGCCCGGTAAAGGCCGAAGGGTGCCAGAAGCGGATGGCCGTTGCCCTCGGGTCCCGGCACCAAGCCTTCGACATCGTACTGATAGACCAGTCTTTCGCACAAGGAGAGCATGCCGTCATACATCGCCACATCCAGGAACTGCCCCCGCCCTTTCGCCTCGGCCGCCCTTAGGGCCGCGAGGATGCCGAAGGCTGCGACCATCCCGGCGAACACATCTCCAATCCCGGGCCCGACCTTGATCGGGTGTTCGGCGTCCGGTCCGGTAACGGAAACCAGCCCACCCATGGCCTGCGCCACAACGTCATAGGCGGGCCAGTTCGCATAGGGGCTTTCCCCGGTTCTGGGGTCGCCAAAGCCCCGGATCGCCGCATAGACAAGGCGGGGATTGACCTCGGCAAGGCTTTCATAGGACAGGCCCAGCCGTTCCATCACTCCAGGGCGGAAGTTCTCGACCAGCACATCGGCCGATCGGACGAGGCGGCGCAGGGTCTCCTTGCCACTGTCCGACTTCAGATCAAGCACCAGGCTTTTCTTCGACCGGTTCAAGCTGACGAAATAGCCCGCCCAATCGCGGCCGGGATCGTCGTCGCGAAAGGGGCCGTTGGCGCGCGAGGTGTCGCCCTGGGGATCTTCGATCTTGATGACCTCAGCGCCATGATCGGCCATCATCATCGTCGCATAGGGGCCGGACAACATCCGACTCAGGTCCAAAACCCGGACCCCCGTAAGGATGCCGCCGGTCATTGCTGGGCCTCGGTCAGGAAGTCCATGACCGCCCCGTTCACGGCCACCGGGTCCTCAACCAGGGCCATGTGGCGCAGGCCCTGCAGGATCACCAGCCGCGCACCCGCGATCTCGGCGGCGATGGCCGCGCTCATTTCGGGGCCGTTGCCATGGTCTTCGTCCGTCGTCAGCACAAGAGCCGGGCAGGTGATCGACGGGACGGGTGCCACGATCTCCTCGATCCCATCGGCAAGGATGGCATAGAGCAGGTGATAGACCTTGGGATCATTGGCAACAACCCACGACCGGGTCAGATCCATCAGGTCCGGTCGGGTTGCCCGGCAGGCATCGGAATACCAGCGCAGAAGCGCCGCTTCGACCGTGGCGGTCGGTCCTGACTGCCTTGCCTGTTCGACCCGGGCAAGGATTGCGGCCTGAGCCTCGGGTGTGCGGCGGTGCGGCGAATGCAGGATCCCCAGCGCTCGGGCCCTTTCGGGGAAGTCCTGCGCGAAACGGCGGGCCACCATTCCGCCAAGCGAAAAGCCGACGATGGCGGCCTTGTCGACGAACAGGTGGTCAAGAAGCATCGCAAGTTGGCGGGAAAGGTCGGCAAGGACCGGTCGGCGGTCGTGCAGGGCAGACTGCCCGTGGCCGATCAGGTCATAAGTCACGACACGAAAGCGGCGGCTAAGCACTGGAACCATCCACTGCCACACCTCCCGGTTCAGCCCCAGACCGTGGACCAGAACCACCACCGGCGCGCCTTCGGGCCCGGCAAGTGCATAGGCGGTGCCTCCGGGCGCGATCATTGGACGGGCTTCCAAGCGATGACTTCCACCTCGACCAGGATGTCGACGAGGAAATCGCCAACAAGCACTGACCGCGCTGGTGGATCGGTCGGGAAATACTCGCCATAGACGGAATTGAACCCCGGAAAATCGGCGCGATCCTTCAGCCAGACCATGGTCTTGACAACATCCTCCCGCGTGCAGCCCGCCAGGGCCAGCGTCTCGGTAATGGCATCCAGAATCGCGCGTGTCTGGTCCTCGATCGTGCCCCAGGTCATCACCTGCCCGTCCCGCATCGGCACCTGGCCGGTCAGATAGACCGTATCACCGGCCCGGACGGCCCGGCTCAGAGACAGGCGGCGGCCGTTGATGACGAGGGGTTCACCGATGATCTGCTTGGGCATTGACCTTCTCCAGTAGCTAAAGACTTGCAGTCTGCGGAAGGTGAGTCTTTCGGTTTTTCGCCATGATGCGGCGGATTACCGAAAATTCCGGTGCCGCGTTGCGAACAATGATGGTTCGACGAGGGGGGAGACGGGATGGATACCATCAGGGACTGCCATATGCTGATCGACGGGGCCTGGGTTACGGCCTCGGATGGGGGATCTTTCGAAAGCGCCTCGCCGATCACCGGCAAGGCTTGGGCGCGCATACCCGAGGCGACGGCAGAGGACGTGGATCGCGCGGTGCGGGCGGCGGACCGGGCATTCACCTCGGGCCCCTGGTCCGCGATGACGCCCAGCCAGCGGGGCAAATGCTTGCGTAAGCTTGGCGATCTTCTGGCCGAGAAGTCCGAGGATCTGGGCCGGGCCGAGACGATCGACACCGGCAAGATGCTGAAGGAAACCCGCTGGCAAGCCAAGTACATCGCGGAATTCTTCCATTTCTACGCCGGTGCCGCAGACAAGCTGCCTGGCGAGGTCCTGCCTATCGACAAGCCCGATCTCTTCGTCTTTGCCAATCGCGAGCCCCTTGGGGTCGTCGCGGCCGTCGTGCCCTGGAACTCGCAGCTCTTTCTTGTGGCGGTGAAGATCGGTCCGGCGCTGGCGGCAGGCAACACGGTGGTTCTCAAGGCTTCGGAACATGCCTCGGTTGCGATGCTGGACTTCGGCCGACTGATCGAGGAGGCTGGGTTTCCCCCCGGCGTCGTCAACATCATAACCGGCCATAACGAGGTCGGCCGCGCCCTGACCTCGCATCCGCTGGTCGCACGCATTTCCTTTACTGGCGGGCCGAACGCCGCCCGGGCCATCGTGCGGAACTCGGCAGAGAATTTCGCCGAGGTCAGTCTGGAGCTTGGCGGCAAGTCGCCCTTCATCGTCTTCGAGGATGCCGATCTGGAAAGCGCTGTGAACGGTTCGGTCGCGGGCATCTTCGGCGCGACGGGGCAAAGCTGCGTTGCAGGGTCACGGCTGATCGTGCATGAAAGCGTCGCCGACGACTTCCTCGCCCGTATGGTGGCGACGGCCAAGGCCATCCGCATTGGTGATCCGTTAGCCGAGGACACCCAGATGGGGCCCCTTTGCACCGAAGGCCAGCTTCGGCATATCGAGACGCAGGTGGCACTTGCCCGCGAACAGGGCGGCAAGGTGCTGACCGGTGGCCGCCAGCCCCCAGGTCTCGGGCTGACCTATTACGAACCCACGATCATCGATTGTCCGTCACCCGACCTGAGCATCGTCGATACCGAACTGTTCGGCCCGGTGCTTTCGGTCTTGAGGTTCCGCACGGAAGAAGAGGCCATCGCTCTTGCCAACCAGAGCGTCCATGGCCTTGCTGCCGGGATATTCACCCTGAACGGCGCGCGGCAGATGCGCGTAGCCAAGACCATTCGCTCCGGGATCGTCTGGGTCAATACCTACCGCGTCGTCTCACCTATCGCGGCCTTTGGCGGCGTCAAAGGATCGGGCTACGGCCGCGAAAGCGGGTTCCAGGCCATGTACGATTACACAAGACCGAAGACGATTTGGGTCAACACCTCGTCCGAACCAATCGCCAATCCCTTCGTAATGCGCTGACGCCCCGAAAAGGAGATCCAAGAATGAAATTCCAGCTTGCCATCAACATGGAGCGGATCGACGACAGCCTTGACATGAAGGACGTCGCCCGCCACACGCTCGAGATGGTGCAGATGGCCGACCGGGGCGGCTTCTCTATCGCTTGGGCCGCCGAGCACCACGCGCTGGAAATGACCATCGCGCCCAATCCGTTCTCGATCCTCGCGTGGTGGGCAAACCACACGAACCGAATCCGGCTTGGGACGGCGGTCATCGCTGCGCCCTACTGGCACCCAATCAAGGCGGCGGGCGAAGCGGCCTTTGTCGACCTGATTTCGGGCGGACGGCTGGAGTTCGGCATCGGTTCGGGTGCCTATCAGCGCGAATTCGACCGGATGCGCCCGGGGCTGAAGCAGACGGACGCCTGGCGCTACATGCAGGAAATGCTGCCGGTGATCCGGGCGCTCTGGAAGGGCGATTACGAGCACAATGGCGAATTCTGGCAGTTCCCAGCCTCGACCTCCTGCCCGAAGCCCATGCAGGAGGACGTCCCGGTCTGGATCGCCGCCCGCGCGCCGATCACCTATGACTATGCGGTCAAGCATGGCTGCAACATCCAGTCCTGGCCCCTGACCCGCGACATGTCGGAGGCGCAGCTTTACATGGACCGGATGAACGAAGCCTTGGCCAACAGCCCCGGCAAGAAGCGCCCCGTCATGGCGATGATGCGCCATACGGCGCTATACGATCGGAAAGAGGACTGGATGGTCCCGATCCGTGCGGCGCAGCGCCAGCTTTCCCAGTTCGAGAACCTTTTCAAGAACCTGGGAGATGTGGAAAACGGCTTTCCGAAGGCGATCCCCTTCGACCAGCTTGGCAACCGCGCTGAATACGACCCGGAAATGCTGCATCGGAACCTGATGTTCGGAACGCCGGACGAGGTGATCGAAAAGCTCAAGCTCTACCAGGCGCTCGGCGTTGACGAATTCATCTATTACGCCTCGCTCGGCCTTGGTCTGAAAGAGCAGAAACGCTCGCTGGAGCTTTTCTGCAACGAAGTCATCCCCGCTTTTGCCTGAGGCCATCATGTCGCATGTCGAGGTTGTCCGGCGCGGCCGGGTTCTGGAAGTCACGCTGAACAAACCCAAGGTTAATGCGATCGACCGGGTGATGAGTCAGGACATGGGCCGCGCCTTTGCCCTTCTGCGCGACGATCCCGACCTGTGGTGCGCGATCCTCACGGCCAGCGGCGAGAAGATCTTTTCCGCCGGCTGGGACCTGAAGGCGCTTAACCAAGGGGACATGGCGCTGAACAACTGGTGGGAAGAAGACTATGGCGACGGCGGCTTTGCCGGGCTGACCGAGAACTGGACCCTGAACAAGCCGGTGATCTGCGCCCTGAACGGCATGGCCATCGGCGGCGGGTTCGAAATCGCGATGTCCTGCGACCTGGTCATCGCGGGGGATCATGTGACCTTTGGCCTGCCGGAAATGCCGCTGGGGATCGTGCCGGATGCCGGTGCCCTTCAACGCCTGCCCCGCCTGATCCCGCGCAACATCGCAAATGAGATGTTCTTTCTGGGTCGCAGGATGACCGCCGATGAAGCCGCGCGCTATGGGTTGGTCAACAAGGTCGTGCCGAAAGGGCAAGAGATGGTGCTGGCGCGGGAATGGGCCGACCAGATTGCCGCCTCGGCCCCGCTGGCAATGCAGACCGTCAAAGAGGTCGAGCGGGCAATCCAGTGCCTTCCTCTCGAGCGGGCCTTCAAGGCCATGCGCGAAGGCGATCTGCCGACCTATCGGGCGATGCTGACCTCGGAGGATGCGAAGGAAGGTGTCGCTGCCTTCGTCGAGAAACGTGATCCTGTCTTCAAGGGGCGATAAGATGTATCCTGATCCCAAATCCGTCACGCGTGTCACCTCGATCGGGGCAGGACCCATCGGCGGGGGCTGGGTCGCGCATTTCCTGGCGCGCGGCTACGATGTGACGGCCTACATCCATTCGATGGCCGAGCGGGACGCGCTGATGGCGGTGATCGACACCGCCTGGATCAGCCTGACCGCACTGGGCCTGGCGCCGGGGGCGTCACGGGCCCGGCTGACCGTCACGGCCGATCTGGAAGCGGCCGTCAAGGAGGCCCAGTTCATCCAGGAAAGCGCGCCGGAACGGCTGGATATCAAGCAGGCGCTTTACGAGAAGCTGGGGCGTCTGGCACCGCGCGGTTGCGTAATCGGGTCATCGACCTCGGGCCTGATGATGACGGATATCCAGAAACTCTGCCCGACGCCCGAACGCACCGCCATCGCCCATCCCTTCAACCCGCCCTATCTTCTGCCCCTGGTCGAAATCGTCGGCGGGCAGAAGACCGAGCGTGCCGCTGTCGAATGGGCGGCGTCCTTCTACAGGGTCGCGGGCAAGGCCCCCCTGATCATGAAGAAGGAAATCCCCGGTTTCGTCGCCACCCGCCTGCAAGAGGCACTTTGGCGCGAGGCGCTGCACATGGTCGCGAATGGCGAAGCGACGCCAGAGGATATCGACGTGGCGCTGATGAACGGACCGGCCCCTCGCATGGCGGTGCAAGGGCAGTGCATGGCCTTTCACGTCGCCTGCGGAGAAGGCGGCATGGCCACCAACCTTGACCAGTTCGGCCCGGCGCTGAAATGGCCCTGGACCCGGCTTGAGGCCCCCGAGCTGACGCAAGAGCTGCGAGATCGGATGGTTGACGGCTGCAACGCCCTAGCCGGGGACAAGCATTTCACCGAAATGGCGGCCACCCGCGACCGCGAGATCGTGGCCGTCTTGAAGGCGATCAGGGAGGCGCGGGGCTGATCCCGTCAGGGGCTGCCGACCGTCCGGGCGCGTGACCGTTCCGCAGATCGCGGGCAGTACGGTCATGCAGTGTTTCAAGATAGCGGGTCAGCGTGCCGGGCCAGGTCGGGGCGGCATCCTTGGATGGCCATGCCTGACGATAATCGCTCGGCTTGCGCCCAAAGCACCGCCGGAAGGAATGCGAAAAGTGAGACAGGGTGTTGAAGCCCGTCGCAGTCGCAATTTCGCGGATCGACTGCCGCGAGGCGACAAGCATCACGCGCGCGTGTTGCAGGCGGATCAGCACGGTGAATTGGACGATCGTGCACCCGACGGCTGTCTTGAAGAGGCGTTCCAACTGCCTTTGCGACAGGCCAAGCGAGGCGGCGATCGCAGGCACGCCAGGTGGTTCCGAAACATTCGCCTCGATCAGGTTGATCGCCTCGCGTATGAGTGGCGGAAGGTTTTCGATCCCGTTCCCCAGACTGCGGCGCTGCGGGGCCGTCGGGGGCCGCGCCGAATGGCAGATCAACTGGTCAGCCACCTCACTGGCGAGGGCTTCACCGTGCTGGTCGCGGATCAGGCGCAGCATCAGATCGACCGAAGAGAAAGAGCCCGCGCAGCTCATCACCGCAGGGTCCAGGGTGAAGATCTGATCTACGACATTGATGTCGGTGTATTCCTCTTGAAAGGCGGGCGCCCATGAGAAATGGGTTGCAATCTGCCGCCCCTTCAAGAGCCCGGCGCGCGCGACAAGATAGCAGCCAAGCTCCATCGAACAAATGCGGGCACCATCCCGTGCCTGCCGCCGCAGCCAGCCAATTGCGTTGCGATTGTTGTAGTTTTCCGCACCCCAACTGGCCAGAACGAAGATCAGTTCACCCCGTCGGCTATGGTCGTCTGGCACCTTCGCCGACACCTCAAGCCCGTTCGATGCGGTCACAATCTCCCCATCGAACGACACGATTTCCCACGAATAGAGCGGGGCGGGTGAAAGGTAATTCGCCACGCGCATCGGCTCCATCAGCGCGACCATCTCGATCAGGTTGAACCTCGGAACGATCAGAAAGGTGACCCGATGCGGCGCAGTCGGATTGCCCTTCGAACGGTCGAAAACCGGGGATGCGCGCAGGGACATAGAATTGTGTTTATTCGTCATTTCATCTCGCATTTTGACGAAAAATTCATAACAAACTTGGGCTCGCCCAGCAAGATAAGTCGAGTTGGGAGGGCATTCGCATGAATTTTGAGGTCGTTCTGACCTGCGCCGTTACGGGCGCGGGCGATACCACGGGCAAGTCCCCACATGTGCCTGTCACGCCGGAAGAGATCGCAAACTCGGCGATCGAGGCGGCACGGGCGGGGGCTTCGGCGGTGCATCTGCATGTCCGCGACCCGAAGACCGGCAAGGGCTCACGCGATCCGGCGCTGTTCAAGGAGACCGTTGACCGGGTGCGCGCATCGGGTGTCGACGTGGTGATCAACCTGACTGCCGGGATGGGTGGCGACTGGACACCCGCCAAGGACAACTGGGCGATGCCGGGGCCGGGAACCGACATGATCGGGCCGGATGAACGGCTGGCGCATATCAAGGAATGCCTGCCGGAAATCTGCTCGTTGGACTGCGGCACGCTGAATTTCGGCAATGACGACACGATCTATATCTCGACCCCGCCGATCCTGCGGCGGATGGCGGCCTTGACCAAGGAATGGGGCGTGAAGCCGGAGTTGGAGGTCTTTGACCTGGGCCATATCCGGTTCGCCAAGGCGATGTATGCCGAAGGCCTGCTGGCCGATCCGCCGATGTTCCAGCTGTGCCTTGGTATACCGTGGGGCGCTGACCAGACGGTCGAGATCATGGCGGCGATGAAGGGGCAGCTTCCTCCCGGCGCAAGCTGGGCGAGTTTCGGTATCAGCCGCATGCAGATGCCGATGGCGGCGGCGGCTGTGGCCCTTGGCGGCAATGTGCGGGTCGGGCTGGAGGACAACATCTTCCTTGACCGGGGTGTGTTGGCGACGAACGCCCAATTGGTTGAACGGGCGCGTGAGATCATCGAACGCATGGGCGCGCGGGTCCTGACGCCGCAAGAAGCCCGTAACAAGTTGAAGCTGCGGGGGGCCGACGCCTGATGGCCAGCGTTGCAGCCTCTGGCGGGCTCACCCTTCGCAGGCTGGTCAAGCGCTATGGCGCTCTGCAGGCCGTGGCCGGGGTCGACCTGGAAATCCGGCGCGGCGAATTCCTGACCCTGCTTGGGCCGTCAGGTTCGGGCAAGACCACGCTTCTGATGATGATCGCGGGCTTTCAGGACGCGAACGAAGGCGACATCCTGCTGAATGGTCAGCCGATCACCGGAACGCCTGCCGAAAAGCGCAATTTCGGCATGGTGTTTCAGGGCTACGCCCTGTTTCCACATATGACGGTCGCCGACAACATCGGCTATTCGCTGTCCGTCCGGGGCCGCCCCAAGGCCGAGATTGCCAGTCGCGTGGCCGAGATGCTGGAACTTGTGCAGCTTACGGGCAAGGAGCGGCGCCTACCGTCCGAACTTTCGGGCGGCCAGCAGCAGCGCGTCGCCTTGGCGCGTGCCCTGGCCTTTTCGCCGCCGGTCCTGTTGCTGGACGAACCCTTGGGGGCCCTGGACCGCAAGCTGCGGGTCGAGGTTCAGGAGCAGCTGAAAGACTTGCACCGCCGCGTCGGCACGACATTCATCTATGTCACCCATGACCAGGACGAAGCCCTGTCGATGTCGGACCGTGTGGTCATCATGCGGGATGGCCAGATCGAACAGGTCGGCAGCCCGGAAGAGCTTTACACCAGACCGCGTACCGAATTTGCCGCCTCCTTCCTGGGGAAAAGCAATTTCCTGCTGCGCGATGGCCGCCGCTGGTCGATCCGGCCCGAACGTATTGATCTTGTAGCACAAGGCATTGGCCGGGTCAGTGGCCGGGTCGTGTCGCTCAGCTATTTCGGGCCGGTACTAAAGTACCAGATCGAGACCGACGAACATGGCCCGTTGGAGGTGGATGTCGATGCGTGGCGTGGCGGTCCTGCGCTGCAGCCGGGGGTCCAGGTGGGCCTTGACTGGAAAGACGATGCGGCGGTGCCGCTGTACGAGTGAACCAGAAAGACGGGCGAAAACGCCCGATAAACCGGGAGGCAACTCTCCCAACACGGAGGAAGACCAATGCAAGACAAGCAGTTCATGCGCGAAACGGTCACCGAGGCCGCCCATGCCTTCTGCGCCGGTCGTCTGGACCGCCGCAGCTTTCTGGCGCTTTGCGGCATGGCAGGTGTGGCACTGCCAAGCGTTCTGGCTGGCAAAGCCGAGGCTGCCGCCGGTGAGATCGTGATGTGGAACTGGGGCGGCCAGTCCGAGGAATGCCATGGCTCGGCTATCGGCGCGCCCTTCACTGCCGAAACCGGCATTCCGCTGAAGTTCGATACATCGGGGCCCCTGCAGGGCAAGATCAAGGAAATGGTAGACAGCGGCAATGTCACTGCTGATGTCTGCGACGCGGACCTGTTCGACGCCGTGGCACTGGGAGCCAGCGGTCATCTGGAGCCGATCGACTATGCAGTCGTGAGCAAGGACAAAACACTGCCGCAGTACGCGCTGGAGTTCGGGACTTCGATCATCCTCTACGGCTATGCCTTCATGTATGACACCGAGGCTTATCCGGACGGCGCACCGGCCAGCTGGGCCGATTTCTTCGATCTGGAGAAATTCCCCGGCCAGCGGTCGCTGTACAAATGGGCCAACGGGTCGCTTGAGGCCGCACTGATGGCCGATGGCGTGGCCAAGGATGCGCTTTACCCGCTAGACCTTGACCGCGCACTGGCCAAGATCAAGGCGATCAAGGACAGTACGATCTATTGGGGTTCAGGGTCCGAAGCCCATGACATGCTGGTCAATGGCGAAGTCAGCATGGGCATGGTCTGGCAAAACCGCGGTCGCAACATCGAGCAAGAGACTAATGGTCGCTACAAGATGGTGATGGACGGGGCCATCGCGATGCCGGGGGCCTATATAGTTCCCAAAGGTAACCCTGGCGGGCGCGAGGCGGTGATGAAATTCATCGCCGTATCGCAATCAGTCGATGCGCAGCTTGGCCTGTTCTCCTGCCTTGGCATGACTCCGACGAACCCCGAAGCCGTAGCCAAGATTTCGGCCGAAGACGCGCCCTATGCCATCACTTCCGAGGCGAACATGGCCGCGATCGCGCTGAACGATCCGACCTGGTGGGGTCAGAACACGGACGCTGCCGTGAACGCTTTCCTTGAGGCGATCAGCTAAGCCGCCATTTCCCTGCGGCGGCACGCTTCCCGTCGCCGCAGGGTCCTTTCCCCCTAACCCTGAATGGCCATGACCCGCACCCAACGCCTCAATCCGGCCTGGCTTCTGGTGGCACCCCTGTTGCTGCTGGTCCTGCTCATGTTCGGCGGGCCCCTTGTCAATATCCTGTGGCTGTCGGTGACCGATCCCGAAACGGGCCTTGGGAACTATGCCGCGCTGATCGAGAAGGACAGCTTGCGCAAGCTGATCTGGACGACCTTGCGTGTCTGCCTGATCACCACGGTGCTGTCGGTCATCCTTGGCTATTCCATCGCCTATGCGATGGCCAATGTGGCCGAAACGACGCGGCACCGGATGATGCTGTTCATCCTGATCTCCTTCTGGATTTCTGTCCTTGTCCGCACATTCTCATGGATCATGCTTCTGGGCCGGAACGGGCTTTTGAACAACGGGCTGATCGAGGCGGGCCTGATTTCGCAGCCGATCCCGTTTGTTCGCAATGAACTCGGCGTCCTGATCGGCATGGTCCACTACATGATCCCTTATGCCGTGCTGCCGATTCTTGCCGCGATGCAGGGCATCGACCGGCGGGTCCTGCAGGCCTCGCGCAATCTGGGCGCACGACCGGCGCAGACCTTCTGGCGCGTCTATCTGCCGCTGACCAAGCCGGGGATCATTGCCGGGGCGCTGTTGGTCTTCATCCTGTCGCTGGGGTTCTATGTCACGCCTGCCATCCTGGGCGGGGGCAAGGTCCTCATGGTGGCCGAATACATCTCGGTCCAGATTCTGGTCACCCTGAAATGGGGCACGGCGGCGATGCTTGCGGTTGTCATGCTCGCATCGGTCCTGTCGCTTCTTTACATCCTGTCGCGCTTCATGAAGTTGTCGGCGGCACTTGGTGGGGCGCGCACATGACCTCGACCCGCCTAAACCGCATCATCGCGTGGAGCCTTCTGGTCTTTCTGGTCGCTCCGGCCATGATTGCCATTCCGGTCTCGCTGACCTCGCAGAACTATCTGTCACTGCCCTGGGACGGGCTCTCGCTGCAATACTATCGTGAGGTCTTCACCTCGCCAGACTGGATGTCCTCGTTCTTCCAAAGTTCGGTAATCGGGCTGACCTCCGCCGCCTTGGCGACTGTCATGGGCACATTGGCCGCGGTTGGGCTTTGGCGGCTGTCCAGCCGCTGGGGTGAAGTGTTGCGGGGCTTCCTTCTTCTGCCTCTTGTCATTCCGCCAATCATTGCGGCCATGGCCTTTTACCGCCTTTATGTCCCCCTGCGCCTGATCGACACCTATACCGGCCTGATCCTCGCGCATGCCGTTCTGGCTGCACCTTTGGTGCTGATCACCGTCGGTGCCTCGCTCGCAGGCTTCGACCGGCGGCTGGAGCAGGCCTCGCGCAATCTGGGGGCCTCGGCCAACCAGACCCTGTGGCGGGTCATCCTGCCCTCGATCCGGCCCGGCGTCATCTCGGGCTCGGTCTTCGCCTTCATCGCCAGCTGGGACGAAATCGTCGTCACGCTGTTTCTGTCGAAATTCTCGGTCTACACGCTGCCGCGCCGCATGTGGAACGGCATCCGCGAGAATACCGACCCCGCCGTTGCTGCCGCTGCCGTGGTCCTTCTGGGGGTCACGTTCGCGGTTTTCCTGATCTGGGCGCTGCTGCAACGCCGCGCCCGCCGTGCCCGGACCTCGACATGACCAACCATTACAATCTTGACGACGAAACCCGCATGATCGTGGACACGGTCCGCGGCTTTGTGAAAGACGAAATGCAGCCGCATGAAGACCTGGTCGACCGTCTTGGCCATGTCCCCGAGGAGATTGGTCGCGAGGTCGAACGCAAGTCCAAGGCGCTGGGGCTGTTTGCGGCAAACCAGCCGGAAAGCGTGGGCGGCGGCGGGCTGTCGATGAAGGCGATGAGCCTTGTCGAACGAGAATATGGCAAGACCAGCCATGCCCTGCATTCTTGGGTCGCGCGGCCGACCGAACTTTTGCTGGCCTGTGAGGGCGACCAGCGCGAGACCTATCTGAAGCCTTGCATCAGCGGCGAGAAGCGCGAGCTTTTTGCCCTGACCGAACCCGAGGCCGGGTCGGATGCGATGGGGATGAAGTCGAACGCCCGGCGCGATGGGGCCGACTGGATCCTGAACGGATCCAAGCATTTCATCTCGGGTCCCTGTATGCCCGACTTTGCTATCGTCTTCGCCATCACCGGGTTTGATGAGACGAAGCGCGGGCCACGTAAACGGGTCACGGCCTTTCTGGTCGACGTAGGCGCCAAAGGCTTCGATATCCGCGAGGGCAACAAGTCGGTCAGCTATCGCGGCTACAAGACCTTTCAGCTGTCCTTCAATGATGTGCGCCTCGGCCCTGGCCAGGTGCTTGGTGAAGAGGGAAAGGGTTTTGAACTGGCTGGTCAGTGGCTGACAATGGGCCGGGTCTGGGTCGGCACCTCCTGTTGCGGCAAGGCCGAACGGATCATCGAGATGGCGACCGAATGGGCCGCGAACCGCCGCCAGTTCGGCCAACCCATCGGCCAGTTTCAGGGCACCGGTTTCAAGCTGGCGGATATGGCGCTTGGCCTGCGCGCTGGCGACCTTCTGGTCGCGGATGCTGTGGAGCGGGCCGAGGCAGGTATCCTGACCGATGCCGATGTGTCGATGGTCAAGCTTTACTGTTCGGAAATGGTGAACCGGGTCGCCGACGACTGCGTGCAGATCTACGGCGGCATGGGGCTGATGGAAGAACTTCCCGTCCAGCGCCTGTGGCGCGATGCCCGGCTGGAACGGATCTGGGATGGCACTTCGGAAATTCAGCGGCATATCATCAGCCGGTCAATCTTGAGGCCACTTGGCGCATGACCCCTGCCCAACGTGACAATCTGCGACGGCTTCTGTCGCCTCGCCATATCGCCTTCATCGGCGGTCGTGACTGCCAGACCGCCATCGGCGAGGCGAAACGGCGCGGGTTTACGGGCCAGATTTGGCCGGTAAACCCGACACGGGACAGGATGTTGGGACATGCCTGCTTTGCCTCGGTCGACGACCTACCCGAGGCGCCCGATGCCGTGTTCCTCGCCGTGCCCGCCCCTGCCGCTATCGAGGTCACCACCGCGCTTACCAGGCGCGGCGCGGGCGGCATCGTCTGCTACACCGCCGGTTTCCGCGAGGCCGGAGGAGGCGGCGCGGCGATGGAAGCCAGTCTGGTTGCTGCGGCTGGGAACATGGCGTTGATCGGACCCAACTGCTACGGTGCAATCAACTATCTCTCGAACACCGCGCTCTGGCCCTTTGCCCATGGCGGCGGCTGCCCGGACGGGGTCGGCGCGGCCATCGTCACCCAGTCGGGTATGCTGTCCTCGGACATCACCATGTCGCGGCGCGGCCTGCCGTTAACGCACATGATTTCCTGTGGCAATCAGGCCGCGCTCAGCCTTGAGGATTTCCTCGACTACCTGATCGAAGAGCCCGGCGTCCGCGCCATCGGCTTGCACATCGAGGGGTTGCGCTCCATCCCCCGGTTCCATGACGCCGCGCTCAAGGCCGCGCAGCGCGGCATCCCCATCGTCGCGCTAAAGACCGGCTCGTCCAGCATCGGCGCCTCGTTGACGGTCAGCCATACTGGCTCACTTTCCGGTTCCGACGCGCTTTACGATGCGCTCTTCGCCCGTACGGGCGTGATCCGGGTCGCAACCCCGCCTGAACTGATCGAGACACTGAAGTTTCTCGTCATCAGCGGCGTTCCCGCCGCCAACCGGGTCGCGGGCTTCACCTGCTCGGGCGGCGGGGCGACGATGTTGGCCGACCGGGCCGAAAAGATCGGCCTCGACTTCCCGCGCATACCGCAGGACCGCGCAATGGACTTGGCGGCGCTTCTGCCCGCCATCGCAACCGTGTCGAATCCGCTGGACTACACGACCCCGATCTGGGGAGACGCAGCCCGTACGGCTCTCGTCTTTGCAAAGGCGATGGAGCTGGCGGACGCGGCGGCTGCGGTCCTTGTACAGGACTACCCGGCGCCGGGGCTGGACGAAAGCCAAGTCTACTACCGCAACGACGCCGGGGCCTTCTGTTCAGCTGCCAACGCACGCGGCCTGCCTGCGGCGGTTCTGGCCACGTTGCATGAAAACATGGACCCGGACACGATGGGTTGGCTGGTCGGACAGGGCTGCACCCCCCTTCTCGGGATCGCCGAGGGTCTTTCGGCGATCCGCAATGCCGCCTGGTGGGGCGAGCGCCATCGCGCCCTTCAGGCAAGCCCCCCGGACCGTCTGGCCTCCGTCGCGCAGCAAGGTCGCGCACGCGGCCTGACAGAAGCCGAAAGCAAGGCGCTGCTGGCCCAGCATGGCCTTCCGGTCCCGGCCTCACGCCCGTCGTCGCGCTCGGGTCTTGCAGCGGCGGCGGAGGGGTTGCGATATCCCCTCGCGCTCAAGATGATCGGCCCCCGCCTTGCCCACAAGTCCGAGGCCGGGGCAGTCGCGCTTGGCCTCAGGGACAGTGCCGCGCTGCTAGCCGCAGCCGACCGCATGGTCGAACTGGTCGCCTCCCACGACCCTCTGGCCGTCACCGACCAGTTCCTGATGGAGGAAATGGTCCCAAAGCCGGTGGCCGAACTCTTGCTAGGCCTGCGCCGCGATCCCGAATTTGGCCCCGCCATGACGCTGGCTGCCGGTGGCATTCTGGTCGAACTTCTGCAGGACAGAGCCAACCTTCTTCTGCCCGCCCGGCCCGAGATGATCCACGACGCGCTCGCTTCCCTGCGGATTGCGCCGCTGCTTGCAGGCTATCGCGGCGGCCCGCCTGCCGATCATGCCGCCCTCATCGCCACGATCCTTCGCCTGCAGGAGGTTTTCCTCGGCGACCCCTCGCTGGTCGAGATCGAGATCAACCCTGTCTTCGCCGGGGCTACGGGCATAACCATCGTCGACGCCCTGATCCATGTCAGTCCCTGACAGCACGCCCAACCCCGAGCTTGCGGTCGGCCCCGACCTGCGACAGGGCTGGAACCGGCCCGAGACCCGCCGTCACGGCTTTCACAACGCGCATCTGATCTTTCGGCGCAGCCTGATGATCCGTTCGCGCAGGGTATTGACTTTGACGCATAAAGAGGACCTAGGGCTGGCGCAGCTGGAAGCCGAGCTTGGCCTCAGCCGGAACCCAGGCTTCTCCGCCTTGGTCGTAGCCAAGGGCAATCGCGTGTTGTTGGCGCGGACTAGCCCTGATTTCGCACTGGACCAACCGCATTCGATCCAGTCGATCACCAAGATGCACATGCATCTGATCGCCGGGTCACTGATCGCACAGGGGCGCCTTGACCTCGAGGCGCTGGCAGGCCACTACCTGCCCAAACTCGGGTCCGGCTATTCCCGGGCGCGGGTGCGCGACCTTCTCGACATGAACATCGCCAATGACTTCTCCGAGGATTACTCGGACCCCATCGCCGACTGCTACCGCGAAGAAGAGGCATTGGGTTGGCGGCTTCCGCGTGATGGCCAACCGGAGATGGGACTACTCGAGTTCGTGTCCGGGATCACGGGGGGCGACCTTGCCAACCGGACAGGCCATGTGGACTACAAGTCCGCAAATACCGACGTCCTGACCCTGATCGCCGCCCGCCTGACCAATCTGCCGGATGCATTGACGGCAATCTGCGATGCCGCAGGGTACGCTAGCGCCCTGCATATCAGCATGAGCCCCGATGGCCTGCCTGCCTTTTCGGGTGGGGCGTGCCTTTCCGCCCTCGATCTTGCACGTTTCGGAATGCTCTTCGCGCGGGGCGGCAGAGGCGTGATGGGCGGTTCCGTTGGCTCCCCCGTCTTCACCGATGCCTGTCTCAAGGCACACGGCCCGCCTCTTTCGCGCAGCAGGCCGTGGCAAAGATATTCCGGGCATCTGATGATGGATGGCTCGCTTATTGGGCATGCAGGCTATGGTGGCCAGTATCTAATTATCGACCCAGCGCGAGACTGCGTCGCTCTCTATCTTGGCGTTCTTGAAAACGACAGCGGATATGACGAGGCGTTCATGGCAAGGCTGGTTCGCGATCTGGAAGCTCTGCTGTCAGCCTAGAAATAGGTACTGGCCTTCTCGAATTCCGACGAGTCTGCTTCAAATGCAGCAAAGTCGAAGTGAGGCAAGCGAGCCGGGCCTAGGCCCGTCAAGCTCGCTCCGGTTATCCGTGACGCAGACGCCTAGGTGTTCAGTCCCGGCATTTGGTGGATCGGATTTAGGATGAATCGATCTGG
>JBMSKG010000022.1:0-18495 GCA_049419625.1 Paracoccaceae bacterium | reverse complement strand
GCGGCCTATTTCGGCTATGGGCTGTTGAAAATCCGCACCTATCTGGAACACCGCGCGCATGAGGCGTTTCGGGCGCGGTCGGTGATTATCGAGGATCGTGGGCCCTTGGCGCTGTTGTTCCTGAACAACAACCTGCACGCGGTGCATCACATGCACCCCAAGGTGCCGTGGTATCGGCTGCCGGGGATTTATGCGGCACGCGGTGAACATTACCGACGCCGCAATGACGGCTATGTGTTTGAAACCTATGGCCAGATTTTCCGACGCTATCTGTTTCGGGCCAAAGACCCTGTGGCGCACCCGATCTGGCCGGTGCGCAAGTCGGACCGGAACGACGCCGATCCGGCATAGGGTGAGGCCGGGGTGAACCCCGCCTTACGGTGGTTTTTCAGCTGACGCGGCGAAGTTTCGCCGGTTTGGGCGGGCGCGGGTGCGGGATTGCCGCCCATTTCGCGCCCGGACCAATGTGCATCAGTGCACCGCGCCCCGGATCGGCGCAGGCTTTGCGGGTAACCCTGCAGCCATTCGGAGATACGCCATGATCCTGAACTCCCCCCAGATGCTGAAAACACTCGCGCTCTGCGCGGCGGCGGCCTTTGGCCTGTCGGCCTGCCTTGCCAATGACGCCGAACGCGGCCTTGCCGGAGCGGCGGGCGGGGCGGTGATTGGGGGCATGACGGGCGGCAGCCCGGTCACCGGGGCCGTCGTCGGCGGGGCGGCGGGCTATTTCTGCCGCGATCTGCGGGTGCCGGGGTGTGTTGAGTAACGAGAGCCCCGCCCAACGGAGATCGGTTGAGCGGCGCTTGCGCCGCCAAAGGCCGGACTCAAGGGCCAATCCCGCCGGCCCACGCCCCGTTGCCCGGCAGGCGATTGCCCTTCGCAATCGCTGAGAGGGGGCCTGCCCCCGGGAGGGCGCGTCTGCAACCGTGGCCAGCAGAACTGCGGGGGAAGAACTGGAACCATAAAGCGCCTTGAACTTCGGTTGGCGCGCCTTCCCGAGGTCGGGCGCGGGCCTTGTGTTGGGAGGTCGGGCAGGGAATGCGCAGCCTGCGCTTGCCAATGAGAGTGCTATGCAATGCGCCGGACGCTTGGCGAATGCAATGTATTGTCAACTTAGCAGAATTGGGGATTAAGATGACATGCAAGATCTATCGATAAGGTACAGCAGGTATGCTTGAATTTGTAGTATTTGTTATTCTTTGGCCCATCTTTTGGCTGGTGCTTGGCTTTCTGATGAACTGGGTAAGAGTAGTGCTGGGAGTTGATGTTCGGGACGGCTTTTCAGAGTTTCTAAAAGCGATGGTGTTGCCACCGCTGGCAATTCTCGGAGCGTTTAGCCCTCATGCGCGCGCAAGTGGTAATAGTGGAGCAATGTTATTGGGAGGCGTGGTTGGGACAGTGCTCGGTCTATGCATTTTTCTTTGGCGCTAAGGCATGTTCCAGTTTCATTGAAAGCGCAGTACGATTTCGGTGAGGAAGCGCGTTCTTAGGACTTGACGCCCTGCCACCAAATTTTTGCATAAGTTTTTGAAAGATCGAGAAATTAAACCTTCTTGGAGTTGCCCACCGCCCCTCAAAATCGGACAGCTTAGCTGTCCATTTTGAGGGCTGCAATAAACGCCTCCTGCGGGATCTCCACCTTGCCGAACTGGCGCATCCGCTTTTTCCCGGCCTTCTGCTTCTCCAAAAGCTTCTTCTTCCGCGTCGCGTCGCCGCCATAGCACTTGGCGGTCACGTCCTTGCGCATGGCCGACAGGGTCTCGCGCGCGATCACGCGGGCGCCGATCGCCGCCTGGATCGGGATTTTGAACATGTGGCGGGGGATCAGGTCTTTCAGCTTTTCCACCATGGCGCGGCCGCGGGCCTCGGCCCGGTCGCGGTGGACCATGATCGACAGTGCGTCCACCGGTTCTTCGTTCACAAGGATCGACATCTTCACAAGGAAATCTTCGCGATATTCCGAGATCGTATAGTCGAAGGAGGCATAGCCCTTGGTCACCGATTTCAGCCGGTCGTAGAAGTCGAACACCACTTCGGCCAAGGGCAGGTCATATTCCACCATGGCGCGGTTGCCGGCGTAGGTCAGGTTCAGCTGGATGCCGCGGCGTTCTTGGCAAAGCTTTAGGATATCGCCAAGGTATTCGTCCGGCACCATGATCGTGGCCTTGATGCGCGGCTCTTCGATGTGGTCGACGTAAGTCAGGTCGGGCATGTCGGCGGGGTTGTGCAGATCGCGCACCTCGCCGTCTTTCATGTAAAGTTTGAACACCACGCTGGGTGCGGTGGTGATCAGATCAAGGTCATATTCGCGCTCCAATCGGTCGCGGATGACCTCAAGGTGCAGCAGCCCAAGGAAGCCGCAGCGGAAGCCAAAGCCAAGCGCGGCCGAGGTTTCCATCTCGGTCGAGAAGGAGGCGTCGTTGAGCGAGAGCTTTTCGATGGCGTCGCGCAGGGCCTCAAAATCATTGGCGTCCACCGGGAAGAGGCCGCAGAACACTACGGGTTGCGCGGGCTTAAAGCCCGGCAGGGCCGCGTCGCAGCCGCGCCGTTCGTGGGTGATGGTGTCGCCGACGCGGGTGTCGCGGACCTGCTTGATCGAGGCGGTGAAGATGCCGATCTCACCCGGCCCCAGTTCGGGGATATCGACCATCTGGGGTTTCAGGACCGCGAGCTTGTCGATGCCATAGACCGCGTTCGTCTGCATCATGCGGACGCGGTCGCCCTTTTTCATGACGCCGTCCATGATGCGGACCATGACGACGACGCCGAGGTAGGGGTCGTACCAGCTGTCGACGAGCATCGCCTTCAAAGGCGCGTCGCGGTCGCCCTTGGGGGCGGGCAGGCGGGTGACGATGGCTTCAAGCACATCGGGGATGCCAAGGCCGGATTTGGCCGAGATGGCGATGGCGTCGGAGGCATCAAGGCCGATCACGTCCTCGATGTTTTGGCGCACGCGGTCAGGCTCGGCGGCAGGCAGGTCGATCTTGTTCAGGACCGGCACGATCTCATGGCCCGCGTCGAGCGCGTGATAGACGTTGGCCAAGGTCTGCGCCTCGACCCCTTGGGAGGCGTCGACCACCAAAAGTGAGCCTTCAACCGCGCGCATGGAGCGGGAGACTTCATAGGCAAAGTCGACGTGGCCGGGGGTGTCGATCAGGTTCAGGATATAGGTTTTGCCATCCTTGGCCGGATATTCGATGCGAACCGTGTTGGCCTTGATGGTGATCCCGCGCTCGCGCTCAATATCCATGCTGTCAAGGATTTGCGCCTTCATATCGCGTTCGGCCACCGTGCCGGTCATCTGGATGAGCCGGTCGGCAAGGGTGGATTTGCCGTGGTCGATATGAGCCACGATGGAGAAGTTGCGGATGAGGTCAAGCTGGGTCATGCGCGCGGATATATAGGAGTGCAGAGGCCCGGGAAAGGGGCCATCTGGCGCAGATCAGTCGAGGGTTGAGACCTGATACTGGGCGCGGTCGAGCCAAGCGGGATTGATCTCGACCCCCCAGCCCGGCGCGTCGGTCACGGTGGCGTGGCCGTCCTCGATCTTGTAGGGATCGTTGACGAAGAGATCTTGCTGCCAGGGATAGTAATCCGGGCCTTCGATGGAGAACTCAAGATACTTCCCGGCGTTCGGGATCGCGCGCAACAGGTGCATGGTGCACAGGGTCACGAGCGAGAGGTTGGCGGCGTGGGGCGTCACCGGCAGGCCATGGGCGGCGGCCATGCGGCAGACATGGAGCGTGCGGTGCATGCCGCCCATATACATGATGTCGGGCTGTGCGATGTCGACCGCTTTGCGGTCAAACATCAATTGCCAGCTGGAGTATTCGCAATCCTGCTCGCCCCCGGCCACGTCGAGCGTGAGGGCTGCGCGGACCTCGGCTGTCTGCTCGGGTTCCCAATAGGGGCAGGGCTCTTCGAAATGGCCGATGCCATTGTCTTGCAGAATCTTGCCCACTTCGATGGCGCGGGCGGGCGAGTAGCAGGAGTTGCCATCGACAAGCTTGTCGATACCGTCGCCAAGGGCTTTGGCGACGACGGGCACCACCGCCTCGGTGCGGCCGGGCCATTCATCGATGTCGCGGCCACATTCGGCGCCCACGCGCCATTTGAAGGCCGTGAAGCCGTAGGTGTCACGTAGGCGGACAAATCGGGCGGCCTCATCCTCGGGTGTGATGTCGCGCTTCATCGAGGAAGCATAGGCGCGGACCTTGCCGGGGCTGCCACCCATCAGGGTGGCGACGGACTTGCCTTCATGTTTGCCGCGCAGGTCCCACAGCGCCGTGTCCAGCCCGGTCTGGGCGCGACGCAGGTAGCTGCCGGGGAATTTGTGTTCTTTCTCATAGTTGCGCTGGATCGTATCGGCGAAGTCGAGCGCATGGGTGCCGAGCGCATAGGGCGCCACCTGCCGGTGGAAGATCTGCGCGGTGATGTCGGCGTGATAGGTGGACATCTGGCCCCAGCCGGTGGCGCCCGTTTCGGACGTGGCGCGCACGAAGCTGACGAAGGGAGTGGTGAAGGTTTCGAGCTTGACGAGTTTCATCGGGTTCTCCCTTGTTTGCGGCAGGTTAAGATGGTCTGGTGGCAGCTGGCGTGTCAGTTCCCGACGCGGATGTCTGGGCGGCGACCTTCGGAGCCTCCGGCGGGGGTATTTGGACCAAGATGAAAACGGCGGGTCAGCTTTTGATTGTGGCGCATGGCCAGCCGTCGGACCCCGGTCCTGCGGAGGCGGCTTTGGCGCGGTTGGCCGAGGCGGTGGCGGCGGCGCTGCCGGGCTGGGCGGTGGGGTCGGCGACCTTGGCCGCGCCGGGGGCGCTGGCGGCGGCGGTGGCGCGGCTGGGGCCGGGGCTTTCGGTGTTTCCGATGTTCATGGCCGGGGGCTGGTTCACGCGGGTGCATTTGCCGAGCCAATTGGCGGCGGCGGGCGCGCAGGCTTGGCAAATGCTGGAGCCCTTTGGCTGTCTGGAGGCGGTGCAGGGTTTGGCGGTGGATCTGGTGGCCGAAAGCGGGGCCTCTGAGGCGATCATTGCCGCGCATGGCAGTTTCAAAAGCCCGGTTCCAGCCGCGATTGCGGGGCGTGTGGCGGGGCTGGTGGCGGCGCAAGGGCCGCGGGCTCTCTGCGGGTTTATCGATCAGGAACCGAGGCTGGCGGGGTTGCGGGGCTTTGGCGCCGATGCGGTGTGTTTGCCCTTCTTTGCCGCCGAGGGCGGGCATGTGGTGCAGGACATTCCGGCGGCCTTGGCCGAGGCCGGGTTTCAGGGGCGGCTTTTGCCCGCGCTGGGCTTGGATGCCCGCGTGCCGGGGATCATCGCAGAGGCTGTGCGCGCGGGGCGCGGGGTTTGCGAAGGGGCGTGTCGTTGGGCTGAGTCGGGCTGAAGCCCGACCTACGGGGTGGCCCTATGGCGGGCGATTGCCGCCATAGGGAAAGCGTTCAGACCGTGTGCAGGTACAGGTCGAAATCCACCTCGGAGACGGTGCGCATGACGCGGGCGTATTCGGCGGCTTTGACGGCGGTGAAGGTGCGGTGCATGTCTGCGCCCAGCGCGTCTCTCAGGAAAGCCGAGCCCTGCGCCAGTTTGATGGCCGAGCGCCAGTCTTCGGGGATGACGACGGTGGTTTGCGCCTCATAGCCGTTGCCGGTGGTTTCCGGGCCGGGGTCGATGCGGTGTTTCAGGCCGTGGCGGATGCCGGCCAAGACGGTGGCGGCAACAAGGTAAGGGTTGGCGTCCACCCCTGCCGGGCGGTGCTCAATCCGGCGCGCGCGGATGTCGCCAGCGGGGATGCGCAGCGCCACCGAGCGGTTGTTGACCCCCCAGGTGGGCGAGACCGGCGCGTAGGATTGGCTGGCAAAGCGGCGCCAAGAATTGGCGTGCGGGGCGAAGACCAGCATCGCCTCGCCCATGGTTTGCTGCAAGCCACCGATGGCGTGAAGGATCGTGTCGTTGTACTGGCCTTCGACCGCTTCGACGAACACGTTTTGCCCCTTGGCGTCTTGCAAGGAGACGTGGAAATGCATGCCGGAGCCTGCGTAATCCTCGTTCGGTTTGGCCATGAAACAGGCGGTGACGCCGTGGAGCCGCGCGTGCATGCGCACAAGGCGCTTGAGGCGCATCAGATCATCGGCGGCTTGCATGACGTTTTCGCGGTAATGCAGGGTGAGTTCGTATTGGCCCGGCGCGAATTCCGAGATCAGGGTTTCGGCCTTGATACCAGCGGCCTTGGCGCCTGCGTAGATGTCGTTGAAGAGCGGCAGCATGCCGTGCAGTTGGTCCACCGAGTAGACGTCGGTTTTTGAATTGCGGCGGCGGTCCAGCACGTCGCGCGCTGGGATCATCTTGCCCTGCGCGTCGCGGTCGTTTTCCAGAAGGAAAAACTCCAGCTCAAACGCGCCTGCGGGGTAAAGCCCTTCGGCCGCCATGGCGTCAACTTGGCGCTGCAGGGCGTGGCGCGGGTCTGACGTCATCTGGCTGCCGTCGAGGTTATAGAGCGACATGAACACCTCGCCGCGCGGCGGGGTGGTGCCAGCCAAGGCAATGAGCGTGCCGGGGATCGGCCATGCGCGGCGGTCGCCATCGCCTTGGTCCCAGATCAGGCCGGTCTCATGGACATCCTCGCCGCAGATGTCGAGGCCAAGGATCGAGATCGGCATGTGGCGGCCGGATTTGTAGATCGACAAGAGCTCATGGCGGCGGATGATCTTGCCGCGCCCGATGCCGTTGCTGTCGTGCAGGACAATGTCGAAGGCTTCAATCTCGGGGTGGGCGGCGAGGAAGGCTTCGGCCTCGGCGACGGTCGAACCGGAGGGGGAAGGGGTGGTCATCTGCAGGATCTTTCAGGCAAAGAGTTCGGTCAGCACGTCATTGAAGGCCATGATCAGGCGGTCGACCTGACGTTTCTTTGTGGCGGGGCTGATGAGCATCATGTTGTGGAAGGGCGCGATCAGGCTGCCACGGTTGAGAAGGGCGGTGTGCAGCGCGCCCTCGACCTGCGGTTGGTGAGCGTGGGCGGCTTCGGTGCCGTTTCGCAACGGGCCGGGGGCGCAGATGAACTCGACCCGCGCGCCGACGCGCACGACATGCCACGGGGCGTTGACGCGGTTGATCGCGGTGGAGAGGCCATGGGCCAGCCGTTCGGCCAGCGTTTCCATGTGGGTGTAGTTTTTCGCCGTCATCACATGAGAGAGAGTCGCCTTGAGGCAGGCGAATTGCATGGGGTTTGCGGAGAGCGTGGTTCCCATGCCGGAATGGCCTGAGGGGCGGGCGGTGTTGGCCTTCTCGTATCGCTGCGCGATCTCGTCGGTCATGCCCCAGACGGCGGTGGGCATGCCACCTGCGACGCATTTGCCGACGACGAACAGGTCGGGCGAAAGCGAATGGACAGCCGTATAGCCGCCAAGGCCCGAGGAGATGGTGTGCGTCTCGTCGATGATGAGAAGCGCGCCGTAGCGGCGCGAGAGGAGGCGCAAGCCATCGTGAAAGCCCGCGTCGGGCAGGACCATGCAAGAGTTGGTCATCACGGGTTCTGTCAGGATCGCCGCGACTTCACCGGTTTTGAGTGCGGCCTCAACGGCGGCAAGGTCGTTGAACTCGACCGCCGTCGCCCCAAGGGTCAGGTCGGCCACTTGGCCCATAAGCCCTTGACGGTTTTGGGTTTTGCCGCCTGACAGTTCCACCATCGCGTCGTCCACAGTGCCATGATAGCAGCCGTTGAACACCAAGATCTTGGGCCGTCCGGTGATGGCGCGCGCGACACGGATGGCAAAGCGGTTGGCGTCGGTGGCCGTCGTGGCGATCTGCCAACGGAAGGGGCCGAACACCTCTTGCAAAAGCCGCCCTGCCTCCAGCGCGTCCTCGGTGGGCAGCATATAGGTCAGTCCGCGCGTGGCCTGATGGCGGATTGCTTTGGCCACGGGCGCGGGCGAATGGCCGAACATCGACCCGGTGTCGCCCAAGCAAAAGTCGTCGATCTCATAGCCGTCGATGTCGGTCAGGCGCGCGCCTTTGGCCCGGGCGACAAGTGGCAGGTGCGGCATGGGCCAGTCGGTCATCCAATGCAGCGGCACGCCGCCGAGATAGGCATCAGCCCCCTTGGCCAGCGCCGCCTTGGCCTTTGGCCGGGCGGCGGCATAGCGTTTGGCCTCGCGCTGGGCGAGCTTTTCAAGCCGATCCTTGGCGATGCCGGCGATCAGGTCTTGGGCCATGGGGCGACTCCCTGAGGGTGGTTGGCGCTGTTATGGAGAAGAATTTGATCAAAATAAAGGGGCGTTGCGTGGCGGGCTAATTGGGCTGGCAAGCTTCGCTGCCATGACGGATCGCGCAGGGGTGCACAGCCTGCGTCACTCGGCCCTGTGATCACCAAACGCACGCGTTTCAAGGTGCTGCATAAAGCGCAGCAAATAGCCGTCAGGGTCCTGTATCAGAAACTGGGTCTGGCCATGTTCCAGATCGCCGTCGCGGTACCAATCGGTCGTGAGGGGTTGGAACAGCGGCAGGCCAAGCTCGATCAGCCGATCATGGAGTGCGATGACATCGGCCACTTCGATCTGAAAGTTGATGCCGCGCCCGAAAGGCGCCCTGAGATGGCCCGTACGCCACGCGTCAGCGGAAAGCTCTTCCAGCATCAGCTGTGCGCGGCCGAGTTCCAAATAGGCAAAGCCATCTTCGGGGCGGGAATAGCGCAGGCGAAAGCCGCAGCCGTCCCGGTAGAAGGCCAGCGAGCGATCAAGGCTGCGCACCAAAAGTTCGGGCACCAAGGCTGCCCAATCGCCATCATTTTCAGGGTCAATCTGTGATGTCATGGGAACTCGTGATGTGGGCAACGGGAGAACTTTGAGCGCAGGGACGGGCCTTACGCCCTGACCCGCACCTCGATCAGCCTTGGGCCGTCATGGGGCTGGGACAGCGCCCAATGCAGGGCCTCGGGGTCCAAGGGGGCCGAGGTATAGGGCAGGTCGCAGGCCGCCGCGAAGGGTTCCATGTTGAGCGGCGAGGGGTGGCAGCCGATCACTTCGGTGTTGGCCGCGCGCATCGCGTCGGCGATTTCGTTGTAGGCGGCGTTGTTCCAGACAAGGAAGGTGATGGGCAGTTTCTCATCCACCGCCGTGCGCAGCTCTCCGGGCGAGAATTGCAGCCCCCCATCGCCGATGAGGCAGACGACTTTGGCGCCGGGCGTGCCAATGGCGGCGCCCACAGCAGCACCGGGGCCATAGCCCAAGGCGCCATATCCGGTGGCGGCGTTGAAAAAGCCGCCCGGGCGGTCGTGGTCATAGTAAAGGTTGGCGGCATAGATCGCCTGAGTGCTGTCGCCCACGATCAGGCAGCCGGGCAGGGCGGCGCGCACCACTTCGACCATGGTCAGGCGGTTGGGCATCAGGGGATCAAGCTGCGCCAGTTCGGCGCGGGCCTTGTCGCGGGCGGCCGCCGCACGGGCGGGGCCGCTGCCGTGCTTGGCGGCAAGGTGCGGCAGCAGGGCGGCCATGCTGGCCCCGGCGTCGCCGTGCAGCGTGAGCGCTGCGGGCAGGCGGGCGAGTTGCTCGGCGCAGGTGTCGATGCGGATCATGTCGGCGCGCGCGGGCAGATCGCCCACGACATACATGTCGTAATCGGTCCAGCCAAACTCGGTGCCGATGGCCAGCACGCGGGCGGCGGAATGGATCAGGTCGCGCACCGAGGAGAGGCTGGGAGAGGCGGGCACTGTCAGCGGGTGGTGATGCATCAGTCCGCGCGCGTTGACGGTTTGGATCACGGGGGCGTCCAGCCGCTCGGCCAAGGCGCGGAGCGCGGCCTCTTGGCCACGCGTGCCGCCGCCTGCGAGGATCACCACATCGGCGGCGGCATTGAGAAGGTCCGCCGCCTGTTCGATGCCTTGTGCCACAGGCCGGGTGGGCAGGGGCGCGGGGGCGGGCAGGGCCGGACATTCCATCGGCATCACGTCGGTTGGAACTTCGATGTGCACGGGGCCGGGGCGGCCACTGGCCATGGTGGCAAAGGCCCAGTCGAGCGTTTCGCCCACCTGCGACGGGTCAGTGATGCGCCGGGTGGGGCAGAGGGTGGCGATCATCGCCTGCTGGTCCGGGAGTTCGTGCAAAAGTCCCCAGCCCTTGCCCAAGGACCCACGACGATTGACGCCCGAGATCACCAGCATGGGGATGCTGTCCTCGCGCGCTTGGGCCATGGCGGTGATCGCGTTGGTCAGCCCCGGCCCGGTGATGACCAACGCGACGCCGGGCTTGCCGGTGGCGCGGGCATAGCCATCGGCCATAAAGGCGCAGCCCTGTTCATGCCGCGCCGTCACATGGCGCACGGGGCTGCCGGACAATCCGCGATACATTTCAACGGTATGCACGCCGGGAATGCCAAAGACCACATCGACCCCACGGGCATGAAGCCCCTCGACCAGTCTCATGCCAACGGTGTTCATTCAGGCTCTCCCATGGTCTTGGCGGCGAAGGTGGCGATGCGGGTACAGGCCTCGGCCACGGCGACATCGGGTTGAGTAAGCGACAGCCGCAGCCAGCCTGCAAGCCCCCCCGCGCCCCCGACACCGAAACTTTCGCCGGGCATTGTTGCGACGCCGGTTTCGTTCAGAAGCGCGCGAGCGAAGTCGTTGCCCGACAAGCCAGAGGTGCGGATGTCGAGAAGGGCGAACATGCCCGCCTCGGGGCGGTGGACGCAAAGGCCGGATTTGCCGTTCAGGCGGTCGTAGATCATCCCCGCGCGGGCGGCAAATCGTGCCGCCATCCCGCGCGCGACCGGCGAGCCTTGGGTGATGGCGCGCGCGGTCATGTCGGCGATGAAGGGTTGGCTGCCAAAGAGCAGGGTTTCAGACAAGGGCAGCATCCGGGCGCAAAACTCGGCCGGGCCGACGCACCAGCCCGAGCGAAAGCCGGGGGCCGCGTGAGATTTCGAGATGGAGGAGGCAACGACGGTGCGGTCTGCCAGATCGGGAAAATCCAGCGGCGAGGCGAAGGGGACGCCGTCAAACACCAGATCCTCGTAGACCTCGTCCGAAACGATCCAGAGGTCATGCGCGCGGGCGAGCGCGCCAAGCGCCGCGATCTCATCGGCGCGCAGCACCGCGCCGGTGGGGTTGTGGGGCGTGTTGAGAAACAAAACGCGCGTGCGGGGCGTGATCTTGGCTGCCACATCGGCGGCTTGCAGGCGAAAGCCCTGTTCGGGGCGCAAGGCCACGGGAACCGCCGTGGCCCCGGTGGCGGCGATCAGCCCGTCATAGGTGGCATACATCGGGTCGCCGACGATCACCTCATCGCCGGGGCCGAGCAGGGTGCAGAGCACGGCATAAAGCGCGGTCTGTGTGCCGGGCAGGGTCATGATGTTCTCTGGCCCAAAGGCGCGGCCGCGCCGGGCGCTGTAGCGCGCGGCCAGGGCCGCCAGCGTATCAGGCTCGCCATGGCCGTTGGAATAGCCGGTGCGCCCGACCTGCATCGCGGCGGTGGCGGCCTGAAGGAGATCGGGCGGGCAGGGCACATCCGGCTCACCGATGGTGAGTTCAATCACCTCGCGGCCCGCGCGCTTCATCTGGCGGGCCGCTGCGTGAATCTCCCATTTGGCACCGCCAAGCCCTTGCAGGCGGTCGGTCAGGGCGGAATATCTCATGCGCTTGGGTCTTTCAGATTAAGGTTCAGGATGGCCGAGACGGCGGACAGGCCGATGGCCTGCAACTCGCCAAAGGCAAAGCCGTGTGGCAGGGCAGAGCCTTCCAACCAAAGCCCGTCGATCACCGCGTTGCAGGCGATGGCGTCGCGGCGGCATTGGTCGGCCGAGCGGGTGCCGGGCAGGGCCGCAATCAGCCCTTCGAGGATGTCGCGGTAGGCGCGGTAGCCTTGTTCGTGGATCTGGCGCATCTCAGGGTCGCCGCGCAGGCTGTTGAGAAACCCGGCCCACAGCGCAAGGCGCAGCGGGTCCACCACTGGTGGGCAGAGCGAGGCCGCGACGAAGGCCGCCAGCCGCGCGGCGGGGGCAGGACCGGCGTCGCGCAGGGCAGCCGCGCTGTCTTCGGTCAGCATCTTCATAAAGCGGCGATAGGCGGCGCGGGTCAGTTCCTCTTTGGTGGCAAAGTAATGCCGGATCAGCCCAGGCGTTACCCCGGCGCGGTCGGCAATCGCGCGCACCGTCGCGCCCTGTGGCCCTCCAGAGGCCACCAGATCGAGCGCGGCCTCGATCAGCGCCTCGCGGCGGGTTTCCTCGGTTTCGCGGCGATAGGGGCGGCGGTCGGTGGACATTGGTGTCTTGTTATACGGATGGATAATTCGTGCGAGAGTGCTGCCAGTCGCTGCGTGATGCAAGGGATATGGGCGAGTGTGATGGAAAAAAGCGGCGCGGGCGTGGGGCGGGCGCAGTTAGGTCTCGTTCACCACATCCTTGTGGATGATGACATCGGCCTGTGGATAGGCGTTCAGGATGGCGCGGCGTAGGCCCGCGCCGATGTCATGGGCTTGGCGCAGGGATTGGCCGCCGTCCAATTCAATATGAATGTTGACGAAGATCCGGCTGCCAGCGGTGCGGGTTTTCAGGTCGTGATAGCCATGCACGCCCGGCCAATCGGCGGCAATCTTGCCGATGCCGGCAATGATGTCCGGATCGGCGCGGCGGTCCATCAGCGCGTCAAAGGCGCCCTTGCCGATGCGCAGGGCGCCCAAGGCCAGCATCACGGCCGCACCAATGGCCACGACCGAATCGATCTGGCCCATGCCAAAGCTGGCCGAGGCCCAAAGCGACACGATCGCGCCGATATTGGGCAGAAGGTCACCAAGGTAATGCAGCCGGTCTGCGGCCACCACGCGGCTGCCGGTGGTGCGCGCCACGCGGCCTTGCCACCACACAAGCCCCAGCGTCAGCACCACCGACAGCGCCATGGCCATCATGCCGCGCCCTTGGGCCTGCAACTGTGGGGTATCGGGATCCAATAGGCGCTGGGCGGCGGCAGAGGTGATGACGCCTGCGGCGATCAGGATAAAGATCGCCTGACCCAAGGCGGCCAGATCCTCGGCGCTGGTATGGCCAAAGGCGTGGTCTTCATCGGCAGGTTTGGCCGCATAGATCAGCGCGGCCATGGCGGCGAGCGAGATCATCAGGTCCATCGCAGAATCGGCCAGCGAGGCCGCGACCGACAAGGCGCCGGTTTCGCCCAAGGCCCAAAGCTTGAGCGCCACCAAAAGCGCCGCCACCGCCACCGAGGCGGCGCCAGCCGTCAGGTTCAGGCGGACGGGATGCGGGTCGGACATCGGGCGGTCCTTTGCGATGGGTTCAGGGCGCGCTTTAGGCGGCGCGGGTCGGTCGATCAAGCGCTGACTGCAGGGCGCTGCGGGATTATTCCAAAATCTCGCCCGGTATCACACCCCAAAGCGCCGACTTTTCGACCCAGCCGCGTTCACCTTGCACATTCATTCGGCACCAATCGGGGGTGCAGGCCAGAAGCCTGCCGATGACACCGCCTTCGGCCTGAAACCTGACGGCCGAGGCCGGGTCGGGTTGCATGCGGAAATCGGCAAGGTCGGCGGTGATGATGGCCGAGCGCACGCCGGACAAAAGCGCGTAATGCACCCAGCCGCCCAAGCCCTCGGCATCCTCGACGCGGCGCCAGTTTTCATGTTCTGCCGTCACGCGCAGTGGCATGCCGGGGGTGGTGAACACCCAGTCAATGCGATGGGTCAGGCTGGGGCCGCGGCGGGCATTGCCCTCATTGCCCTTGAGGCTGACAAAGCGCGGGATCGGCAGGTTGGTGACCGCACCTTTGGAGGGGTCGCGCGGCGGTTTGGCTGGCTTGGCCGCCGGGGCCGGAGTGGCGGGGGCGGCTGCCGGGGCGGGGCTGGCGGTGGCCGCGGGCGCAGTTTCGGCGGCGGGCTCTGCGATTGGCGCGGCGGCGGCGTGGACCGGGTTGGCCTTGGGCCGGGGCGAGGCGGCCAGACCGCCCTTTGGCAGTCCGCCCTCGGCCGGAGCGGCCAGCGATACGGTGCCGCCCGCGCTGACCTGCGCTGTGGCGGGCAGCGCCCCCCATGTCGTGCCAATGGTCAGCATCAGCCCGATGCTTGCTGCCCGAAACACCCAAGACCCTGTCATTGCCCGTGCCTTTCGCGACATTTGGGGTTGGATTGTCCCCCCGCCTGCCGCCGTTACCGCTCACCGGGGCTTGTGCCTTGCCCCGCTTGTCGTCACTTTGCCATTCTGGGATGCGATTTGGAAGTGCAGGGAGGCCCCTTATGCCCGCAGGACGTCTGAGTGTTGTCGTGACGCGACGCTTGCCCGAACCCGTGGAGACGCGGATGAAGGAATTGTTCGATGTGGAGCTGCGTGAGGATGACCGCCCGATGAGCCGCGAAGAGCTGGCGGCGGCGATGGCGCGGGCTGATGTGCTGGTGCCGACGATCACCGATCATATCGATGCAGGGCTGATCGCCAAGGCGGGTGAGCGGCTGCGATTGATCGCCAGTTTCGGGGCCGGGGTGGACCACATCGATGTGGCCACCGCACGGAGCCGGGGCATTTTGGTGTCGAACACGCCGGGGGTGGTGACTGAGGACACGGCAGACATGACGATGGCCCTGATGCTGGCGGTGACGCGGCGGATTCCGGAAGGGTTGGCTGTGATGCAGGCCGGAAGCTGGACCGGCTGGGCGCCGACCGCGTTTCTGGGCGGGCGCCTGGGCGGGCGGCGGCTGGGCATTCTGGGCATGGGCCGGATCGGGCAGGCCGTGGCGCGCCGCGCCCGCGCCTTTGGCTTGCAGGTGCATTACCACAACCGCAAGCGCCTGCGCCCGGAGGTCGAGGCCGAGCTGGATGCCACCTATTGGGAAAGTCTGGACCAGATGGTCAGCCGGATGGACATCTTGTCGATCAACTGCCCGCACACCCCATCAACCTTTCACCTGATGAACGCCCGGCGGCTGAAGCTGATGAAGCCCACGGCCGTTCTCATCAACACCTCGCGCGGCGAGGTGATCGACGAAAACGCCCTGACGCGGATGCTGGTCGCGCGGGAATTGGGCGGGGCGGGCTTGGATGTCTATGAGCATGGCACCGAGGTCTCGCCAGCCCTGCGCGCGCTGCCCAATGTGGTCTTGCTGCCCCATATGGGCTCGGCCACGCTGGAGGGGCGTCTTGAGCAGGGCGAGAAGGTGATCATCAACATCAAGACCTTTGCCGACGGTCACCGCCCGCCCGATCAGGTGGTGCCGGGGATGCTGTAAGGGGTGGCGCGGCCCTTTGACCCTGAGGACGTTCTGTCGCGGCCCCTGATGGCCAATCTGGCGACGATGGAGGCTGAAGGCCCGCGCAATTCGCCAGTCTGGTTCATCTGGGAAGACGGCGCCTTGTGGATGCTGGGGCATCGCGAAGGGTCATCCGTGCGCCGTTTGCAGGCGGATGCGCGCTGTGCGGTTGAGATCGTGCATCTGGATGTGGCGGCGGGGGTGCTGTTGCACCTTGGCTTGCGCGGCAGGGCCGAGGTCTTGCCGATGGAGCCCGCGCGATTCCGCCGTCTTTTGGCGCGCTATCTGGGGCCGGACCCCGACAGCTGGAACCCTTGGTTCATTCAGGAAATCGCCGCGATTGACGATCCCGAAGGGCGCTGGATCCGGCTGGTGCCGGACAGCACATTTACCAACAATGTCTCATACTTCCGGACAGGACCTGATCTGGCCTTTCCCTGATCGGCGCTTGCGCGTCAGGCGAACCGACTGGGCAGATAGGGCGCAAGTTCCACCGGCGGGGCCTTGCCGGCCACGAGGGCCGCAACGATCTGGGCCGTGATCGGGGCCAGCGTCAGGCCGATATGGCCATGGCCATAGGCATGGATGACATCCCCGCCGTCGCGGGAGGGGCCGATCACTGGCAGGCTGTCGGGCATCGAGGGGCGAAAGCCCATCCAGTCGCGCGAGGGTTCGGGCAGATCGGGGAAGATGGCGCGCGCGCCTTCGATCAGTTTTGCAATCCGGTGGGGCGAGGGCGGCAGGGTAAGGCCGCCCAGTTCCACCGTGCCCGCCACCCTGAGGCGGCCCGTCATCGGGCAAAGGTAGAAGCCGCGTGAGGTGGGGCAGGTTGGCCGGGTGAGGCGGGGCGTCGCCATGTCCCATTCGACGTGGTAGCCGCGTTCGGTGTCCAAGGGCACGCGGTCGCCCGCTTGGGCCGCAAGGCTGCGCGAATGGGCGCCTGTCGCGATCACCACCTGACGGGCGCGCAGCCTTAGGCCGGGGCCTTCAACGATGATGCCGTCCAGCTGGCGGGTCAACCGATCCGCCCGGCATTGCTGAAAGCCCGCCTTTTGCAGCACCTTAAGCGCCAGCAGGCGCACCATCTGGCCCGGATCGGACATGAACACGGCCTTGGGAAAGAAGGCCGCCCCGCCTTCGACCGCGGGCAGGCCGGGTTCCATCCGGGCAAGCTCATCGGGGCCGATCAGGTCGACGGTGATGCCATGGGTCCGGCGATAGGCCATGTCCTTGCCCGCCGCACGATGGGCGGCGGCGGTTTCGTACAGGTACAGGCAGCCGCGATGCTGCAAGATCTCGGCGCCGCCGATGCGCTGGGCCAAGCCTTGCCAAAGCGGCGCGGCTCCGGTCAGAAGCCCCGCAATGGCGGCCGCGTTGCGCGCGGTGGGGCCGGGCAACGATTGGCGGGCGAAGCGCAAGAGCCATGGCATCAGTGAGGGCAGGGCGGCGCGGCGAATGGCTAGGGGGGAGTGTTTGTCAAACAAAAGCGAGGGCAGATTTCGCAGCACATCCGGCGTGCCGACGGGCATGACCGCATAATCGGCAATGGTGCCGGCATTGCCATAGCTTGCGCCCATGCCTGGGGTGTTCGGGTCAACCAAAACAACTTCATGCCCTTGCGCCAAAAGCGCTTCGGTCACGGCAAGGCCGACAACGCCTGCCCCGATGACAGCGATTTCGGTGCTGATATGGTCGGTCATCTGGATCCCGCGAAGGCTCGTCGTTCGCCGTTCCGGCGCTCCTCGCGGGAAAGAGGGGGCGCGAAGAGTGCCAGAACGGCGACGATGAGCGATGGTTTAGAGGCAGGCTTTGAACAGCGCGAGGGTGTTTTCCCGCGTCATCGCCACCGGATTGCCGCCACAAGACGGGTCTTCCAGCGCCATGTCGGTCAGCTCATCCAGATTGGGGTTGGTCACGCCCAAAGCGGTGAGGTTTTCCGGAATGTTCAGCGTCTTACGCAGGTCCATGATCGCGGCGCGGAAGCCGTCAAACCCGCCTTTGATGCCCAGATAGGCGGCGGCTTTTTCGATCCGTTCCTCAATCGCGCCGCGGTTCATGTCCAAGACCATCGGCATCACAACGGCATTTGTGGTGCCGTGGTGGGTGCCGTAGACGGCACCGATCGGGTGGGACAGCGAATGGATCGCGCCAAGGCCCTTTTGGAAGGCCACAGCGCCCATGGCGGCCGCGCTCATCATATGCGCGCGGGCGTCAAGGTCGTTGGGGTTGGCATAGACCTTCGGCAGGTTTTCAAACACCAGCCGCATGCCCTCCAGCGCGATGCCTTGGGACATCGGGTGATAGAAGGGGCTGCTATAGGCCTCAAGGCAGTGGGCCAGTGCGTCCATCCCGGTGCCTGCGGTGATGAATTTGGGCATGCCGACGGTCAGCGCCGGGTCGCAGATGGTGACGACAGGAAGCAGTTTCGGGTGGAAGATGATCTTTTTCTTGTGGGTGACCGAGTTGGTCAGCACGCCTGCGCGGCCCACTTCGGACCCCGTGCCTGCGGTGGTTGGCACGGCGATGATCGGGGCGATTTTCGCGCTGTCAGCGCGGGTGAACCAGTCGTCGATATCCTCAAGGTCCCAGACCGAGAGGTCTTTGCGTTGATGCGCCATCAGGGCAATCATCTTGCCAAGGTCCAAGGCCGAGCCGCCGCCAAAGCAGATCACCCCGTCATGGCCGCCGGCCAAATAGACGGCGATGCCGTCGGCCATGTTCTTCTCGTTCGGGTTTGGGTCAACTTCTGAGAACACGGCCGTGCCAAGCCCTGCGGCTTTCAGAACCGCCACGGCCTCGGCGGTAATGGGCAGGGATGCCAGCGCCTTGTCGGTGACAAAGAGCGGCTTTTTCACGCCAGCAGCAGCGCAATGCTCGGCCAGCTCAGCGATGCGGCCGACGCCGAATTTGATGGCGGTGGGGTAGGACCAGTTGCGGTTGGGGACCGAATGCGAGGTCATGGGATCAGACTTTCTTGAGATGATAGGATTTCGGACGGGTGACCGAGAGGAACCCGAGGTAAGACAAGCTGCCGCCGCGCCCAGTGTCCTTGCAGCCGGTCCAGCACAGCGCCGGGTCAAGGTAATCGGCGCGGTTCATGAAGATGGTGCCGGTTTCGATCCGCGCGCCGATGGCGGCGGCGGTGTCGTAATCTTGGGTCCAGATGCTGGCGGTCAGGCCGTAAGGGCTGTCGTTCATCAGACGGATGGCGTCTTCGTCATCCTTGACCTTCATGATGCCGACCACCGGGCCGAAGGATTCCTCCA
>JBMSKG010000021.1:0-18543 GCA_049419625.1 Paracoccaceae bacterium | reverse complement strand
TTGATCTGGGCACTGAACCGGCTGATCGAGGCGACTTGCCCGCCTAACTGGCCACGTGCGGGGATCGGCGCGGTCGCGGGCGCTTTGGGTATTCTGCCGGTGACCGGGCTTGTAGCCTTGGGCATGTGGCTTGCAGGGCTTGCACTGCCGCCGTCCGGAGTGGTCGGGCTTTTGCCCTATATCGCGCCAACCGCCATAGGGATCAGCGTTCTGGTGCAACTTGTGATGCCGGTGCGGGACCAAGCCCGGCGGGCGGCGGCACCCGATGGGGCAGCCGGGCTTTTCGCGCGGCTACCGCCCGAACTGGGCCGCGACATCATCGCCGTGCAGACGCAGGACCATTACGTCAAGGTCTTTACCCCTTTGGGCAGTCGGCTGGTGCTGATGCGAATGAGCGATGCCTCTGACGATCTCGGCGGTCTGAATGGCATGCAGATTCACCGCTCATGGTGGGTGAACATCGGCCATGTCCTGAGCCTTGAGAAATCGGCGGGCGGTGGGCCGCGACTGACGCTGCGCAATGGGATTACCGTGCCAGTGCCCCGGTCGCGCGTCGTGGCCGTCAGGCGCGCGCTGGCCGCGCGGCACGTCGTCCTGGCCGCAAGAGAGTGATCCCTCCAAAACGACCGGGCGATGCCGGGCTCACGGCGGCAAAAGCGGGCCCTTGGTTTGCGGCAGGCTGGCCAGCCAGTCCATGAGCCGGGGCCGCGCCGACATCTCGCCCGCCGCGCGCGCCTCTTCAATCCCGGCGCGCGCCTCGGCCAGCTTGACGCGGCGCAACAGCGCCTTGACAGGGCCGATTGAGGCCGGGCGCATCGACAACCCACGCAGGCCCATCGCGGCCAGCGCCAAGGCCTCGACCGGACGACCAGCGTCCTCGCCGCAAAACGACAGCCGCGTGTTAGACACCGCACAGCGCTGCACGATCTGTTCGATGAAGGACAGGAACGACAGGTTCAGCGTGTCATAGCGTTTGCGCACCCGCTCATTCTCGCGGTCGGCGGCAAAGAAGAATTGCTTTAGGTCATTACCGCCAATCGAGATGAAATCTGCCATCTCGAAGAAGGATTGCGGGGCAAAAGCAAGGCTGGGGGTTTCCAGCATGGCACCGATTTCCAGCCTTGCGGGCACCGTGTGGTCCAAAGACCGCTCGCGGTGAATCTCGCGCAGGACATGCGAGCGGGCCTCTTGGAACTCGGCTTGTTCGGTGATGAAGGGGAACATGATCGACAGCGGACGGCCATTGGCGGCGCGGATCAGGGCCTGCACTTGCATGCGCAACACGCCCGGCTTGTCCAAGCCAACCCGAATGGCGCGCCAGCCCATGGCGGGGTTCGGCTCATCCTGCGGTTTCATGTAGGGCAGCACCTTATCCGACCCGATATCCAGTGTGCGAAAGGCTACGGGGCGACCTTTGGCGGCATCCATCACGCGGGTGTAAAGCTGGGCCAACTCGCCGCGCTGGGGCATCTTGTTGCGGATCAGGAACTGCAGCTCGGTCCGGAAAAGGCCCACACCTTCGGCGCCCGAGCCTTCAAGGCTGGGCAGATCGGCCATAAGCCCTGCGTTCATGTGCAAGGCCACTGACACCCCATCGCGGGTGGTGGCGGGCAGGTCGCGCAAGCTGGCATAGCGCTTTTGCGCCTCGGCCTGCATGGCGACCTTGTCGCGGAAGCTGCGCGATACGGTGTCTTCGGGGCGCAGATGCACGATCCCTTGGTCGCCATCGACCAAAATGGCATCGCCGTTCAGCGCCTCAGAGGTGATGTTTCGGGCGTGGATCACCATCGGAATGGCCAGAGCGCGGGCGACGATGGCGGCGTGAGAGCCAACAGAACCCTCTTCCAGCACCACGCCTTTCAATTTGCGCCCATAGTCCAAGAGTTCCGCGGGCCCAATGTTGCGCGCCACAAGAACCGGGTTCTCGGGCATCTGGGCGCCGGTATCTTTGCCCTGCCCCGTCAGGATGCGCAGCAGCCGGTTGGACAAATCATCCAGATCATGCAGCCGTTCGCGCAGGTAGGCATCTTCCACCTGTTCCAGCCGATTGCGTGCAGTGGATTGTTCTTTCTCAACCGCCGCCTCGGCCGATAGCCCCCGCTGGATATCTTCCTCCATCCGGCGCAGCCAGCCGCGCGAATGTGCAAACATGCGGTAAGCCTCCAGCACAGCCTTTTGGTCTTTATCAAGGCTTTCAGCCGCCAGAAGATCATCAACCGAGACGCGCAAGACACCCACGGCCTCGCGGATCCGGTCGATCTCGGTCAAGGGGTCATCGGCCACTGGGTTGGTAACCACCACACGCGGTTCATGCAGCCAGACCCGGCCCATAGCGGTGCCTTCCTGACCGGTGCTGCCCCGAAACATCACAGGCTTTTTGTGAAGCGCCTGCACCCCATCACCGGCAAAGGCGCCCAGTTCGGTCATTTCGGCCAGCACCATGGCGACCACGTCCAACGCGTCGATTTCCTCTTCGGAATAGCTGCGCGCGACTTTGGACTGCACGACAAGCACACCCAGTTTCTCGCCCACGCGCTGGATCGGCACGCCAAGAAAGGAAGAATATATCTCTTCCCCGGTTTCCGGCATAAAACGAAAGCCCTTTTCGGACGGCGCATCGGCGGTGTTCACCGGCTGCCCGGTCCGGGCCACCCGACCCACCAGCCCCTCGCCCAGCTTCATCCGCGTCTGGTGCACCGCCTCAGGGCGCAGGCCCTCGGTGGCGCAAAGCTCCAGCGTTTCGGCGTCGCGAAACAGATAGATCGAGCAAACCTCGGTCTTCATGCTGTCGGCAATGAGATGGGTGATGCGGTCAAGCCGGTCCTGCCCCTTCGCGGGGGTGGCAAGCATATCGCGCAAGCGCCGCAAGAGCTTGCGGCTGTCGCTTTCACTGCGGTCGGACATCGGTCAAAGGCTCCTCGCCCCAGCTATAGGACCAATACGCGCCAAAGGGGAGCGACTTTTGGCCAAGTTTGCCGGTCAGACCAGAGTTTTCGCGCAGATTTTCGCCATCCGCCCAAGATCAAGGCAGTTCGCGCACGAAACCTTGCCCTTGACGGTCGCCTGCGTCAGACAGGGCCAATCCCAGACCAGCCGAGGCCACCATGACCCAAGAATTCGCCATATATCCCAGCCTGCGCGGCAAAACCGTCTATGTGACCGGTGGCGCGCAGGGGATTGGGGCCGAGATAGTGCAAGCCTTTGCGGCACAAGGGGCGCGCGTGGGCTTTTTGGACCGCGATGCGGATGCCGCGCGCGCCTTGGCCAAGCAAGTGCCCGGTGTGGCCTTTGCCTTGTGCGACCTGCGTGACATTGCTGCGATGCAGGCCGCACTGGCCGATCTGAAGGCCCAGATTGGGCCTGCGGTGGTTTTGGTCAACAACGCTGCGCGCGATGATCGTCATGGCTGGCAGGACGTGACGCCTGAATACTGGGATGAACGTCAGGCCACCAACCTGCGCCATATGTTCTTTGCCATTCAAACGGTTGCGCCCGACATGATTTCAGCAGGCGGTGGGTCGATCATCAACATGGGGTCGAATTCGTGGTTCGAGGCCGGGGGTGGTTTTCCGGCCTATGCCACGGCCAAGGCCGCCGTGCATGGGCTGACGCGCACCATGGCGCGCGATCTGGGCCGCCACCGCATCCGCGTTAATGCCGTGGTCCCGGGCTGGATCATGACCGAGCGGCAAAAGACGCTTTGGGCCACGCCCGAAGCCCTTGAGGCGCATCGCAACCGCCAGTGCCTGCCTGATCTGATCGATCTGGTCTATGTGGCGCGGATGGTGCTGTTTCTGGCCTCGGACGATGCCGCAATGTGTTCTGCGTCGAATTACATGGTCGAGGCGGGGTCGATCTAGACCGCTGCGAAGGTGCAAAGAAAAAACCCGGTCGCAGCGCTGCGACCGGGGTTTCTTTGGCAAAGCGGTTGGTCTTAGGCCTTGTCCAACTCAAAAACGTCGTGCAGCGCCTGCACGGCGAGTTCCATGTACTTGCGGTCGATCAGCACCGAGATCTTGATCTCAGAAGTGCTGATCACCTTGATGTTCACATTCTCGGCCGCCAAAGCGGCAAACATCTTGGCCGCCACCCCGACTTGGCTGCGCATACCGATGCCGACGACAGAAATCTTGGCAACATCCGTATCAGTCACCAACTTGCCATAGGCGAATTTTCCGGCAGCCTTGGCGTCCTCCATGGCCTTGCGCGCGCGCTCCACCTGATTGGTGGGCAGGCTGAAGGTCATGTCGGTATAGGCGCGCTTGTCGGACGGGTCGTCCAGCTCCGAGATGTTCTGGACGATCATGTCCACGTTCACCCCAGCCTCGGCCAGGGGGCCGAAGATGGCCGCGGCGATGCCGGGGCGGTCTTCAACCTTGACCAGCGTCATCTTCGCCTCGTCGCGGCTATAGGCGACGCCAGAAACAACTTTCGATTCCATGATTTCGTCCTCGTCGCAGACCAGAGTTCCAGAAGTTTCATCGGTATCCTCAAACGAGGACAGCACCCGCAGGCGCACCTTGTAGCGCATGGCAAGCTCGACCGAACGGGTCTGCAAGACCTTGGCACCCAGCGAAGCCAGTTCGAGCATTTCCTCAAACGCAATCTTGTCCAGCTTGCGCGCCTTGTCGCAGATGCGCGGGTCGGTGGTATAGACGCCATCGACATCGGTGTAGATGTCGCAGCGCTCGGCGCCAAAGGCGGCGGCAAAGGCCACGGCGGTGGTGTCAGAGCCACCGCGCCCCAGCGTGGTGATGCGACCCTCGGCCGACAGGCCCTGAAAGCCCGCAACCACTGCGACCTTGAAGCCTTCTGCAAACTTGGCGTTGATATTGTCGGCGGGGATCGACACAAAGCGGGCCGAACCATGGGCCGAAGTGGTGTTGATCGGCACTTGCCAACCCTGCCAAGACCGCGCCGGAATGCCCATTTCCTGCAACCGCAGCGCCATCAGGCCTGCCGTTACATTCTCGCCCGAAGCTACAACGGCATCATATTCGCGCGCGTCATACAGGGGCGAGGTCTTTTCGACCCAGCCGACCAGCTCATTGGTCTTGCCCGACATGGCGCTGACGATGACGATCACGTCATAGCCACGCTCCACCTCGCGCTGCACCTTCTGGGCGGCATTGGCGATGCGGTCGATATCCGCCACCGACGTGCCACCGAATTTCATCACCAATAACGGCATGGGTATCTCCCGCAGCCAGCAAATCCGGCGCTTCTTTAGGGCCCTCGCACGCCCCCTGCAAGAGGCCAAACCTGCTGATCTCCCACGCCATGGGCCCTTTCGTTCCGGTGTTGCACCCTTTTGCCGCCGCTGCAGGGGGGCTTTACCCCCCTCGCACGTGCCGCGCTCACCCCCCAGAGTATTTCAAAAGGCGCAAATCATGGGCCGAGCCGATCTTGGATTTGCGCCTTTCCAAATACTCTCGGGGGGTGAATGGCCGCAGGCCAGAGGGGGGCAGACAGCCCCCCTGCCCGATCTGGTCACAAGGCGCGCCAGCCGATGTCCGAGCGACAAAAGCCCTCGGTCCAGTCAAGTTGGTCGATCATCGCATAGGCGCGGTTGCGCGCCTCGGCCAAGGTATCGCCCCGCGCCGTGATGTTCAGCACCCGCCCGCCATTGGCAAGGATGCGGCCGTCTTTTTCCATGGTACCGGCGTGAAAGGCCATGTGGCGGCTGTCTTCGGTCAGGCGCGTCAGGCCGCGGATCTCGGTGCCTTTCTGATAGGCCCCGGGATAGCCTTTGGCGGCCATGACCACGGTGATCGCGTGATCCTCGGCCCAGTTGACTTGCGCCTGATCCAGCCGTTCCTCGGCGCAGGCCAGCATCAGATCAAGTGCCTGGGCGCCAAGGCGCATCATGAGGACTTGAGTTTCAGGGTCGCCAAAGCGAGCGTTGTATTCCACGAGCCGCCCTTGCCCATCCTTGATCATCAGGCCCGCATAAAGCACCCCCTGATAAGGCGTACCGCGCCGGGCCATCTCACGGATGGTTGGCAGCACGATTTCCTCCATGGCACGGGCGGCAATGGCATCGGTCAAGACCGGTGCGGGGGAATAGGCCCCCATGCCGCCGGTGTTGGGCCCGGTGTCGCCATCCCCCACCCGCTTGTGATCCTGCGCCGTGCCGATGGGCAGGGCGTTGACGCCATCGGTCAGGATAAAGAACGAGGCCTCTTCACCGGTCATGAATTCCTCGATCACGACTTCGGCCCCCGCCGCGCCAAACTCACCACCGAACATGTTGTCGATGGCGGCAAGCGCCTCGTCGACGGTCATCGCCACAATCACGCCTTTTCCAGCCGCCAAGCCGTCGGCCTTGACCACAATCGGTGCGCCTTGGGTGGTGACATAGGCCCGTGCCGCAGCGGCTTCGGTGAAGCGGGCATAGGCGGCGGTGGGCGCCGCGCAGGCGTCGCAGATTTCCTTGGTGAAGCCCTTGGAGGCTTCAAGCCGGGCGGCGGCGGCGGAGGGGCCAAAGGTCAGAAGTCCCGCCGCGCGGGTGGCATCGGCCACACCGGCGGCCAAGGGGGCCTCGGGGCCGATGATCACGAAATCGATGGCGTTTTCTTCGCAGAAGGTCACCACAGAGGCGCCGTCAAGAATGTTGATGTCGGCCACCTCTGCCAGCCCGCATATCCCAGCATTGCCCGGGGCCACGATCAGCCGGTCGCATTTGGGGTTTTGCTTGACCGCCCAAGCCAGCGCATGTTCGCGCCCGCCGCTGCCGAGGATCAGGATATTCATCGGTCGCCCCCTTTGCCTTTGCTGTGCCCGCGTCATAAGGTTCCCCCCCAAGGGAGGCAAGCGCCGATGGACATGTTCGAAGACGCCGCACCTGTGAGCAACCAGCCCGAATACACCGTGTCGGAACTGTCCGGCGCGGTGAAGCGGGTGATCGAGGGCGAGTTTGGGCTTGTGCGGGTGCGCGGCGAGGTGGGGCGCGTCAGCCGTCCGGCCTCGGGGCATTTATATTTCGACCTCAAGGATGATCGCAGCGTAATCGCCGCGATTTCGTGGAAGGGTCAGCTTGCCAAAATGCAGACCCGGCCTGAAGAGGGCATGGAGGTCATCGCCACGGGCAAGATGACCACTTTTCCGGGCCAGTCGAAGTATCAGTTGATCGTCGACGATGTCGTGCCTGCCGGGGCAGGCGCCTTGATGGCGATGCTGGAAAAGCGCAAGGCGGCGTTGGGGGCCGAGGGACTCTTTGACGCAGGCCGCAAGAAGCCGATCCCTTATCTGCCCAGTGTGATCGGGGTCGTCACCTCGCCCTCCGGCGCGGTGATCCGGGATATTCTGCACCGCTTGCGCGACCGTTTTCCGCGCCATGTCTTGATCTGGCCGGTCGCCGTGCAGGGGCAGGCCTGTGCGGGTGAGGTGGCGGCGGCCATTCGCGGGTTCAACGCGTTGGAGCCGGGCGGGCCGATTCCGCGACCGGACCTTTTGATAGTGGCCCGTGGGGGCGGCAGTCTGGAGGACCTTTGGGGGTTCAACGAGGAAATCGTGGTGCGGGCGGCGGCGGCCTCTCGGATCCCGCTGATCTCGGCCGTGGGTCATGAGACCGACACCACGCTGATCGACTATGCCTCGGATCTGCGGGCCCCGACCCCGACAGCGGCGGCCGAATTGGCGGTGCCGGTGCGGTTGGAGCTGCTCGCGACACTGGATGCCTTGGGAGCGCGGCAAAGCCGGGCAGTGGCGCAGGGTGCCGCGGTCCGGGGGCAACGCCTGCGCGATCTGGCGCGCGCCCTGCCCCGATTGGAGACGCTTTTGGCGCAGCCAACTCAGCGGCTTGATCTCTGGTCGGGCCGTCTTGGGGGGGCTTTGGGGATGGCGGCGGCGCGCAAGCGCGCGGCCTTTGAACGGGCGGCTCGGCTGCGGTTGGAAACCCTGTCAGGGCTGATTGGCATCAAGACCGCCGATTTGCAGACCCGCGCCCAGCGGCTTGCCGATCGCGCCGCTTTGGCCGTGGAGCGCAAGCACGGGCAGATGGACAAATGGGCCTCACGGCTGGAACCGGCCCTGGCGCGGCTGATGTCGGGGGCAGCGCGGGATATTGGACGCGATCGTGAGCGGCTGGCGGCCTTGGACAGCCGGTTGCAGGCCGCACCGACGCGGCGGCTAACGGACCTTGCGGCGCGGTTGGAGCAGACCGACCGCACGCGGCTGACCTTGGGTTACCGTGAGACCCTAAAGCGCGGCTTTGCCGTGGTGCGCGGCGAGGGCCAAGTGGTGACGACCAAAGCCGGGGCCGAACGCAGTGCCAGTCTTGAAATTGAGTTTGCCGATGGCAAGCTGTCGCTGGGCGCGCGGCCCGCGAAAAAGGTCAAGGGTGAGGATGGGCCGGATCAGGGCAGTCTGTTCTAAGCGTCCGGTTCTGGCCTTAGGCACCGACAAACTCGCATTGCATGGGACTGTCGCCCGCCGCAAGGCGCACCACCGGGCCATCGCTGCGGCCTTGATACCATCCCCACAATTCGCCTTCGTGGATGTTGTAGATCCAGCAATCGGGGCTCTCGGGGTCGTCTTCGTAGTAAAAGCAAATCTGGTCGCCGACCTGGTCCCATGTCGCCGTCTTGCAGCCCAAGGCGTCTTTCCAGATCGCCCGCTGGCCGGGTAGGAATTCTTCGATCCCGTAAAGCGTGAAGGGATCAAAGGTGTCCATCCTTTTGCCTAAGGTAAGCGCGTCAAAGGCGCGAGCGTCCAGCGGTGGGCCCCCGGGAATGGCAGAGTCTGCAATGGCGGGTGCTGCAAAGCAGGCCAGACAGGCAATCAGCGCCAAGCGGTTCATGTGGTTTTCCATTTCGCCAGATGCGGGCGGATCGCGCGTTTCCATAGCGGCGGGAAAAGCGCCAAGGTGCAGGCCACCGGCAAGGGCCAAGGCAGGTGCGGGGCGTCGGTGGCGTCAGGCAGGCGCAATGCGGGATAGGACCGCGCAGGGTGGGCGTGGTGGTCAGAATGGCGCGGCGCATTCAGCATCATGGCCGAGGAAAACCACTGCGGCGCGTTCCACGAATGGCGCGCGGCGACGGGTTCCAGCCGCCCGCCGTCACGGGTGGCGCGGGTCAGACCGTAGTGCTGGACGTAATCCGACAGCATCAACTGCACTTGGGCGTGAAGCGCCAATCCGGCCCAGACCACGACACCCCACCCCCCCGCAATCAGGAAGGCACAGGCCAGCGCCAACATCGCGCCACCCAGATAAACAGCGTAAGGATGCAGACCGCGCCCCGCCTGCGACCGCGCCCGCAACGCGTTCTCTTCGACCCAGCCGCGCATAAAGCTGCCGCCCCATGCCCGAAGGAAGAACCGATAAAAGCCCTCTCCCGCACGGGCCGAATTGGGGTCGGCGGCGCTGGCGGCGTGGCGGTGATGCACAAGGCGGTGCGCGCTGGAATGGTGGCCGAAGAGAAGGCTCGTATAGACCGCAACGCCAAGCCCATAGAGCATGCGGTCACCGCGGTGGATCAACTCATGCGCCATCGGGTTTGAGACCTGACCAAACCACAGCCCAGCCCCCAGCATCAGCGCCGCACGTTGCCAGCCCGACAGTCCGCTGTCCCCAGCCACCGCCCATACGACGATGGGCAGCGCCATGAGATGGCCGCAGGCCAGTCCAAAGAGCAATCCGTCAGCGGCGGGAAACTCAGCCCCCTCGGCTGCATCACCCATGAAAGGACCCTTGATTTGGTCAAGCAGGGCCGCAAGCGCGGTCATGTAGGCCAGCCCGGCAAAGGCCCATAGCCCACCTGCCCAGACGCCAAGCGCAAAAAGCACGAGCGGGCTGGCAGCGGCCAGCGCGAAAAGAGTCATCGGCAAAGGGTTTTGGGTCAAATCACGCATCTCTTCAAAGCTAGCATGGACGTTGGGAGCAAACAGCCGGGAATTTGCCGCAGGCTCGGGAAAAATGCCATGTCCCCGCGCAAGCATGGAGCGGCACTTTACCGCCGAGACCCTTTCCCTTGGGGCGCAAATTGACTAGGTGATGACAAACAGCCAAAGGCGCGCCCATGTCCTTCTTCAAGAAACTCAAGGAACGGATGTTCCGATCCTCGGACAAGATCGGTGAGGGGCTGGATGCACTGGTGGCCGAGGGGCAAGAGGGAGCGCCAGAGGCGAAGGATCTTGGCCATGAAGCGCCTGCTCCTGTAGCCACCGAGACCCCAGAGCCTTTCCCCGCGCCTGCGCCTTCACCTGTCCCATCACCCACCCATGCCGCGTCACCCGCTCTTTCCCCGTCGCCTGTCCTAAAGCCTGCCCCTGTGGCACAGGCAACCCCCGAACCGGCCAAGCCCGGCCTTCTGGGCCGCCTCTTTGGCAAGACCGAAGAACCGCGCCGCATCTTGGATGATGCGATGCTGGAAAGCCTTGAGGATTTGTTGATTCAGGCCGACATGGGGGTGGACACAGCGACTCGAGTGACCGCCAATATCGCCGAAGGCCGCTTTGGCAAGAAGATCGGCGCGACAGAGTTGCGCGAGGCACTTGCCGCCGAGGTGGCACGCATCATGGAACCCGTGGCGCGGCCCTTGCCGCTTTATCCGCAAAAGCCACAGGTGGTTTTGGTGGTGGGGGTCAATGGCTCGGGCAAGACGACGACCATTGGCAAGCTGGCCAGCCAGTTCCGCGCCGCCGGAAAAAAGGTGGTGATTGCTGCAGGCGACACCTTCCGCGCCGCAGCGGTGGAGCAATTGCAGGTCTGGGGCCAAAGGGCGGGCGTGCCGGTACTGACCGCGCCTGAAGGCTCGGATCCCGCAAGCCTTGCCTTTGATGCGCTGTCTCAAGCGCAGGCTGAGGGCGCAGATCTTTTGATGATCGACACCGCTGGACGTTTGCAGAACCGTGCCGATCTGATGGAGGAGCTTGCCAAGATCGTGCGGGTGATCCGCAAGGTGGACCCCACCGCGCCGCACAACACGATTTTGGTGCTGGACGCCACCACCGGCCAGAACGCCGTCGCGCAAGTCGAGATCTTCCGCAAGATCGCAGATGTGTCGGGTTTGGTGATGACAAAGCTCGACGGCACTGCGAAGGGCGGGGTTTTGGTGTCCTTGGCCGACAAATTCGGCCTGCCGATCCACGCGATCGGGGTGGGTGAACAAATTGACGATCTGTCGCCCTTCGACCCGCGCGAATTTGCCCGTGCGCTGGTGGGCTTGGACAACTGACGCCCTGCCCACAGCGGTGTGGCATGTGATGACATCAAGGGAACGAACGCGATGGCTGAAATCAGGAAGATCAATCCACTGGTAAAAACGGCGCTGGAACTGGGGCCGGTCCTTTTGTTCTTCATCGGTTTCACACTGACCAAGGGCCAGACCTATTTGATCGGCGGCTCCGAGTATTCGGGGTTTTTGGTGATGACGGCAGCGCTAATAGTGATGATCATCATCACCTCAGGCATCTTTTGGGCGCTGACGGGCACTTTGTCGCGCATGCAGATTTTGACGCTGGTGCTGGTGGTCGTTCTGGGCGGGATCTCGGTCTGGTTGAAGGATGAGCGGTTTCTCAAGATGAAGCCGACATTGGTTTATGTGACCTTTGGCACCATTCTGGGCATCGGGCTCTTGCGGGGGCAGTCCTATCTGTCGCTGGTCATGGATCAGGCTTTGCCCCTGCAGCCCGAAGGCTGGATGATCTTGACGCGCCGCCTGACCGCGTTTTTTTTCGTGCTGGCAGTTGCCAATGAGGCAGTCTGGCGGCTGATGTCGACCGAGGCTTGGGTAAACCTTGAAACCTTTGGCACGCCGGTGGCAATGTTCGTGTTCTTCATGGCGCAGGCACGGGTGATTGACCGCTACAGCATCGATCAGGACAAACCCGAAGCCTGAAGCTGTACATGTCCCAGATCCGAAACGATCTGTTTCCCGCTGCGGCTTGACCGCCCAAAGCAGGCCACGTTCCCGCCGCCCCCGGGTCTGTTTTGCCCGGCACCTTGGCTCTGTCGGCAAGAATTGCGGGGGCAGAGCCATGATTGATCCAGTTGCACAGTCGGTGAGCCGGCTGGTTCAGGCGCTGAGCCGATTTCCAGTTGTGGCGCCCGAAATCCTGATGCCGGGGTTGGTGCTGACGGCATTATGGCCAATTTTGCGAGTGGCGCTGGACAGCGAGATTGAGGCGTTTTTGCTGGCCTTTCTCGTGACCGTGGCGTTGCGGCTGGCGATCAAGTCCGAGATGCTGATCCTGACCGCCCATTCTCGCTTGGGTCGGCGCGTGACTATTCTGGCGACGCTGATCTTTGGGCCGGGACTTTTGGCGGTATTGATCCTGAATGGTGATCCCAGCTGGTGCCAGCGCTTTTTGTCGGCCTATTTTTTGGTCATGGCCGCACTGTTTGTGCTGGACCTTGTGGATGGCCGCGCCCTGTTGGCCCGTCACAGCTGGCCCGATATCGACCGGCCTTGCGCGCGCCGGGTGCTGAGCCAGCTGATGGTGATCTATCATCTGGGGATGCTGTTGGCCAATGAGGTGCTGATTGGCAGTGCCAGCTACGGCAACTGGCTGATCTTCCTTGGCTATGCGCCCTTGATCTCGCACCTTGTGGTGCAATCGATGCTCGCGGTGCTGCGCGATCTGGCTGCGCGGGGGCGCGGGGTCTGCTGAAGGTCGGAATCACCGGTTGCGGGTCAGGCGCGGGGCGGCGGTGGCCTCGGCAAAGCGGGCGGCCACGGTGGCCCCCCCATGCTGCACGGCAAGGCGCATAAGGGCAAAACGGATACGCGCAACCTCGCGGTAATAGCGCAGGAAAGCGGCGTTCAGTGCCGCCCCACTGATTGCCCCCAGCACGGGCACCGCTTGCGCCGCCAGTTTCTGGCCCAAGGCAGCGGCCAGTCGCGGGGCAACGGTGGCGATCACCCCCTGCAGCGCAGGACCAGTCAGGGTCAGGCGAGCCGACAGGAACGAGGTGTTCACCCCGTCATCGGCGGCCAATGGACTGCCCGCCGCAAAGACCTCAAGGCAGGCCGCGCGGACGCCCGGCTCATTAGGATCAAAGCCGGCCTTGATGGCTTCGGCCCTGATGGCGCGTAAAATGACCGTAATCGTCACCGGCAGCTCAGCGATTGAGGTAACAAGCCCCCCTGCCCCGCCCGCCGCCCCGGTGGCCATCACGGCCACCATGGTACCGCGCCCCGATGCCTCGCCTCCCAAACCCGCGAGGCCATGCGCTGCCATGAGTGCCGTTGCGGTCACACGCTCAACCTCGGCTTTTAGGCTGGCGGGCAGCAGGGCCAGTTGCTGTTCCACGCTGCCGCCCAGCCTGTTCACAAGCGCCATCAAAGGGCCATTCGCCCGCTTTGCGGCACGCGCAAGAACCGCAATATCGCGGTCAAGGTCAGGGCTTGGCAGGGCGGGCAGGGTTTGGGCCATGCGCGCAATGTGGCCCCGGCGCCCCGCCCTTGCAAGATGGCGGCCGTGAATAACGAACAGCGCGAAGGGCCTGGGATTAGACCCCAGTTGCCTTGGTTACCGGGCCGACAACCCCTGCCCAAGCACCTGTTTTCAATGCAAGCCCCAAGACCCGGTCAGGGTTGGTGGGCGGCGGCATGACGACGCCTGCCAGCCGGGCAAAGCCAAAGCGGCTGTAATAGGGCGCATCGCCCACCAAGAGCACGCGCTCCCAGCCCAAACGACGGGCCTCGGCCAGACTTTCGTTGATGAGAAGGCCGCCAAGCCCCTCGCCCTGCCGTGTGGGGTGAACCGCGACGGGACCAAGCAGCAGCGCATCCTCGCCCGCCACCTCGACCGGCCAATAGCGGATGGCGGCGGCCAAGGTGCCGTCATCGTCGCGCAATACCAGACATAAGGCGGCCACTGTGGGCACCCCGTCACGCAGGCGGTAGGACGACAAGGCCGTCCGCCCCGGCGCGAAGCACAGGTCGTAAAGCGCCTCTACCTCCCACCAGTCGGCCTCGGTCTCTTCTTCCAGCTTGTACACGCGCAGCGGCCCCGGGAATCAATCGCACAAGGGGCTAACATGGGGGGGCGGGGGGATCAAACGGCGATTTTGGCGGCAGAAATCCCGGCCGCCCGAGGGGCTAAAGCGGGGGTGCTGCGACCACCACCTCGGTGCCCCATTCACTGCATTTCAGCGCCAGATCGCGTGGCAATGGCTGATCGGTAAAGAGCGTGGTGATTTCCGACAACGAGGCCAGTCGCGCGGGGGCTGAGCGGTCCAGCTTGGATTGATCGCAGACCAGAAACACCTTGCGCGCCTGCCGGATGATGGCCTTGGACACCCTCACCTCTGCCAGATCAAAGTCGAGAAGATCACCGTCGCGATCCAGTGCAGAGGCGCCAATCACGGCATAATCGACCTTGAACTGTTCAAAGAACTGGGTGGTCAATTCCCCCACAAGCCCACCATCCGACCGGCGCAGCGCGCCACCCGCCACCATGATCTCACAGCCCGAGTTCGCGGCAAGGATATTTGCGACGTTCATGTTGTTGGTCACCACGGTCAGATTGCGGTGACCCAAAAGCTCACGCGCGACGGCTTCGGTCGTGGTGCCAAGGTTCATGATAAGCGAGCAGTTCTCCGGGATCGCCGCCGCACAGGTGCGGGCGATGGCGGTCTTGGCGGCCTCGTTCATCCTGCGGCGCTGTTCATAGCCCAGATTGGCCACGCCAGTCTTTGGCACTGCACCGCCATGCACGCGGTCCAGATGGCCCAGATCGGCCAGTTCGGTGAGGTCACGGCGGATGGTCTGCAACGTGACATCGAAGCGTTGGGCCAGATCTTCCACCACCACGCGCCCTTCGGCGCGAGCAATTTCCAGAATCTCGCTTTGGCGAAAGCTGAGCGCCACGGGATGTTCCTTTTGCTTCGCTCTTGGTCGTTGAGTTTCGTCAAACCCGACCAAACGATCAAGCTGGAAATTCCGCCGCAGCTGCACGGTCAGAGACGCCGCAGCGCAGCGCGTTTCAATGCGAAATTGGGCGTTTCACGCAGGAGTGGTGTCATTTCAGAGATTTACCCTGCGTCAACTACTCGCAAATGTTCGGTTTTAGTCCTTTCTGGCGTAAACGAAAAAGAATGATTGACGATCCAGAGCGATTCGCGCCATCTTCACGCCGCGGGGAGGAAACCGACGTGACCACGAAGACCAGGCCCGAGGTGGCCGATCTCTTCATTATTGGCGGCGGCATCAATGGCTGCGGGATTGCCCGCGATGCCACGGGCCGGGGTCTGTCGGTGGTGCTCGCTGAACAGGGCGATCTGGCACAAGCCACCTCCTCGGCCTCGACCAAACTGTTTCACGGCGGATTGCGTTATCTGGAATACTTCGAATTCCGCCTTGTGCGCGAGGCACTGGAGGAGCGCGAGACCCTCTTGGTCGCCATGCCCCACATCTCATGGCCCATGCGCTTTGTGCTGCCCTATCACCCCGACATGCGGTTTGAGGGCGACACGCCAACCGGGCGGCTCATGGCGCGGCTGATGCCTTGGATGAAAGGGCGGCGGCCGTCATGGCTCATCCGGCTGGGGCTGTTCTTGTATGACACGCTGGGCGGGCGGAAGATCTTGCCCGCAACGCGGACGCTGGATCTGACGCGCGATCCGGCAGGCGCGGCGCTGCAGTCGCGGTTCCGTCATGCCTATGAATACTCCGACTGCTGGGTTGAGGACAGCAAGCTCGTCTCGCTGAACGCCCGTGATGCGGCCGAGCGGGGCGCGCGGATCATGACGCGCACGCGCGTCATTTCGGCCAATCGGCTGGACGGTCTTTGGCAGATTGAAACCGAGGGGCCACAGGGGCGGCACAACCATCGCGCACGCGCCTTGGTCAATGCCAGCGGGCCTTGGGTCGAGGACGTGATCCGCAACGTGGCGCGGATCAATTCGTCCGAAGGGGTGCGGCTGGTGCGCGGCAGCCATATCGTGACGCGCAAGCTTTATGACCACGATCGCTGCTATTTCTTCCAAGGCACCGACGGGCGGATCATCTTTGCCGTGCCCTACGAGCAAGATTTCACCTTGATCGGCACCACCGACAAGGACCATCAGGGCGCGCCCAAAGACGCTGTCTGTACCGATGAAGAGCGCGATTATCTGTTGAACTTTGCCAGCCAGTATTTCGCCAAACCCGTGACGGCCGAGGATGTGGTCTGGACCTATTCCGGGGTGCGCCCGTTGTACAATGACGGGGCAAAGTCAGCCACGGCGGCGACGCGGGATTATGTCTTGTCTTTGGACACCAACGGCGCGCCGTTGCTGAATGTGTTTGGTGGCAAGATCACCACCTACCGCCGTTTGGCGGAATCGGCCTTAGACAAGCTGCAGCCATTCTTTGCTCGGGCCAAAGGCCCGTGGACCGCGCGGGTGGCGCTGCCGGGGGGCAATTTTGCCCATGACGGCGTGCCTGCGTTGACGTCCGCCTTGAAGGCGCAGTTCGGCTTCTTGAGCGACTATTGGGCGGCGCGGCTAATACGGGCCTATGGGTCTGAAGCGGCAGCAGTTTTGGGCAATGCGCGTAAGCCCGCCGATCTGGGCCGCGACTTTGGCGCAACCCTGACCGAGGCCGAGGTGCGCTGGCTGATGGCCCATGAATTTGCCTGCACGGCTGCCGATGTGGTCTGGCGGCGCACCAAGCTGGGCCTGCGGATGACCCAAGATCAGATGGCCGCGCTGGATACCTTTATGGCCAGCGTGGAAGGTCACGGGGCCGTCAGCCCCGCGGCGGAATGAAGGGGGACGGATGGCGCTGGAATTGCAATCGGTAAGCCGGGTGGTCAAGGGGCAGGTGCATATCCAGCCCACGACCCTCACGCTGGAGAAAGGCACGATGAACGTGCTTTTGGGGCCAACGCTGTCGGGCAAGACCTCGCTCATGCGGTTGATGGCCGGGCTGGATGTGCCCTCCACGGGGCGCATCTTGTGGCATGGGGCCGATGTGACGGGCCAGCGCGTGCAGGATCGCAAGGTGGCGATGGTCTATCAGCAGTTCATCAATTATCCGGCCATGACGGTCTATGACAACATCGCCTCGCCCTTGCGGTTGATGGGCAAATCCAACGCCGAGATCGACCGTGCGGTGCGCGAAACCGCCGAGATGCTGAAGCTGATGCCGATGCTGACGCGCAAGCCCTTGGAGCTGTCGGGCGGCCAGCAGCAGCGCTGCGCGCTGGCGCGCGCCTTGGTCAAGGGTGCGGGGCTGGTGTTGCTGGATGAGCCGCTGGCGAACCTTGACTACAAGCTGCGCGAAGAATTGCGCGCCGAAATCCCACGGATCTTTGAAGCCTCGGGCGCGATCTTTGTCTATGCCACCACTGAGCCGGAAGAGGCGCTGTTGTTGGGCGGCCAGACGGCGACCTTGTGGGAAGGGCGCATCACCCAATTCGGACCAACACCCGAAGTCTATCGCCAGCCCGCAGATGCCACCACGGCGCGGGTGTTCTCTGATCCGCCGATGAATTTCGTCGCCTGTACCAAGTCAGGTTCGCAGCTGAGCCTGGGCATCGAGTCCACAGCCCCGGCCGAGGGAGTTTTTGCGGGCCTGTCGGATGGCCGCTATCTGGCGGGCTTCCGCGCCAACCATCTTCACCTTCACCGGCCGAAAGGCCCCGCGGTCGAGTTCCGCTGCACCTTGGGGGTAACCGAAATCACCGGATCCGAAACCTTCTTGCACCTGACCCACGGGGCTGATCGCTGGGTTGGGCTGGTACATGGGGTACATAATCTGTTGGCGGGCTCCGAAGTGTCGGTTTGGCTGGACCCGGCCCATGTCTACATCTTTGACACCGAGGGCCGGCTTGCCGCGCCTGCAGCTTATGCGAGCGCGGCCTGACCATGGCACAGATCACCCTGAAAAACCTGGCCCACAGCTATCTGCACAGCCCCAAGGGCGAGCAGGATTTTGCGCTAAAGGAAATGGATCACGTCTGGCAGGACGGGGGCGCCTACGCGCTTTTGGGATCGTCAGGCTGTGGCAAGACCACGCTTCTCAACATCATCTCGGGGCTGTTGCGCCCAAGCCAGGGGCGCGTTCTTTTCGGCGATCAAGACGTGACCGATGCGGAAACGGCAGCGCGCAACATTGCGCAGGTGTTCCAGTTCCCAGTGGTCTATGACACCATGACGGTGCGCGACAATTTGGCCTTTCCCCTGCGCAACCGCGGCATGGACGCGGCCTATATCAAGGCGCGCGTCGGCCAAATTGCCGCGATGATCGGCATGGAGGCGATGCTGGACCGCAAGGCACGCGGGCTGACCGCCGATGCCAAGCAAAAGATCAGCCTTGGGCGCGGCATGGTGCGCGAGGATGTCAACGCGATCTTGTTTGACGAGCCGCTGACGGTGATCGACCCCCATATGAAATGGGAGCTGCGCACCCAGCTAAAGCAGCTGCACCGCGAGTTCGGCCATACGATGATTTACGTCACCCACGACCAGACCGAAGCGCTGACCTTCGCCGACAAGGTGGTGGTCATGTATGACGGCCGCGTGGTGCAGATGGGCACGCCGGAAGAGCTGTTTGAAACCCCGGCCCATACCTTTGTGGGCTATTTCATTGGCTCGCCGGGGATGAACCTGCT
>JBMSKG010000020.1:0-18743 GCA_049419625.1 Paracoccaceae bacterium | reverse complement strand
ATGCGGCGCTGGCGGCGGTTCTGGGCCAGTTCCCGCCCGCTTGGGAGCGGATGGGGTAAATCTTCGGGGGGCTGGGGAGGGGGGACTAAAGCTGATCGGTATCCAGCCAGATCGTCACCGGCCCCTGATTGACCAGCGACACATCCATATCGGCCCCGAACACCCCGGTTGCGACCGCGATGCCTTCGGCGGCGATGCGGGTGATGAAATGCTCATAAAGCCGCTTGCCCTCATCGGGGCTGGCGGCGGGGCTGAAGCCCGGGCGGTTGCCGCGCAGGTCGGCGGCTAGGGTGAACTGGCTGACGATCAGCGCGGCATTGCCTGACTCTTTCACCGACAGGTTCATCTTGCCCTGATCGTCCTTGAAAATCCGCAGCTTGGCGATCTTGGCGGCCAGCTTGTCGGCCTGCGCCTCGGTGTCGCCCTGCATGGCGCAGACAAGGATCATCAGGCCGGGGCCGATCTCGCCCACGGTGGCCCCGTCCACCGAAACCGAAGCACGGCTGACGCGTTGCAGGACGGCTCTCACAGCTCATGCCTCCAAGGTGGGTTGGCGCCGGGGCGGCTGACGGTGATCGCGGCGGCGCGGGTGCCAAGGGTAAGGGCGGCGTCCAATTCGGCATCGGTCAGGGCGGCAAGGCGGGCTTTGGTCAGCGCACCGGCCTCGTGCAAGGACGCAAGCGCGCCTGCGTTAAAGGTATCGCCCGCGCCGACGGTATCGGCGACGGTGACCTTTTCAGCCGAGACAAAGCGGTTTTGGCGGGCGGTGATGGCGCGGGCCCCTGCGGCACCTTCGGTGATGAACACCAGTTTCGGCCCCTTGGCGAGGATGGCGCGTGCCAACACTTCAACCTCGCCCGGCCCCATCAGCCAGTGCAGGTCTTCATCCGACAGTTTCACGATATCGGCGCGGGCGATCATGCCTTCGATCCGGGCGCGGTAGGTGCCTTCCTTCCCGGCGATGAAACCGGGGCGGATGTTGGGGTCAATCATGGTGACGCGGGCAGCAGATTCGCGGGCCTGCAGCGCGGCATAGGTGCTGGCCGCGGGGTCGTTGACCAAGGAAATTCCGCCGAAAAAGAGGGTGCCCACCTCGGAAGGCAACTGCGGCAAGTCCGCTTCGGTCAGCATCAGCCCGGCGGTGTTTTCATCGTAAAAGGCATAGGTCGCCTGACCGTCCACCAGCTTGACAAAGGCCACGGTGGTGGGGCGGTTTGACCGCGCGAGATAGCGGGTGTCGACATTGGAGGCGGTCAGCGTCTCGGCCAGAATCTCGCCCAGCATGTCGGTCGAGATGCCCGAGAAAAAGGCCGAAGGCGCGCCCAGACGCCCCAGCGCGATGGCGGTGTTGAACACCGCCCCCCCGGCATAGGGGGCAAAGGCCGCCTCGCCCGTCGTCGCGGTGCGCGGCAGCATGTCGATCAGGGCTTCGCCGCAGCTGAGAATCATGTCCGTCCCCCATAGATGCGGGGGCACCATAGCGGACCTGGCAATGTTAGCGCAAACATATCAGGCGAACCACGGCGCGAGATTGGCCCGCACCCGCGCCAGAGGCGTCTCGCCGCTCAGGTCCGGCACAAAGGTCTCGCCGGTGATCTGCTCATAGGCGTCGATGTAAACGCGCGAGGTTTTCTCGATCATCTCGGCCGGAATCTCGGGGATCGGGTCCTTGTAAGGGTCACAGCGCGCGCCGACCCAAGACCGGATCACGTCCTTGTCAAACGAGGGCGGACGGGTTCCGGCCTCAAACGCGGCCTGATAGCCCGAGGCGATCCAATAGCGGCTGCTGTCGGGGGTGTGGATTTCATCGGCGATCAGAATCTGGCCTTCGGCATCAAGGCCAAACTCGTATTTGGTATCGACAAGGATCAAGCCCCGTTCCGCCGCCATTTTCTGCCCACGGGCGAACAGCGCCAGCGCCTTGGCCGACACTTCCGCCCATTGGGCGGCGGTCAAAAGGCCCTGCGAGACGATCTCATCCGCTGTCAGCGGTTCATCATGGCCGCCGTCAAAGGCTTTGGACGTGGGGGTGATGATGGCGGCGGGCAGCACTTGGTTGTCGCGCAGGCCGTCGGGCAGGGTGTGGCCATACATGCTGCGCACCCCGGCCTTATACTGCGTCAGCACCGAGGTTGAGGTGGTTCCCGCCAGATAGCCGCGCACCACCACTTCGACCGGCAGGATGGTGACATGCTTGCCGATCACGACGTTGGGGTCGGGGTAGGCCAGCACATGGTTGCGGCAGATGTCGGCCGTGCGGTCAAACCACCAGCGCGCCAATTGGGTCAGCACTTGGCCCTTGTAGGGGATGGCGGCAAGGATGCGGTCGAAGGCCGAGATGCGGTCGGACGAGATCAGGATGCGCCGGGCCGGTTCGGTGGCGGTCGCGGGCAGGTCATAGCAATCGCGCACCTTGCCGAAATAGGGGTTCGGCAATTCGGGAATGCGGGCGTGGTCAAGAACGCGCATCATGGCCTCCGGACAGGGATGGCGCGGCTATCGCGCGGGGGGGCGGCGATGTCAACCGCCGCTCATCGAGCCTGCGGCACTCTTCGCGAGGGTCGCGCAAGCGACGCGTGCCGAGGGCTTGATGCGCGGGCCGTCAGTTCAGCCAATCGGGCAGGTCGGCGGGGTTGATGCCAAAGGCGGCGGGGTCAGACAGCACCAGCGCCACCCCGGCGACCACCACCACGGCCAAGACGGCAAAGCCGATCTTCCACCAGCTGTAGGGGCGTTCGCCCTGCACCTCTCCGGTCTGGCCGTTGACGACGAAGCGATAGCTTTTGCCGTTGTACTTGTAGGCGGCGGTCCAGATCGGCAGCAGGATATGCTTGAAGGTCTCATCGCTGTGGCGGGTGTCGATGGCGCTGATCTGCTGCTCATCGCCCCCGATGTCGCGGCGCACATCGCCCTCGATCACTCTTGCCATCCGGTCGCGGGCGGTTTGGTGGCCGTCGGCCAAGGCGATGGTGTAGCCTTCGGCCTGAAATCCGGCAAGGAAATCGGGGGAATAGGGTTCGAGCTGGGTCAGATCCCAAGGGGTCAGGTCATTGCCCAGCCGTTCGGGCAGGCTGGTGGAGGCCATGACCAGCACATCGTCAAAATCCCGCGCCACCCGGCCCGAAACTGGATGCCAGCGGGTGTGGCGCACCTGTTCTTGGCGCTGTTCGCTGCGGCCGTTGACGTTCACCGTCACGGTGCGGGTTTCATAGTAATACTCGCCGCGCTGGCCGGTGTAGCGGCTGGCGGTGGCGGCATCAAAGGTCCAGAACGGCACATAGATGCCCGCCATGGCGCGCCCCTTGCGGGTATAGTCCAAAAGCCGGTTTGGCGCGAACCACAAAGACCCAAGCCAGCCCGTCAGCGCCTCGCGTGCCTGCGGCTCGTTCAGCGCAAAGGGCACCAGCGCCTGCGGCTTGATATGGCGGCGCAGGCCGGTGTCGACGACCACGGGCGTCGCGCAGAAGGGACATTCGGTGGCATGGGCGGCGCCCTGAAATTCAACCACCGCGCCGCAATTGGGGCAAGCGGTTGACCGGACCTCTTCGCTGATCTCCTCGGGCATGTCCTTGGCCAGCCCCCGCGCAAGGGGGATCTCGCCAAACGCGCGCACCTTTTGGCGCGGCGGCGCGGTGGTGATCGCTTGGGTGTGGCCGCAATGGTCACAGACAAGCTGCGTCTGGCCCGGTTGAAAGCGCAGGTCAGCCCCGCATTGTTCGCAAGGATAGCGATGCGCCTCGGTGACAGAATTTGCACCCGACATGGGTCAGCCTGCGGGTGGTGGTGGCGGAACTTGTGTAAACATCCGCGCCAAGTCGGTGTCGGCGGCGGCTTTCCAGCCGTCTTGCCCGGCGGTCCAGACATGCGAGGCGCGGGTCAGGTTGCCTGCGGCGGCCATGGCGGCAAGATCGGCCTCGGTGAAGGGGCCTTTGGTTTCGCCGTTCACCGCGACATGCCACCCGGCCTTGGCCGCGGGGGGGGGGGGCGGTGGGGCAGCGGCAGCGGCGGGGGCCGCGCCCCAAGGTCCGACCTGCTGCGCCATCGCGGCCCCCATGCCAGCCGCCATGCCCGCGCCCATCATGGCGCCCGCGCCTGAGGCCGGGTTCGCCATGCCTTCGGCGGCGTTGAACTGCATGTACTTGTTCAGATCACCCGCAATCCCGATCGAGGCGCGCTTGTCCAGCACCTTTTCCACCTCTTCGGGCAGGCTGATGTTTTCAATGTAAAACTCGGGGATCGACAGCCCGTATTCCGCGATCTTCGGCCCAATCGCCCCGGTAACAATGCGCCCCAGATCGGCGGTGTTGGCGGCCATGTCCAGAACCGGGATGCCGGATTTGGACAGCACCTGAGAGACCTCTTGCAAGATCACATTGCTGATTTGAAAGCTGATTTCATCGGCGGTGAACTCGCCATCGGTGCCGACGATCTCGGTCAGGAATTTGCCCGGATCGGAAACCCGCATCGAATAGGTGCCAAAGGCGCGCAGGCGCACGGGGCCGAATTCCGGGTCGCGCGCCATGATCGGGTTCTTGGTGCCCCATTTGTTGTCATTGAACCGGGTTGTGTTGACGAAATAGACCTCAGACTTGAAGGGGCTGTCAAAGCCGTGGTCCCAATGCTGAAGCGTGGTCATCACCGGCATGTTGTTGGTTTCCAGCATGTAAAGGCCGGGACCAAAGACATCGGCCAACTGGCCTTCATGCACGAACACCGCCGCTTGGCCTTCGCGCACGGTCAGCTTGGCGCCGTACTTGATCGCTTGGCCCCGGCGCTCAAAGCGCCAGACCATCGTGTCGCGCGTGTCATCCAGCCAAGAGATGACATCAATGAATTCGCCTTTGAGGAAATCAAAAACCATGGCGGCAGCCTTTCAAGATCGGGTGGGCGTGACGCCCCAATAAGCACCACCATAGCGGTTGTGGCGGCGGTTTGAAGCCCTTTTGCCGGGATGGGCAGGGGGGAAATTCCCCCGGTTTGCCCCCTTGGGTCAGGCCCCCGCGCAGGGCTGCGGCAAAAGCCATGTGCCGTCGTCATCGCGGCCCATGAAATCGACGTAGACCGCCAGCACCTCGCCCCCTGCGCCGTTCAACGTGGCCACCGGATAGCCGCCATCACCCCACCCGGTGGAAACCATGGGAAAGGCTGCGCCCGAAGGCAGGGGCGCCATCTGGGCGACAACGGCGGTTTGGCCGATCAGGGCATGGAACCAGTCATTGTAAAGGTCTTTGCCGGGACCAAGCGCCTTGGCGTCTTGGTTCAGGGCGGTCAGGCTTGGCTTGTCGAAAAAGCCTGCCAGCCCGGTGTCGATGCCGACGGTGGCCACATCCTTGCCGCAGACCACGGGGCCAGAGCCAAAGACCAAAAGCGCCTTTGAGATCCGCCCATCTTGCGCAGGATCAAGCGCCACGACCAGACGGGCCGGGCCGGCGGGGACGGGGATGGTGACGTAATCCTCAAACCGCGCGGCGGTCAGCGCATCGGCCACCACCATCCCGCCGGGCGCGACAGTCAGATTGGCAATGCTTTGAAATTCCAGAGGAAAGGTGGTGTTTTCCTGAACCCAGCCCAAGGCGCCCTCGGCCCCTACCGGGCTGGCCCAAAGCCAGATCAGGGGCCAAAGCCGCGCGGTCAACTGTCCCCGCCCACGAGTTGCGCCGTCAACTCGCGCAGGATCGGGCGCACCTCTTCTTCGGTCATGCCGGGTTTGAGCGCAGGGTTGTAAAGGATGCGCAGCATGTCCTCGTCCATGCCCGTGAGCAGCGCGAATTCCTCGTCATCGTTGAAGATCGACGGGCGCGCGCGCGGACTGTCATTCGGCAGGCCAAGGCCTTGGGCGATTTCCTCATGCAGGCACGACAGGCGCAGAAGGTCGGGGTGTTCGGCACGCACGACAGCGAAGGCGCGGGTATAGACCCCGCCGCGCCCACGTGACTGGGCCAGAACCGCGCAATAGGTCGAGCGCGGCATCTGGGTGATCCCCGTCACATCGGCCGCCCCAACACCGGGAAGTGCCGCTTGCAGCGCGGGACCCAGCGCCCGACGTTCCGTTTCGGAAACAATGTAGAGGTGGAAATTCGGATTGGCGGAATCAAGCCGGATCGCGTGGCCCGTCACCTGCGACAGGCGCGCCAAGTAGGACGCGACACGCGCAGAGTCGGTGGCGCGCTTGTCGGCGCTGACCGAGGGGCCAAACTGCAATCCCACCCGCACCGGACCTTCCCAGCGGCGCAAGGTGGCGGGCTGGCCACTGGCGGTGCGTCCGCCGGTGCCAGAGACATATTCGTCGTAAAGCGCAATCTGGACGAAGGTGTCGGCCAGCATGCGGTCAGTATAGGGGGTGTCGGGGCCACCGCCATCGGTGCGCATCAGGCCCTGGGACAAAAGCGCCTGCTGCACCTGAGCGTAATAGGCGCGGGCGGCCGCGCTTTCGGGGGTTTCAGGGGCCTGTGCAACCGGGCTCAACTCGGACGCAGGCGGTGGTGTTGCGACAGCGCGCGCGCTGCCGCCGGGGGCTGCACAACCGGCCAGAAGGACAGCTGCCAGGGCAATCGCCCCGGCCCGTCCTGCCCCCGATTTTGGCCCCCGCTGCGCCATCCGGTCAGACCGCGCCGCCGATGCTGGCCCCGGTGCCGGTGCCGCGCGCCCGCGCCGCCGACAGGGTGTCACGCAGATCATGCTCCATCTTCACCAGTTCCGCCTCGGCCGCCGCCCGACGCGCCTTGCCCTCATCGGCAATCGACAGGCTTTCTTCGATCGTGGCGATCAGCGAGGCATTGGCCTGTTTCACCGCCTCGATGTCAAAGACCCCGCGCTCCATCTCGGTGCGCACGATGCGGTTGGTCTCGCGCAGGTTTTCCGCGTTCGAGGTCAGAAGTTCATTGGTCAAGTCATTTGCCTCGCGGATTGCGACTGCCGCCTCTTTGCTGCGCTGAATCGTAACGGCCTGCGCAAGTTGAGTTTCCCACAAGGGCACGGTGTTGACGAGGGTAGAGTTGATCTTTGTGATAAGGCTTTTGTCGTTTTCTTGCACCAGACGAATGGAGGGCAGCGATTGCATGGTGACTTGCCGCGTCAGACGCAGGTCATGCACCCGGCGGTCGAGATCATCGCGTGCGGCGCGCAGGTCGCGCAATTCCTGCGCCAGCTTCACCTGATCGGCCTCGGGGGCGGCGGCAACGGCGGCCTCTTTGGCGGGGATGTCCTTGGCGTCCACCTCGGCCAGCTTGGCCTCACCGGCGGCGATGTAAAGCGCCAGCTCGTCATAGAAGGTCAGGGTTTTTTCATAAAGGATGTCCAGCGATTTCACATCCTTGAGGAGGGTGTGTTCATGGGACAAAAGGGTGTTGGTGATCTTGTCGATCTGGCCCTGCACCTCTTCAAAGCGGGCAATGAATTTGGCGAAAGGGGCCGCACGGCCCATCAGCCGTTCCCACCATTTGGTCTCGCGCCGCACGTCAAGCTCGGACACGGAAAAGCCCCGCAGGGTGGTGACGATGTCGCGCAGGCTGTCCCCGGCAGGGCCCACGTCCTTGTTCTTTACGCCGGACAGCATTTCTTGGCTGATGACCTGCAATTCCGATTGCGCGGCCGAGCCAAAGCCGATGATCGACTGCGTGTTCGTGAGGTCCAACTCGGCCATGCGGCTGCGGATGGCGGCAGCTTGGTCGGGCGCGGCGTCGGTCAGGGCCACAATCGCTGTGCCGGGTTCGGGAAGGATCACGGCGGTGACCTTTTCAACCTCGGCAAGGGTGGTGGCGGCAGCGGCTTGAACGGATTGGGTCATGGCATTCTCACTGGATAAAGGGGGGGGCAAAAGGATTAGGTTTCATATTTCAGCCGGTCGCGCAGGACCGAGATTTCAACGTCAAGGTCGGTGTGGCCACCGGCCAAAAGCGCCGTTGTGCGGCTGGCAAAGGTGGTTTCCAGATCATCCAGCAGCGCCTCATAGTCGGCGCGGGCCTGCGTGCTGCGGTTTTGGGCGTAAAGATCGGCGAATTTCACCGTCGCATCGCGCGCGCCCAGAAGATAGACCGACAGGAACTTGCGCGCCGCCGTCAGATCGCCTGGGTCGGCCTCGACCGTGCGGAAAAGCTGGCGCGCGGTGTCGGCAAAGCGGACGACGCGAGTTTCGAGCGCACGGTCGCCCGCGCGCAGGATGGCGTCGTTCATGGCGGCCAGATGGCCCTCGGCCTCGTCCACGGCGCGGGCGACGCGGTCGGTCTGGAAACTGTCGATCCCAGTCGCGCCCTTGTCGCGCAGCGGGTCAAGGCCAAAGGCGATGAGGTGCAGGACAAGCCCGGCAAGGGCAAAGAGGGCTGGGTTTACGAACTCCATCGCGGCCCCCGCAGGATGCTGGGCCAGACCGCCCAGAAACAGCGCCCCCCCGGTCAGGATCGCGCCCAGTGCCTTGCGCGGCAGGGCGGGGCGGCGGGCGACCTTGCGGGTGTCATAGGCCTCGGCGGCGCGGACGCCTTCGCGGGTGGTCCATGCGGCGGCCAAAAGCACGCCGCCCGCGGCCAAGGACAGCACCAGTTGGCGCGGATCACCCCAGAAGGCGGGGATCAGGAAGGCAAGGGCTGCCAGTCCCATGATCCCCGCGCGACGCTGATCGCGTGAGGCGGATGGCGCTGGCGCGGGCCGGGGTTTGGTTGGATTGTCTTGCGGGGTGGGGCTGAATTTTCCGCCGAAACGCTGGGCCATCACACGCCCCCGCCAAAGGCCACATAGGCGATAAGGGCCAGAAGAAGATAGAAAAACAGGGATCGGTGCGCGGTTGGCGACATCTGAAAAGCCCTTTGAAATCAATGCTGCGCCACATCACAGAGGCAGCGCCACAATGGTAAAACACGCCGCTTTCGGCCAATACGCCGGGCGGTCGGGCGGAACTATAGGCAAAGCCCCGCCATGGTGCCAGTGTCCCAAGCGGGAAATCGCCGGGTTTCTTCCCCCCCAACGGGGCCGCCCTTAGCCCTTGCGCGGGCGGCTTGGCGGCTTTGGCCCACGCGGTCCGGCGATTTTGGGCGCCCCGGGTTTGGGGGCTGCGGGTTTGGGGGCTGCGGGTTTCGCGCTGGCCGCCTTTGGCCCGCGATTGCGGTCTGGACCGCGGTCGGCATCCCGGTCTGATCTCTCAGCCCGCGCAAAGGGCTTGGCCGGACGATCCGAGGTTGCCTCATCGCGGCGCGGGCGCGGGGCGGTGGATTTGGCGCCGGGTTTGGCCGTGCTGAAGCTGCGCGGCGCGCGGTCAGGGGTGGCACCCGCCTCGCGGCGCGGGGCGGCGCTGCTGCGCGGTTTGCCTGACAGGGCCGCGCCGCGTGGGCTGCGGGTGGTGCGATCGTCATCGTCCAACGAGGTGGCGCGTGAGGTGGTGGTGACGCGCCGCGCCGGGGATTTCGGCCCTTCGGTCATCGTTCGGCCTTCGCCTGCGGCATCATCCCAAGCGCGCGCCAAAGCACGCACGCCGTCGCCGGGGCGACTGCGCCGTGCTGCGGTGGCGGCCGCGTTGCGCGGTTTGCGCGCGGCCGGATCGGGCGCATCCTGCCCGCCGCCTTCGCCCAATTGTTCGCGCAGAACCTTGGTGCGGACCTCTTCGACCTCGCCCGGTTTCAACTCACCCAGACGGAACGGGCCATAGCTGACGCGGATCAGCCGGTTCACAGTGAGGTTGATCGCTGCCATCGCGCGGCGGATTTCGCGGTTCTTGCCCTCGCGCAGGCCGACCGTCAGCCAGGCATTGGCGCCTTGATGGCGGTCAAGCACCACGGCCATTGGCTGGAACCGCTCGCCTTCCACGGTGATGCCTTGGCGCAGGGGTTCAAGATCAGGATCGGTCGGGTTGCCATTGACCCGCACGCGGTATTTGCGCAGCCAGCCGGTTGAGGGCAGTTCCAAGCGCCGCTTCAACTCACCGTCGTTGGTCAAGAGAAGCAGGCCTTCGGAATTCAAATCCAGCCGCCCGACAGACATGACGCGGGGCAGTTCCTCGGGCAGGTGGTCAAACACCGTCTCACGGCCCTTTTCGTCCGAGGCCGAGGTGACCAGCCCGTCGGGCTTGTAGTAAAGCCACAGCCGCGCCGGTTCCAGACGCGGCAGCGGATGGCCGGAAATGGTAATCAGATCGGCGTCGGTGACGTTCAGCGCCGGCGAGGTGATGATCTTGCCATTCACCGTGACCTCACCCGCCTCGATCAGACGCTCGGCCTCGCGCCGCGAGGCGACGCCCCGGCGCGACAGGACCTTGGCAATGCGGTCGCCCGCGGGGGCAGTCCCCTGCGGGGTGGGCTTTTCTTTTCCGGCCATGACGTTCATCCTTGGCGCGGGGTGGCCAGCCCCGGGGGTTTTCCACCCCCGGACCCCCGAGGGTATTTGAACCAAGATGAAAGAGCAACGCGGGTTTCGGTCCTTCATGGAGATCGCGCTGAACGAGGCGCGGGCGGCGGGCGCACGCGGTGAGGTGCCGGTGGGGGCGTGTGTGGTGATCGGCGGGGAGGTGGTGGCGCGGGCGGGCAACCGGACGCGCGAGTTGAGCGACCCGACCGCCCATGCCGAGGTGTTGGCGATCCGCGCCGCCTGTGCCGCCTTGGGCAGCGAGCGGTTGGGCGGGGCCGATCTTTATGTGACGCTGGAGCCTTGCCCGATGTGTGCGGCGGCCATTTCGGCGGCACGGGTGGGGCGCCTTTACTATGGGGCGGCCGACCCGAAATCGGGCGGGGTGGCCGTGGGCGCGCGGGTGTTTACGCACCCCCAGTGCCACCATGTGCCCGAGGTTTATGACGGGATCGGCGCGCTCGAGGCCGAGGCGCTGTTGAAGGCGTTTTTCGCCGAACGGCGCTAAAGCCGGATCGGGTCCAAGATCTGCGGTTCAATCACCCGCACGCCAGGCAGGGCGTCGGCCAGCGCCTTGGCCGATTGCTCCAATGCCGGGAAGGTGCGGTAGTGGCAGGGGATGATGATCTTGAAATCAAAGTAGGTCTTGGCCGCATAGGCGGCGCGGGCCATGTCCATGGTGTAATGCCCGCCGGCCGCCAGAATTCCGATGTCGGGTTTGTGCAGATCGCCCATCCAACCCATATCGGCCATGATGTCGGTATCGCCCGAGACATAGATCGTGTGGCCTTCGCCCGCGATCATGAAGCCCACCTCGGCGCCCGCATAGCGCGGGCCATCGGGGGTGGAGATCGACGAGGAATGGCTGGCATTGACCATGGTCACCCGTGCCCCGCCCAAGGTGACGGTGCCGCCCTTGTTGAAGCCGATGGTGTCAATGCCATGCTGGGCGGCCAGCCAGCCCGTGAGGTCATAGATGCCGACCACCGGAACGTTCAGCTCTTGCGCCAGTGCCACCGCGTCAGTGGCGTGGTCGCTGTGGCCATGTGTGACAAGAATATGGGTGGCCCCCGAAATCGCCTCGGCCCGGCGCGGCGCGGGGAACATCGGGTTGCCGGTCAGCCAAGGGTCGATGAGCAAGACCGCGCCTGCGATCTCGATGCGAAAGCTGGAATGGCCAAGCCAAGTGATGTCCATGATCGTCCCCCTTACGGATGCGAACCCGTAAGGCCAATGTAGCGCAGTTCCGGCTTTCGCCAAAACGGACTCTGCGCGGCCAGCCCATCGTGCTGCTGCGCAATCTGACCCGGCACCATCGTCTTGGCCAAGGCCCCCATCATGAAACCCCACCCAAAGCCTTGCAGCCAAAGAAGTGGGGGGCTAAACGGGGCGAAACATTCCATGAGGTTCTCCATGTCGATCGACATTGATACCGCCCGCAAAGTGGCCAAGCTGGCCCGAATCCGGGTGGAAGAGGCGGCTCTGCCGGATCTGGCCCGCGAGTTGTCGGGGATTTTGGGCTTCATGGAGCAGTTGAACGAGGTCAATGTCGACGGGATCGAACCGATGACCTCGGTCACGCCGATGCGGCTGAAACGCCGGGCCGATGTGGTGACGGATGGCAATATTCAGGCGCAAATCCTGAAGAATGCCCCCGATGCGCGCGAAGGGTTCTTCGCCGTCCCGAAGGTTGTGGAGTAAACCGATGACAACCCCCAACAGCTGGACCATCGAGGCCGCCCGCGCCGCCTTGCGCAAGGGCGAGATCACGGCGGTGGATCTGACGATGTCTTGCCTGACGGCAATGGACGCGGGCGATGCGCTGAACGCCTTTGTCCACAAAACCCCCGAGATCGCGCTGGAACAGGCGCGGGCTGCCGACGCGCGGCTGGCCAAGGGCGATGCGCCCGACATGTGCGGTATTCCCTTGGGCATCAAAGACCTCTTTTGCACCAAGGGCGTGCCGTCGCAGGCGGCATCGAACGTGCTTAAGGGCTTTAAGCCCGAATATGAATCCACCGTCACGGCCAAGCTGTTTGACGCAGGCGCGGTGATGCTGGGCAAGCTGAACATGGACGAGTTTGCCATGGGCTCGTCCAACGAATCCTCGTGCTATGGTCCCTCGGTCAGCCCGTGGAAGATTGACGACCGGCAGTTGACGCCGGGCGGATCTTCGGGGGGCTCGGCGGCGGCTGTGGCGGGCGATCTCTGCCTTGCCGCCACGGGCACCGATACGGGCGGATCGATCCGCCAGCCGGCAGCCTTTACCGGCATTGTGGGCATCAAGCCGACCTATGGCCGCGTCTCGCGCTGGGGGATCGTGGCCTATGCGTCATCCTTGGATCAGGCCGGGCCGATGACCAAATCCGTGCGCGATGCGACGATTTTCCTCGGCGCCATGGCGGGCCATGACGCGAAGGATTCCACCAGCGCCGATATCCCTGTGCCGGATTTTGAGGCGGCGCTGACCGGCGACATTCGCGGCAAAAAGATCGGCATTCCGCGCGAATACCGTCTGGACGGGATTCCTGCCGAGATTGATGCGCTGTGGCAAAAGGGCATTGAGATGCTGCGCGATGCAGGGGCCGAGATCGTCGACATCTCGCTGCCGCATACGAAATACGCGCTGCCCACCTATTACGTGATCGCCCCGGCCGAAGCCTCGTCGAACCTCGCGCGCTATGACGGGGTGCGCTATGGCCACCGCGCCAAGCTGGCCGCAGGCGATGGCATCACCGAGATGTATGAAAAGACCCGCGCCGAGGGCTTTGGCCCCGAGGTGCAACGGCGCATCATGGTGGGCACCTATGTGCTGTCGGCGGGCTTCTATGACGCCTATTACAACCGTGCCCGCAAGGTGCGTGCGCTGATCAAGCGCGACTTTGAACAGGCCTTCGCCGCCGGGATCGATTGCATCCTGACCCCCACCACCCCCTCCAGCGCCTTTGGTCTGGGCGAAATGGGCAGCAGCGATCCGGTTGAGATGTATCTCAACGATGTGTTCACTATCACGGTGAACCTCGCGGGCCTGCCCGGTGTGGCCGTCCCGGTTGTGGTGGATGCCAAGGGCCTGCCCTTGGGCCTGCAACTGATCGGCCGGCCGTGGGAAGAGGGGGATTTGCTCAATCACGCCTATGTGCTGGAACGCGCTGCGGGCTTTGTTTCCAAGCCGGAAAAATGGTGGTAAGGGGCGGCAAAGCGTTCTTCCCATGAAGGCAGATACCATGCGCGTTCTTCTGTTTGTTGCCGCCGGTCTTGGACTTGCAGCCTGTTCCCCCCCGGTGCCAGATTCGGCCTCTGGCGTGGGGTTCAGCGATTACAATTCTTACGTGCGCAACGCCCAGACCGCGGCCCCCACCGCGCCGCTTGATCCGATGGGGGCTGCCACGGCCCCCGCGCCCGGCGCAGGGTTTTCACCCGCCACCGCCGCCGCCGCGATTGACCGGGCGACCGGTGTTGCGCCTGCGGGCGGCACAGGCGTGCCGTTGACGGGTTCTGTGATCGGCACGGCTCCGACCGCGCCCATGGCCTCAACCCTTGCGCCCGAACAGATGGCCTCGGTGACGCTCGACGCCAATGGCCAGCGCCCGCGCGGCAATGCGCCTCTGACGATCAAGGAAGAAAGCGGCGAGATGGTGCATGCCAATCCGTCGATCTCCGACGAGAACGACTTCCAAGCCGTCAGCGCCCGTGAAACCATTCAAAGCGACAAGGCCCGGATCGAACGCAACCGCGCGCAGTATCAGGTGGATCAGCCCACCGCCCTGCCGCAGCGCTCGGGCGACGTCGGCGGCGCGCCGATTGTGGCCTTTGCGCTGTCGACCAACCACCCGGTCGGCACGCAGATGTACCGGCGCGGCAAGCTGCGCCTGCAAAGCGTCGACGCGGCCTGCCGTCAATTCGCCTCGGCCGATCAGGCACAAGAGGCGTTCTTGGCCGCCGGTGGCCCCGAACGTGACCGCCGGGGCATCGACCCGGACGGCGACGGCTATGCCTGCAGCTGGGACCCGTCCCCCTTCCGCGCCGCTCTGCAATGACCCCTTTCCCCTCGCCGAACTTCGGTGAGCGGCGGGGGGGCGTGTCACCGTCTCTGGTGGTGATCCATTACACCGCGATTTCCTGCGACGAAGCCCGCGCGCGGCTTTGCGATCCGTCTGCCGAAGTCTCCGCCCATTGGCTGATCTCCGAGGCGGGCGCGGTCGAGGCGCTGGTCGATGAACGCCACCGCGCTTGGCACGCCGGGGCGGGCGCTTGGGCCGGGCTTGACGACATCAACAGCCATTCCATCGGCATTGAACTCGCCAATGATGGCCGCCAGCCCTTTGCCGAGCCGCAGATGGCCGCCCTCGAAACCCTGCTCGCCCAGACCCTCACCCGCTGGTCCATCCCGCCTCACCGGGTGATCGGCCATTCCGACATGGCGCCACAGCGCAAATCCGACCCGGGGCGCTCGTTTGACTGGCGGCGGCTGGCGCTGCAGGGGCTTTCGGTCTGGCCCGCCTTGGGCGATCCCACCCCCTCCCTGTCCACCAGCCTCACGCGCTTTGGCTACCCCGAGGTCCCGGCCGAGATCCGCCTTGCCGCCTTCCGTCTGCGCTTTCGCCCTTGGGCCACCGGCCCCGAAGACGCCACCGACCGCGCCTTGGCCCAAAACCTCGCGCATCACTTCGGCCAAGCCTGATCCGCCCCCCCTTCAGCCAATTTCATCTTGGCCCAAATACCCCCGCCGGAGGCACCTCAGGCCGGGCAGGGGCGTCGCGCAGGCAAAGCTGTCGCCACCGCCTTTAGACTTGAAGCGCGGCCCCATTCGCCGTATCTGCCCCCTTGCGCGGAGGGTTGGATGACCGCGGGCCTTATGGCTCGAGGAAAGTCCGGACTCCATGAAGGAAGGGTGCCGGGTAACGCCCGGCGGGGGCAACCCCAGGGAAAGCGCCACAGAAAAGAAACCGCCCCGCCTGCGGGGTAAGGGTGAAACGGTGGGGTAAGAGCCCACCGCAGGACTGGCAACAGGACTGGCACGGCAAGCCCCACCCGGAGCAATGCCGAATAGGGGCCTTGCGTGGAAAGGTCTGACCACATGCCTTCGGGCGGTCAGAGACCTCCACAGGGACACTTCAGCCCAGAGGCCCGGGTTGGCAGCTTGACCGCCCCGGTAACGGGTGCGGCAGAGGAATGGTCATCCAAGGGGAAACGGCGCAAGCCAGGGCCCCGGGACAGAATCCGGCTTACAGGCCCTCCGCGCAATTTACCCAAGCTGTGAAATATCGTGGCGGTTTGGCGCAAAATGGTGAATAGTTTTCGTCAAATTCCTTTTCAATCCCTGCGTTTCGCCCATGCCCAAACCCGACACTCTCGCCCAGAAGACTGCCGAAAAGGTCATCGTGGCCTGCATGCGCAACGAGGCGCTTTTCGTCGTGGAATGGGTGGCGCACCATCTCGCCGTCGGGTTTGACCGCATCATCGTCTACACCAACGACTGTTCCGATGGCACCGACCGGCTGCTCGATGCCATGGCGGGCTTTCTGCCGGTTGAGCATTACGACAACCCCGGCCCCTATCTGGCGGGCAGCATCCAGAAACAGGCGCTGGAGCTGGCCTTTCAACTGCCGCAGGTGCGACAGGCGGCTTGGGTTTTGCACATTGATGCCGATGAATACCTCAACATCGAAGTGGGCGCGCGGCGGGTCGATGATCTCATCGCGCTTCATCCCGGCGTTGATGCGATTGCGATCCAGTGGCGGCACTTCGGCAGCGCCGGTGTGGCAAGCTGGCAAGGCGGGTCGGTGGTCGAAACCTTCACCCGCTGCGAACGCGATGTACCCGTGCCGGGGGCGGCGGCGCAGGTGGGGTTCAAGACGCTCTTTCGCCCCCAACGGTTCAAGATGATGGGGGTGCATACCCCAAAACTGCCGTGGAAAAAGCGGGTGCCGGTGGTGGTCAACACCGCCGGTGTGCCGATGCCGGTCGACGCGCTGATGTCCAAGCGAAAATCGGGCTATCCGGTCGAGGCGGGGCAGTGCACATGGGCCCATGCCAGTCTGCACCACCACCATGTCAAATCCGACGATCTGCATCTGTTGAAACACGCCCGCGGCGATGCCAATGGGCGCAAGAACACAAAGCGGGTGATCGGATCGGACTTCTACCGTCTGGTCGACCGTAATGAGGTGGAAAGCAAATCGCTCGTGCGGTTTCGCGCGCAGGTCACCCCGATCGAGACGCAGATTCGCGGCCTGCCGCAGGTGGCCGCCCTTGAGGCGGCGGCGATGGCGTGGTTTCAGGACCGCTATCAGGATATGGCACAGGCCGCCGACCGGACCGACCAGGAAGAAATCGCGCTGGATTGGCTGCGCGGCCAATTGGCCGATCTGCGCCAATCTGCAGGCCCTGCAGCCTTTGAATCCGCCGCCGCAGCGTGGTTTCAACGGCTTTTGCTGCACCTGGATGAGGTGGACGCCGCCGCCGATGAGCCCGCTGCCCGGGCGACGGGCAGCGAGGGCGAAGAGGCCACGCGCTCGGTCGCCTGAACCCGTGCTTTTGCTGTTGACTCTGCCCCGCCCACGGGTAAAAGGCGGGCTTCAAGGTTTTACCGGGGAAACTGAGGTTTTCCCGATGCAGGAGAGACGACCATGGCCAAACCGGCGACGATCAAGATCCGTCTGAACTCGACGGCTGGCACCGGGCACTTCTACGTGACCAAAAAGAACGCACGCACCATGACCGAAAAGATGGTCGTGAAGAAGTATGACCCCGTCAAGCGCGAGCATGTCGAATACAAGGAAGGCAAGATCAAGTAAGATCTGCCGACCAAACCTGATGCAGGGGCCGCCCATCTGGGCGGCCTTTTCATTTGCAGCCCCCCCTTTTGGGCAAGGCACATGGCGCATAAGCCAAGGCTTACACCATGACGCTTGACCTTGGTCTGCGTGAGGCGCCCAATCCGGGCCAGTCACCCGGAGGCCATTTTGGAACGCAGTCATTATGAAGAACATTACGTCGCCCGCATCTGCTGGCTGCGCGCGGCGGTGCTGGGGGCCAATGATGGCATCGTCTCCACCGCCTCGCTGATCGTCGGCGTGGCGGCCGCCTCGGGGCGGGCCGAGGTGCTGGTGGCGGGCATGGCGGGCTTGGCCGCCGGCGCGCTCAGCATGGCGGCGGGCGAATATGTCTCGGTCTCCAGCCAGTCCGATACCGAAAAGGCCGACACCGCACGCGAACAGGCCGAGTTGGACGCCGACCCCGCCGAAGAATTGCGCGCCCTGGCCCGCATCTATGAGGACCGGGGTCTGGAGCCAGCCCTTGCCCTGCAGGTCGCCACCGCCCTGCATGCCCAAGACCCGCTGGCCGCCCATCTGCGCGACGAGTTGGGCTTTTCCGAGCACAGCGAGGCAAAGCCCTTGGTCGCCGCTGGCGCATCGGCGCTGACCTTCGCGGTGGGGGCGGCCTTGCCGCTTGCGGCTGCGGCCTTTGTCCCCGAGGCGCAAATCACGCTTTGGGTTACGACGCTGTCGCTGTTGTTTCTGGCCCTTCTGGGGGCCATCGGCGCCAAGGCGGGCGGCGCGCCCGTGCTGCGCGCGGTGGCGCGGGTTACCTTCTGGGGGGCTGTCGCCATGGCGGTCACGGCGGGCGTCGGCGCGCTGTTTGGCGCGGTGGTCTAGGTCTGCCACCCCCGCAAAGCAAAAGGCCGGGGTTTCCCCCGGCCTTCTTCGTTTGACCTCAGCCCGCGCTTATTCGCGGTTGCCGAGGAATTGCAGCAGGAACATGAACATGTTCAGGAAGTTCATGTACAGGCTCAGCGCGCCCATGATGGCCGATTTGCCCAGCCACTCCTGATCGCCATGCACGGCATGTTCGATATAGGTGTTTTTGATGTTCTGGGTGTCAAACGCGGTCAGACCCGCGAAGATCAGCACGCCAATCACCGAGATCGCAAAGGCCATCGCCGAAGAGGCGAGGAAGATGTTCACGATCGAGGCGACGATCAGGCCGATCAGACCCATCATCAGGAAGGTGCCCATGCCCGACAGGTTTTTCTTGGTGGTGTAGCCATAGAGCGACAACCCCGCAAACGCGATGGCGGTGACCAGGAAGGTCTGCGCAATCGAAGTGCCGGTGTAGACCGCGAAGATATAGCTGATCGACAGGCCCATCACGGCGGCGAACACATAGAAGAACAGCTGCGCGGCCGCATAGGACAGGCGATTGATCATCGCGCTGAAGGCAAAGACCATGATCAAGGGCGCGAACATCACCAACCACTTGACCGGGGTCGCGAAGATCGCAGCCAGCATCGTCTCATTGGTGCCAACGGCCCAAGCAACGCCGCCGGTCAGCACCATCGCCACGGACATAAGCCCGTAGACCTTTGTCATGTGGGCGCGAAGGCCCTCGTCGATCTGGGCCGCCTGGGCAACGCC
>JBMSKG010000019.1:0-18811 GCA_049419625.1 Paracoccaceae bacterium | reverse complement strand
CAGACAAGACTGAACGGGGCCTGACGGTCCCCTGCCAAGGAACGGAGGTCGTTGGTCAGGTTGGTGCCCCAACCGAAGGACACTTTCACCCGGCCATGGAAGCGGGCATAAAGCCGCTGGATCTCGGGAACATCCAGCCCGTCAGAGAAGATGACCAGCTTGGTCTTTGGGTCCTCGCCGCGGTCTTGCCACCAGCGAATGGCAATCTCGGCCCCTGCGGCGGCGTCGCCACTGTCAATGCGGATGCCTGTCCAACTGGCCAACCAATCGGGGGCATTTCTCAGAAAGCCCTCGGTGCCAAAGGTGTCGGGCAGGATGATCCGTAGATTGCCGTCATGCTCTTCGTGCCAATCGGCCAGAACCTGATAGGGGGCCTCGGCGAGTTCCTGGTCAGTATTGGCCAAGGCTGCATAGACCATCGGCAGTTCGTGGGCATTGGTGCCAATCGCCTCGATGTCGCGGCGCATGGCGATCTTGCAGTTCGATGTGCCAATAAACTTGGGGCCCAGCCCCTCTTGCATGGCTTGCACACACCAGTCTTGCCACAAATGGCTGTGGCGGCGGCGTGTGCCGAAATCGGCGATCTTCAGCCCGTCAATCGCGCGCAGGTCTTCGATCTTTTCCCAAAGTCGCGTCATGGCGCGGGCATAAAGCACCTGCAGCTCGAACTTGCCCATGGTTCTGAGAACAGCCCGGCTGCGCAATTCCATCAGAACGGCCAGAGCGGGAATCTCCCACATCATGACATCGGCCCAGCGGCCTTCGAAAGTCAGTTCGAACTGACCGTCGCGCTCTTCCAGATGATAATCGGGCAGGCGCAACCCCTCGAACCATTCCATAAAGTCGGGGCGGAACATCTGGCGCTTGCCGTAAAACATGTTGCCGCGCAGCCATGTGCTTTCGCCCCGCGTCAAGGACAGGCTGCGCACATGGTCCAACTGCTCGCGCAATTCGCCTTCGTCCACCAGCTCGGCCAGCCGCACTTTGCTGCTGCGGTTGATCAGACTGAAGGTCACCTGAGTATCAGGCTTATTGCGGAAAATAGATTGACACATCAATAGCTTGTAAAAGTCGGTGTCGATGAGGGACCGCACGATTGGATCAATTCTCCAATTGTGGTTGTGCACCCGTGTGGCGATATCGACCATGGCAGCCCCTTTCGTATTTCGGGCATCTAAGCCAAACAGCCCCCGAAGGTCAAAGCGATGGGGTCATTCCGCCCAGATGACGCCAGCCGCCCGCGTCTCGGTCATTGCAGCGGCCAAAGATCCGTTCAAATCAATTGCGCGGCAGGCTCCTTCCAGCACTGTCACCTGATAGCCCAGTTTCGCCGCATCCAGCGCCGAATAGGCGACGCAGTAATCGGTGGCGAGCCCCACCAGTGTGAGTTTGCGCGCGCCGCGGTCTTGCAAATAGCCGTGAAGGCCGGTTGCGGTGGTCTTGTCATTCTCGAAAAACGCCGAATAGCTGTCGATCCCGGCCCGAAAGCCTTTGCGGATCACCAACTGCGCCGGATCTGTGCGCAGTTTGGGGTGAAACTCGGCGCCCTTGGTGCCTTGCACGCAATGGGTGGGCCAGAGAACCTGCGGGCCATAGGGCATTTGCGTCAAACTGAAGGGGGCTGCACCCGGATGGTTGGCGGCAAAAGACGCGTGGGTTTCCGGGTGCCAATCTTGGGTCAGCACGACGCAAGAAAACTCGGTCATCAGCGCGTTGATCCGGGCGATGATCTCATCGCCCCCCGTGACGGCCAAAGCGCCGCCGGGGCAAAAATCGTTTTGCACATCGATCACGATCAGGGCTTCATCTGTGCTGCGCATCAGGGCCTCCCATGGCTTTTCCTTATCGGTAAGGCGCAACGCCCCAGTTGGCAACGGTCAAGCTGCGGCCCTGCGGCCTCTTGCTCGACCCGCGCGCTTGTCCTATGCCCAGCCCATGCTGACCATCGCCGCCCTCTATCACTTTACCCGCTTTGACGATCCGGCCGCGTTGCGCGGCCCGCTTTTGGAGTTGTGCATCGCGCAGGGGGTCAAAGGGTCTTTGCTTTTGGCGCGTGAAGGGGTGAATGGCACGATTGCTGGGCCGCGTGCCGGAATTGAAGCGGTCTTGGCCTACTTGCGCGCGCAGCCCGGCTGTGCGGCGTTGGAGCACAAGGAAAGCTTTGCCGAGACCATGCCCTTTGGCCGCATGAAGGTGAAGTTGAAGCGCGAGATTGTCACAATGGGGCAGCCTGATGTGGACCCCACGGCGCGCGTCGGCAGTTATCTGTCACCCGCCGAATGGAACGCGCTGATTGCGTCCGAGGATGTGGCGCTGATCGACACCCGAAATGATTACGAGGTGGCGATTGGTACCTTCAAAGGCGCGATTGATCCCGATATTCGTACCTTCCGTGACTTTCCCCGCTGGTGGGAAGAAAACCGCGCGAAGTTTCAGGGCAAACGCATTGCGATGTTCTGTACGGGCGGGATCCGCTGTGAGAAATCCACGAATTACCTGCTCGGTCTGGGCGAGAACGAGGTTTACCACCTGAAAGGTGGCATCCTGAAATATCTGGAAGACATGCCGCCCGAAAGCTCGCTGTGGGATGGGGAATGCTATGTGTTCGACGGCCGTGTGTCGGTGGGTCACGGTCTGGTGCCGGGCCGATATGACAGTTGCCACGCCTGCCGCCGGCCGCTGTCGGCCGAGGACAAGCTGCGCCCCGAATACGAACGTGGCTGTCAGTGCCACCATTGTGTGAGCGAATACAGCGATGCCGACCGCGCCCGTTTTCGTGAGCGCCAGCGCCAGATGGATCTGGCCGAAGCGCGTGGTGAGCGGCATTTTGCAGGCTGATCCCCGGGGCCTCCTCTTGTTTGAGGGGCCAAAACCGGGCAAGAAAGGCTATGTCTAGTCCAAGCCAACCCCTGCGCCGCACGCGTCGATCCTTACCCATCGCGTTGTTGCGCGCGCGGGAAACCGTGATGGGCCCGATCCGCGAGATGCTGTCGCAATCGGACATCAACGAACAAAAGTGGCGGGTCTTGCGGGTGCTTGATGAACGTGGACCCACGGAATTGACCCAAGTGGCCAAGGATGCCTGCCTTTTGCTGCCCAGCCTGACCCGCATCATTCGTGCGATGGAGGAGGAGGGGCTGGCTACGCGCGCTACAGATCCTGAGGATCGCCGCAAGACCATTGCCAGCATCACCGACGCAGGCCGGGCCTTGATCGTGGCGCATATGGCCGAAAGCAATGCCATCTTTGCCCGGCTTGAGCGGGATTTTGGTCATGAAAAGCTGGAAGAGCTTTTGGACCTTTTGGACGAGTTGCAGACGCTGGACCTGTATAAGCCCTGACGCTTAGTCGCCCTGTTGGGTGACCAGCGTCACGCAGTCCTTGGCCGAAAGCCGAAACCGTATGCGATGGCTTTGGCCGTACATCTCGACCTGCATTTCGCCCGGTTGCAGGGCAGTCAGCACTGCGTCGTGAAAGGCGGGTATCTGGGTCAGCCGGGGCGACAGCGCTTTGTAAAGCGCCTCTTTGGCAGAAAACACCAAGGTAAAGAAGGTGCCGAAGGGCAAGGCATCGGGCCGCAGCCGCGCCTCGGTTTCTGAAAAGATCGTGGCGGCGAGTTGCATTGCGCGGTCGGTGCTGACCAGTGCCTCACAGTCCAGCCCCACGCCACGATAGTGGGTTGAGACTGCCGCAATCGCCCGGTCTTTGCTGTGGGTGATCGAGCCTGCCACGCCCTCCGGCCAGACCGGTGCACGTCCGGCCCGGCCTACGGCGTCGGGTAGACCTGCCTGCCGCAAGGCCAGGGCCGCCATCAGCCGCCCGGCCAGAAACTCGGACCGCCGCTTTGGCACGGCTTGCGTCAGATCGTCGGGCAGATGCAGGCTGGCGGAACCAAGCGGCCCGTCATGGTGCAACGCTCGCACATCGCCAGCCACAAACCCTGCCTCGCACCAGAAAAGATGCGGGTCGCCAAAGGGGTTTTCGGTGCGAATAGGCTCAAGGATCATGGCCGCACCATGCCCGTTGCACAGATGATTTGCAAAGCCCCGCGCAACACGGCATTCAATCTGAAAGAGAGAGGCGCGCGGGCATGGAACCACTTTTCCTTGGCGTTGATGGCGGCGGCACGGGCTGCCGCGTCGCGATCTGCGATGTGCAGGGCTGCATTTTGGCCCGCGCCGAGGCTGGGCCCGCCAATATCGCTTCGGCACCCGAAGCTGCCCTTGGCAATATCTTGTCCGCCAGCGACGCGGCGCTTGCGCAGCTGGGCGGCGATGTTCCGATCTCCCGGTTGCTGGCCGGTCTTGGCCTTGCCGGGGCCAATGCCGCAGGCGCGGGGGCGTGGTTGGGTGCGCGGCTGCCCTTTGCCCGCGCGCAGATCGTCACCGATGCGGTGACGGCGGTCAAAGGTGCGCTGGGCGATCAAGATGGGATCGTGGCTGCCATCGGCACCGGATCGGTTTTTGCCGAACAGCGGGCCGGGCGGATTCGTCAGATTGGCGGCTGGGGTCTGGCCTTGGGCGATGAGGGCAGCGGCGCGGTTCTGGGCCGCGCGCTTTTAGCCCGCGCGCTGCGCGCCCGTGATGGGGCCCTGCCGATGAGCCCGCTTTTGGAGGAGGTTCTGAAGGAGTTCGCCACGCCCGAGGCCTTGGTCACCTTCTCGCTGGGCGCCAAGGCGGCCGATTACGCCAGCTTCGCCCCGCGTGTCGTGGCGTCGGAGGATCCCGCGGCCCATGCGATCATGGCGCAGGCGGTAGAGGAGGTGCGCGGGTCACTGGCTGCCTTGCAAGGCAGCGCCTCGGTGCCCGTGACCTTCATTGGCGGGCTTGGCCCGGTCTATGCCGCGCGCATCACCGATTGGCCCCAGCGCCCCGCTGCAGGTTCGGCGCTTGATGGTGCGCTGTTGCTGGCGCGGGAGACCTTGCCATGATCCAAGCCTTTGTCGGTGCAACCGTTTTTGACGGTACCTCGCTGCAACCAAATGCTGTGCTCTTGGTCGCAGAGGGCCATGTTACTGGCATTGCTGAGCGCGTGCCGGAAGGGGCCCATCTGACCACGCTTTCAGGTGGCATCCTTGCCCCTGGCTTTCTGGATCTTCAGGTGAACGGCGGCGGGGGCGAGATGGTGGGAGCCACCACTGACGTCGCGCAGATTGCCCGGCTTTGCGCGGTGCATGGTGGGCTTGGGGCGACGGGTATTCTGCCCACGCTCATCACCGACACGCCTGAGGTGACTGCCCGCGTGCTGGCCGCCGCGGGGCAAGCCGTCGGAACCCCCGGCTTTCTGGGCCTGCATCTGGAAGGTCCGCATCTGGATCCCCGCCGCAAGGGCGCGCATGACGTCGCGCATATCCGCCCGATGACGGAGGCTGATCTTGCACTTTACGCCGGGGCAGCGCGGCACTTGCCCGCGTTGATGATCACGCTTGCCCCTGCATCGGTGACGCCCGAACAGGTGGCCGCGCTTGTTGCGGCTGGCGTCATCGTCAGTCTTGGCCATGCCGAGGCCACATGCGCCGAAGCGCAAGCCCTGATTGCCGCCGGTGCAAGCTGTGCGACGCATTTGTTCAATGCGATGAGCCAATTGCAAGGACGCGAGCCGGGGATGGTGGGGGCAGTTTTGTCCTCAGACATCGCCGCCGGGCTGATCGTCGATGGCCAGCATGTCGCGTGGGATACGCTGAAGATTGCCTGCGCGGCGCGGCCTGAGGGGCTTTATCTTGTATCAGATTGCATGGCGGTTGCGGGCAGCACGCAGGACGCCTTCACCTTGGTGGGGCGGGGCATCCTGCGCCGCGCAGGCCGGCTGACGTTGGCCGATGGTACACTGGCCGGGGCTGACCTGACATTGGCGCAAGCCGTTGGTAATCTGGTGCGCCATGTCGGTCTGCCGCCAGAACGGGCGCTGGCGATGGCCAGTTCGATCCCGGCGCGGGTGATCGGCAGGCCGGACCTTGGGCATCTGCGCCCCGGCGCGCCTGCCGATTTGGTGCATCTGACTGCTGAATTCAGCCTTGCCGCCACTTGGCGCGGCGGCGTCAAGCTCGGCTGATCACGGATCAGGCGGTGTTAGGTGAACCTGTTATCACGCGGGAACCCGCGCGGTGCCATGCGGCCAGCGCTGGCACGTGCGGCCTGCCATTCTGACAATTCGGTTTCTGTGCGCGTGCGCCCGGCAGGGTCTTTCCACGAAAGCCCGTTGGCCAGCGTAAAGGTGGTGGCATCTGACAGCCCGCCATCCTTGTACTTCTGCAGCCGCACGCCCTTGCCCTTTGCCATTTCCGGCAATTCTTCCAGCGGGAACACGAGCATCTTTCGGTTGTCACCGACCACCGCCACCGCATCGCCCGCTACACGGCGGCAGAGCACGGTTTTGACGCCGGTGCCCAAGCTTTGAACCTGCTTGCCCGCCTTGGTCTGGGCCACCACCTCGTCCGAGGGCAGGATGAACCCATCCCCGGCGCTGGAGGCGATCAGCCATTTCTCGCCGGGGCGGTGAATGACCAGATCGACGATTTCAGTGTCATTCGGCAAATCGACCATCAGCCGCACCGGTTCGCCCATGCCGCGCCCACCGGGCAGGTTTGCGCCCAGAAGGGTGAAGAAACGACCATTGGCGGCAACCAGAATGATCTTGTCGGTTGTCTCGGCGTGGAAGGCAAAGCGCTGCCCGTCGCCGTCTTTGAACTTTTGCTCAACCGCCAGATCGACATGGCCCTTCATCGCGCGGATCCAACCCATCTGACTGCAAATGACGGTGATCGGCTCACGCTCGATCATCGCTTCATAGCTGACCTCTTCCACATCGCCGGCTTCGGCAAAGGCGGTGCGGCGCGCGCCGAGTTTGGTGGCTTGGCCAAACTGCTTGCGAATGGCTTCGAGTTCCGTGCCGACCTGTTTCCATTGGCGCTTGTCGCTCTCTAGAAGGTCGGCCAGATCGGCGCGTTCCTTCATCAGCGCGTCGCGCTCGGCAATCAGCTCCATCTCTTCCAAGCGGCGCAAAGAGCGCAGGCGCATGTTAAGAATGGCCTCGGCCTGCACTTCGGACAGCTCGCCCTCACCCGGCGCGGGGGAGACGTAATCCTTTTCCGACGTGGCCCGCACATGGGTTTTGCCCCAGTTTTCGGCCATCAGCGCGCGTTTGGGGTCGGCGTCGTAGCGGATGATGTCGATGACGCGATCCAGATTCAGGAAGGTGATGATGAAGCCTTCCAAGACCTCAAGGCGGGCGTCGATCTTCTCGACCCGGTGTTCTGACCGCCGCCGCAAAACCTCGCGCCGGTGGTCAAGAAAAGCCCGTAGCACCTCTTTTAGGCTGCAGACTTTCGGCACCTTACCGTCGATCAGCACGTTCATGTTCAGGCTGAACCGGCTTTCAAGGTCTGAGTTCCGGAACAGCGCGGCCATCAGCACTTCGGGCTCAACCGTGCGTGACCGCGGTTCAAGTACGATGCGGATATCATCTGCCGATTCGTCACGAACATCGGCCAAGAGAGGAACCTTCTTCAGGTTCACCAGTTCCGCCAGCTTTTCGATCAGCTTGGATTTCTGCACCTGATAGGGAATCTCGGTGACGATGATCTGCCATGTCCCGCGGCCCAGATCCTCGACCTCCCATTTCGCGCGGGTGCGGAAGCTGCCCCGACCCGTGCGATAGGCTTCCAGAATTGCGGCGCGGCTTTCGATAATGACCCCGCCCGTCGGGAAGTCTGGCCCTGGAATCAGCCCAACCAATGCGTCATCGGTGGTGTCCGGGTCTTTCAGCAGCGCATGGCAGCCTTGGATCAGCTCATCCAGATTGTGCGGCGGGATGTTGGTGGCCATGCCGACGGCAATTCCGCTGGAGCCATTGGCCAAAAGGTTCGGGAAGGCGGCAGGCATCACCACCGGCTCTTCCAGCGTGCCATCGTAATTCGGGCGGAAGTCGACGGCGTTTTCGGCCAGACCTTCCATCAGCGTCTCGGCAATCGCGGTCAGGCGTGCTTCGGTATAGCGGCTGGCGGCGGGGTTATCACCGTCGATGTTGCCAAAGTTGCCTTGGCCATCGACCAAGGGGTAACGCACGTTGAAATCCTGCGCCAAGCGCGCCATCGCGTCATAAATCGCGGTGTCGCCGTGCGGGTGATAGTTGCCCATCACGTCGCCGGAAATCTTGGCCGACTTGCGGAAGGCACTGGTTGCGCTGAGTTTCAACTCGCGCATGGCGAACAGGATGCGGCGATGGACCGGTTTCAGCCCATCGCGGGCATCGGGCAGCGCGCGGTGCATGATGGTGGACAAGGCATAGGTCAGATACCGCTCGCCAATGGCGCGCGATAGGGGCTCTGACACCGTCATGGGCTGTATGTTGTCGTCATCGTCGGTCGTGGACATGGATGTTGTGTATTCGGGCCGGAAGCTCTGGTCCAGCAAGAAAAATGTGGCGATAATGCGGCAGAGCGGAAGAATGCGGTATCATTCCCCTCAATGTTCGCGCGAATCGTGTTAATGCTTTGGGTATTGCAGACGAATGGGGTTTTCATGTTTCGGTGGTTGGCGGTCCTTTGTTTAGGTCTTTACGTGGCAATGCTGATTGGTGGCGAAGATCGCGGCCAAGTCAGATTGGGCCTGCAGCCCATCGTTGCTGAGAAGCGTGATGCCTTTGCCGTCGCTCAGGGCACCGCGCCGATCGCCGAACCCCGGCCTGCTGTTCCGCAAACCGACGATCTGCAAGTTGTGTCGGCCTCATTCGCCCCCGAAAAACCGCTGATGGTCCTCCCGGTTCAGACAGAGGTTGCGCTGACCCTGCCCGAAGCGGTTGAGGCCGAGGCGGCTGCGCCGAGTGTGGAGGAACTACAAGGGCGCTTGTTCTACGTGGACGCCCCCAGTGTGAATGTGCGCGAAGGCCCAGGGAAAGATCACGCCGTGCTTGACCGTTTGCCGCGTGGTGAGGCGGTTCTGGTTCTGGTCGAAGGCCAAGGTCCTGATGGCTGGTCCTTGGTTCGGGTTGAGGGCGATGGCGTTGAAGGCTACATCGCCTCGCGGCTGCTGACCGAGTAACGCCTTCCAATATCGATCGCTTCATCGGCAATCAGCGGCTTTTCATGCCGAGGTTTCCCCCTTACACCATGCCAGAACACCCCAATTGGAGGCATGATGCAGCGTTCCGTCCTGATGACCGGCTGTTCTTCTGGCATTGGCTATGATGCCGCGCACAGCTTTGCCAAACGTGGCTGGCGCGTCTTTGCGACCTGCCGCCAAGAGGCCGATTGTGCCCGCCTGCGGGCCGAGGGGCTGGAAAGCTTTGTGCTGGATTATGCCGACGAATCGAGCATTGAATCTGCGGTGTCCGAAACCCTGTCGCGCACTGGCGGTACGCTGGATGCTCTATATAACAACGGCGCTTTTGCCTGCCCCGGCGCGGTCGAGGACCTGCCGCGCGGTGCGCTGCGCGAGATTTTTGAGACCAACCTCTTTGGCTATCACGACCTGACGCGCCGCGTGATCCCCGCGATGCGCGCCCAAGGCCATGGGCGGATTGTCAATTGCTCCTCGGTGCTGGGGCTTGTCGGCGCCAAATGGCGCGGGGCCTATGTTTCGACCAAATTCGCGCTGGAGGGCCTGTCGGATGTCTTGCGCTTTGAAATGGCTGGGACCGGGATTGAGGTGATCCTGATCGAGCCCGGCCCCATCGGGACCGAGATTCGTGCCAAGGCGATTCCACATTTCGAACGTTGGATTGATTGGGAAAACTCGGCCCGGCGCGAGGAGTATGGCGCGTTGCGGGGGCGGCTTTACGGGGTCAAGACCCAGCCCGACTCGTTTGAGTTGCCCGCCTCTGCGGTCACGAAAAAGCTGATCCACGCGCTTGAGTCTCGTCATCCCCGGGCGCGTTATTACGTCACCGTGCCGACCTATATCGCGGGTATCGCGCGCCGGTTGCTGCCGACGCGTTTGCTGGATTGGGTGGTGACGCGCGGCTGACGTTGCCCCTTGCCGCATTGGGCGCTAGAAGCGAGGCATTGAAGGAAGGGCCAAGCCGATGGGCGCGCATAAGCCAGTTGTTCTGTGCATTCTTGACGGCTGGGGCATTGGCCCCGATCCGTCCACTTCGGCCCCCGCGCAGGCCCATGTGCCCAACTTCAACAGGCTGTGGGACACCTGCCCGCATGCGACGCTTACCACCTTTGGGCCCGATGTCGGACTGCCGCGCGGACAGATGGGCAATTCCGAGGTTGGGCATACCAACATTGGCGCAGGCCGCGTGGTGGCGATGGATCTGGGCGCGATTGATCTGGCGGTGGAAGATGGGTCTTTTGCCCGCAACCCAGAACTTCTGGCCTTTGCGGCCAAGGTCAAGGCGGCGGGTGGCACAGCGCATCTGATGGGCGTGGCGTCTGATGGGGGGGTGCATGGGCATATCACCCATGTGATCGCCGCCGCCCGCGCGCTGACCGCACTGGGCCTGCTCGTGGCGCTGCACGCCATCACAGATGGGCGCGATGTGGCGCCCTCCTCGGCCAGCACTTTTATCGCCGATCTTGAGGCCGCACTGCCCCCCGGTGCAAGGATTGCCACCGTCATCGGTCGCTATTGGGCGTTGGACCGTGACAATCGGTGGGAGCGTGTTTCGCGTGCCTATCAGGCAATTGTGAATGGCCGTTCGGAAACTCAAGCGACCAGTGCAGCGGATGCAGTGAAACAGTCCTACGCCAAGGGCGAAACCGACGAATTCCTCGCCCCTACGGTGATCGGCGACTATGCTGGCGCGTGTGATGGGGATGGGGTGTTCTGCCTGAATTTCCGCGCCGATCGCGCGCGCGAAATCCTCGCTGCGCTGGGCCAGCCCGAGTTTTCCGCCTTTGCCACCGGGAAACGCCCGGTCTGGTCTGCCATGCTGGGGATGGTGGAATACTCCACCGACCACAATGCCTATATGGCCACCGCCTTTCCCAAGCGGGTGATCGTCAATTGCCTTGGCGAATGGGTGGCGAAACAGGGCCGCAGCCAGTTCCGGCTGGCGGAAACCGAGAAATATCCCCACGTCACTTTTTTCCTGAACGGTGGGCGAGAGGTGCCCTTTGACAGAGAAGAGCGTGCGATGCCCGCCTCGCCCAAGGTGGCCACCTATGATTTGCAGCCAGAGATGAGTGCAGCCGAGGTTTCCGACCACCTTGTCAGCGCAATTGAACGGGGGTTTGATCTAATCGTGGTCAACTTTGCCAATCCTGACATGGTGGGCCATACCGGCAGTCTGCCCGCTGCGATCAAGGCTTGTGAGGCGGTGGATGCCGGGCTTGGCCGGGCGCTTGCCGCACTTCAGGCCAGGGGCGGGGCAATGATCGTCACGGCTGATCATGGCAATTGCGAGATGATGGTTGATCCCGTCACCGGTGGACCCCACACAGCCCATACGGTGAACCCGGTGCCGGTGATTTTGGTCGGTGGCCCGATGGGTGCCACGCTGCGGCAAGGTGGGCGATTGGCCGATCTGGCTCCGACGGTTCTGCACCTGATGGGCTTGCCCCAGCCACCCGAGATGACCGGGGAAAGCCTGATCGCATGATCCGCGTCGCTGTCCTTTGTCTTTGCTTGATCGCCCCTGCAGCCCAAGCGGGCGTGGCCGAGGATGCGGCGGCGGCGGCGGCGGCTTTGCAAGCCTCGGTGCAGGCGTTGCAAGAGGCCGAGGGTGGCAAAGACCGGGTTGCGTCGCTGACCGCGACGATCCGCGCCTATGAAGAAGGCCTTGCCGCCCTGCGTGAAGCCCTGCGTCAGGCCGAGTTGCGCCAGGAGGCTTTGGAACTGCGGTTTCAAACCGAACGCGACCGCATCGCGCAGCTTCTGGGCGTTCTGTCCTCAATCAACGCCGAGCCTGGCCCGCTTTTGCTTTTGCACCCCACTGGCCCCTTGGGAACCGTGCGGTCAGGCATGATGTTGGCCGATGTCACGCCCGCCCTACAGGCCGAGGCCGAACGCCTGCGCGCTGACTTGATCGAATTGGACGACCTGCGGACGTTGCAAACGGCGGCGGGAAAGACCCTTTCCGAAGGGCTGGCGGCCGCGCAAGGCGCACGTTCGGCGCTGAGCCAGGCGATGTCGGATCGCACCGACCTGCCGCGCCGCTTTACCGAGGACCCTGAGGTCTTGAAGGGCCTGTTGGAAAGTGCGGATACGCTGGATGCCTTTGCCGCTGGGCTTGCATTGGACGACACCGGCAGCACGACCTTTGCCGAGGCCAAGGGCAGCTTGGCGCTGCCGGTCTTGGGAAACATCCTGTTGTCACCAAATGAAACCGACGCCCGAGGCGTTACGCGGCCCGGCCTGACGCTTGCCACCCGTCCCGGCGCGTTGGTGGTCAGCCCATGGGCGGCGACCATCCGCTATACTGGCCCATTGCTGGACTACGGAAACGTGATGATCCTTGAGCCCGGCGGGGGCTATCTTCTGGTGCTTGCCGGGCTTGAACAGGTCTATGGTGAGGTGGGTGAAGTGGTGGCGCGTGGGGCTGCCTTGGGCCTGATGGGCGCCCGCGACCAAGTGGACGCGGACTTTCTGGCCGATGCAGCAGAAGGTGGTGGCGTAGACGGTACGGAAACGCTTTATATGGAACTCAGGCAAGGTGCCGACGCGGTGAACCCGATCGACTGGTTCTCCGGTCTGGCCAGAGCAAAGGAATGACGCTTTGATGAAGAAGATTGCACTGGCGGCCTTGGGCGGCACGCTTGCAGGCACGATCCTGACGACGCAGATTGCCGGGCCTTTGATTGCCCAAGAGGCGGAAAAGACCGTGTCGGTCTATGAACAACTTGACCTGTTTGGCGATATTTTTGAACGCATCCGCGCGCAATATGTCGAAGAGGTCGATACCGAAAAGCTGGTCGAGGCTGCGATCAACGGCATGCTCACCTCGCTTGACCCGCATTCCAGCTATCTGTCGGCCAAGGATTTCGACGAGATGCAGGAGCAAACCCGCGGTGAGTTCGGCGGTCTGGGCATTGAGGTAACGCAGGAAGACGGCTTTGTAAAGGTCGTGGCACCTATGGATGGCACCCCTGCCGACAAGGCCGGGATCAAGGCGGGCGATTTCATCACCCATGTGAACTCCGAATCGGTTTTGGGCCTGACGCTGGATGATGCGGTGGACAAGATGCGCGGCCCGGTCGGGTCCGAGATCATCATCACCGTGGTGCGCGAAGGTGTGGCCGAACCCTTTGACGTGTCGATCATCCGGGACACGATCAAGATGGTGGCAGTGAAACCCCGCCTAGTGGGCAATACTGTGGTGCTGCGGATTTCCACCTTCAACGATCAGACGTTTGTTGGCGTTGAAGAGGGGATCAAGAAAATGGTTGAAGAGGCGGGCGGAATGGACAAGGTCAACGGCTTTGTCATCGACCTGCGCAACAATCCCGGCGGGCTATTGAATCAGGCGATCATGGTGTCAGATGCTTTCCTTGAAAAAGGAGAGATCACGTCGACCCGCGGCCGCGATCCCGAGCAAGGCGAGCGCTTCAACGCCGAACCCGGCGATCTGGCGCAGGGCAAGCCGATTGTGGTGCTGATCAATGGCGGGTCTGCCAGCGCCTCTGAAATTGTGTCTGGCGCGCTGCAGGACCATCGTCGCGCGATTGTGGTGGGCACCAAGAGTTTTGGTAAGGGTTCGGTGCAAACCTTGATCCCGCTGAAGGGCGACGGCGCGATGCGTCTGACCACCGCGCGGTACTACACGCCTTCGGGCCGGTCTATTCAGGCGCTGGGCGTGATGCCTGACATCGTGGTGAACCAGCCGATTGTCGAGCCCTTGACCAAGGAAGAGGAAGATGCGCGGGCTGCCGAAGAAGCGCGCAATGGACGCTCGGAAGCCGATCTTCGCGGCGCCATCACCAACGATTCCATGAGTGAGGACGAGCGCAAGCAGCTTGAAGCGGACCGCGCCCGCACCGAAGAAGCGGCGAAGCTGCGCGATGATGATTATCAACTGGCCTATGCCGTCGATATCCTGCGCGGTTTGGCCGCCGTCGCGCCGCAGCCCTGAGCCCCTCGAAAGAAAAGGAGGCCGCCCCGAAACGGGCGGCCCATCCCGCCATGACCGACGCCGCTTCTCTGCCCTATCGTCCCTGCGTGGGCGTCATGCTGATCAACGCCGATGGGCTGGTCTTTGGTGGCCAGCGTTTGGACAACCCGGTGCCTGCGTGGCAAATGCCTCAGGGCGGCATTGATGACGGTGAAAAGCCCCGTGCTGCGGCGCTACGCGAGTTGTGGGAAGAAACCGGGATCACCGCCGATTTGGTTGAGTTTGTCGGTAAGACCCACGGCTGGGTGACCTATGACTTGCCGCCCGAACTTTTGGGCAAGATTTGGGGCGGCAAGTATCGTGGGCAAAAGCAGAAATGGTTCCTCTACCGTTATCTTGGCCGCGACGATCAGGTGAACATTGCCACTGATCACCCTGAATTCAGTGCTTGGCGCTGGATCCAAGCGGACGAGATGGTGGCCAGCATCGTGCCCTTCAAGCGCGCGGTTTATGAAGAAGTGGTCCGCAGTTTCCGCGCCTATTTGGCCTAATCGCAACCTGGTATCTGGTCGTTTGCGTCAATATCTTGGGGATAATCCCAAGCAAATGGCTATATCCTGAGGCATGAGGTTGACTCATCGGTCGACTCTGCCAACGATGGCATGTTGACGGAATCATCAGGGCAGACCCTTTGCGCTTTACCAAGCTGCGGCTCAATGGCTTCAAAAGCTTTGTGGATCCTACCGATCTGGTGATCCACGACGGGTTGACCGGGGTGGTCGGCCCGAACGGCTGCGGCAAATCCAACCTCTTGGAAGCACTGCGTTGGGTGATGGGGGAAAACCGCCCCACCGCCATGCGCGGCGGTGGCATGGAAGATGTGATTTTCAACGGCGCGGCCACCCGGGGGGCGCGGCATTTTGCCGAAGTGGCGCTGGTGATGGACAATTCTGACCGTCTGGCGCCCAGCGGTTTCAATGACAGCGACAGCATCGAAATCACCCGCCGCATCACCCGCGATGCGGGGTCAGCCTATAAGCTGAACTCGAAAGACGTCCGCGCGCGTGACGTACAGATGTTGTTCGCCGATGCCTCTACCGGTGCGCATAGCCCGGCTTTGGTGCGGCAGGGGCAAATCTCGGAACTCATCAACGCCAAACCAAAGGCCCGCCGTCGCGTTCTCGAAGAGGCAGCCGGGATTTCCGGTCTTTATGCCCGCCGCCATGAGGCTGAGCTAAAGCTCTCGGGTGCCGAGACCAACCTTTTGCGCGTAGATGATGTGTTGGAACAGCTTGCCCAGCAACTGTCCACCCTGACGCGCCAAGCCAAGCAAGCCGCCCGTTATCGCGAGATCGGCGAGGAGTTGCGCCGCGTTGAGGGGCAACTCCTTTTCCGCCGCTGGCGCGAGGCTGACTTGGCCCGTTCAGAGGCAGATGGTGTTTTGCGTCAGCGGGTGATTGAGGCCTCTCAGGCCGAGGCGAATGCCCGCAATGCTGCCAAACTGCGCGAGGTGGCCGAAGACGCCCTGCCGCCCAAGCGCGAGGAAGAGGCGATTGCCGCCGCCATCTTGCAGCGCCTGATGGTGCAGCGCGACCAGCTTGCAGAGCAGGATGCCCGTGCCCGCACCCAGATTGAAACGCTCAAGGCGCGTATCGCTGAACTGGCCCGCGATGCGGATCGCGAGGCGGGATTGAACCGTGATGCGGGTGAGGTGATTGAACGGCTGGAATGGGAGGTTGCGCAACTTCAACGCGCCCATGACGGCCACGAGGAGCGTCTGGCCGAAGCTGCCGAGATCGCGCGGGAAGCATCCAGCATCCTAACCGACCGCGAACAGGTGCTGACGGCGGCCACCGAGGATGCCGCGCGGCTTGCCGCGCGCCATCAGTCGGCGCAGCGCTTTCTGTCGGACAGCCGCAGCGCAGTGGACAAGGCCGAGGCCGAGGCCGCGCGCGCGGTTGAGGCATGCCATGCGGCAGAGGTCGCGCTTGCCGCCGCCGCCGAGGCGATGGTGCTGGCCGATGAGGGCAAGTCTGAGGCCGTCGCCATGGCCGAAGCTGCCGATGAGGCGCTGGTTGCCGCTGAAGAGGCCCGCGCCACCGTGCAAGAGCGCGAGTCCGATGCCCGTGCCGCCCGGTCGGCTGCAGAAGGCGAAGCGTCGGCTATTCGCGCCGAGGTGGCCGCGCTGGCCAAGATGGTGCAGCGTGAAGCGAATGCTGGCAGCCAGTTGTTGGACCAGTTGCAGGTGGAGCCTGGCCTTGAAAAGGCCCTTGGCGCCGCGCTGTCCGATGATCTGCGCGCGCCCGTGGTGGCGGCGGATCGGCCTTCGGGTTGGGTCGATCTGCCCGATTATGAGGCGCCTCAATCTCTGCAGCAGGGCGCGACCCCTTTGGCTCGCTTTGTTGACGGACCCGGTGTTCTGGCGCGCCGCCTTGGCCAAATCGGGCTGGTAGAGCGCAGCGACGGCCCACGGCTGCAACCATTGTTGCAGCCCGGCCAAAGGCTGGTCAGCCGCGAAGGCGATCTGTGGCGGTGGGATGGGTTCCGCGCGGGGGCCGAAGATGCCCCTTCGGCGGCTGCGCTTCGGCTTCAGCAGTTGAACAAGCTCACGCAGTTGAAGCGCGATCTGGAAGAAGTCGCCGCCCGCGCTGAAGGGGCCGCTCAGGCCCACGCCGCCTTGCAGGCGAGGCTTGCCGATTTGGCGCGCGCCGACCAAATGGCGCGCGATGCCCGCCGTTCTGCCGATGCCCGCGTCGCCGAAACCAACCGCACCGCCGCGCGCGCCGAGGCCGACCGCTCGTTGGCCGAGGGGCGTCTTGAGACGGCCCGAGTTTCGGTTGCCCGCTATGCCGATGAGGCTGCGGAGGCGCGTGAGCGGCTGGAGGGTGCGCTCGCCTCGGTCGAGGATCTGGGCGATCTTGAGACGGCGCGGGACGCGGTGGAAACCGCCCGTGTGGCGGTAGAGGCTGCACGTATCACGATGATGTCGCGCCGGTCCGCTCATGAGGAGCTCCGCCGGGAGGGCGAGGCCCGGGTGCGCCGCCGCCAAGAGGCGACCAAGGAGCTTTCGGGCTGGAAGCACCGTCTGGACACCGCTGCCAAGCGCATCGCCGAGTTGGATGCGCGCAAGGCGGAAACCGAGGACGAACTGGCCGAAGCCTCTGCCGCGCCCGAAGAAATTGCCATCAAGCGTGAAGAACTCTCAGACGCCATCGCCCAGGCCGAGGTTCGCCGTCAGACTGCCGCCGATGCCCTGGCCGAGGCCGAAGGCCGTTTGCGCGAAACCCGTGACATGGAGCGTGATGCCGAACGCCTTGCGTCAGACGCCCGCGAAATCCGTGCCCGTGCCGAAGCCCGATCCGAGGCTGCTCGGTCTACGGTCCAATTGGCCGCAGAACGGATCATGGAAGAGGCGGGCGCAACTCCGGCCGAACTTCTTGATACGCTCAAGGTCGATCCTGATCGTATGCCGGATGCCGAAACGCTGGATACCGACGTGCAGCGGCTGAAGCGCCAGCGCGAGGCCTTGGGCGCGGTGAACCTGCGCGCTGAAGAGGATGCCAAGGCGGTTGATGCGGAATACACCGCCCTGGCCGCCGAAAAGCTGGACCTTGAAGAGGCGATTAAGAAACTTCGTGCCGGTATCGCGGGCCTGAACCGTGAAGGGCGTGAGCGGCTGTTGACCGCGTTTGAGCAAGTGAACGCCAACTTTGGTCAGCTTTTCACCCATCTTTTCGGCGGTGGCGAGGCGCGTCTGGTCTTGGTGGAATCTGATGACCCGCTTGAGGCGGGGCTGGAGATCATGGCCCAACCGCCGGGCAAGCGGTTGTCCACGCTGTCGTTGTTGTCTGGGGGTGAACAGACGCTGACCGCGCTGGCGCTGATCTTTGGTGTGTTCCTTGCCAACCCCGCGCCGATCTGTGTGCTGGACGAGGTGGACGCGCCTTTGGACGATGCCAACGTCACCCGGTTCTGCGACATGATGGACGAAATGACCCGCCGCACTGAAACGCGGTTTCTGGTCATCACTCACCATGCCGTGACCATGGCCCGGATGGACCGGCTGTTCGGCGTGACGATGCAAGAGCAGGGCGTCAGCCAGTTGGTCAGCGTAGACCTGAAGCGCGCCGAGGCGCTGGTCGCCTGACGCGTCAGAAGATGAAGTCTGACGCGTCCAAATCTGCCAACCGTACGTTCACCAGCGTGATCACATCCGCCCCAGACCTGATCACCACATTCGCGCCCGAAGCGGTCATGTGATTGGCTGTGAGGTCGGCAAAGCTGACGATCTGGCTGTGGCCGCGGAAGTCTATCTCATCCGCTGCGCTGCCTGTCGCGACAAAGTCGGTGATGCGGTCAACGCCGTCACCTGCCAAGAAGATGAAACGATCAACACCAAGGCCGCCTGTCAACACATCGGTACCCTTGCCCCCTGCCAGTTTATCATTGCCGGCACCCCCGTTCAGCGTGTTTGCTCCGGCATTACCTGCAATGCCATTTGCCAGCGAATTGCCGGTACCATTAATCGCGGCCGTGCCTGTCAGGATCAGGTTTTCAAGATTGGACCCCAGCGTCAGTGAGACCGATGAGCGGACGGTATCGGTTCCACCGCCTGTAGATTCGATGATGGTATCGCCGCCATCGGTGATGAACGTGTCATTGCCCGCGCCACCGATCAGCCGGTCAACCCCGGTGCCCCCGTTGAGCGTATTGGCACCCGCGTTGCCCGTGAGGGTGTTTGCCAGAGAGTTTCCAGTGCCATTGATCGCGGCCGTGCCTGTCAGGATCAGGTTTTCAAGATTGGACCCCAGCGTCAGTG
>JBMSKG010000018.1:0-19449 GCA_049419625.1 Paracoccaceae bacterium | reverse complement strand
GGGGCCTCCGGCGGGGGTATTTTCGCCAAGATGAAATCAGGCACAGAGGGTTAGAGCTTGAGCACCATTTCGCGGTGGGGGATGCCGGCGTCGTCGAATTCGTCGCCGATGGCGGTGAAGCCAAGGCGTTCATAAAAGCCCAAGGCATGGGTTTGCGCACCGAGTTTGACTTTGGTCACGCCCGGCACGGATCGAAACCGCGTGACCGCCGCTTGCATCAGTTTTGCGCCAAGTCCGGTGCCGCGCGCCTCGGTCAAGACGCAGACGCGGCCGATCTTGCCGGTGTCGCCCATGACCAAAAGCCGGGCGGAGCCGACGGGTTTGCCGTTCAGCGTCGCCAGAAGGTGGATGGCCTCGTCATCCTTGTCGTCCACCTCATCGGCCTCGGAGACCCCCTGCTCTTCGATGAACACGGTGCGGCGCAGCGCGCGGCAGGTGGCGATGTCGCGGGTTTCGGTGATCAGGGTCATGCGAAGTAGTCTTTCAGGATGCGGCTGTAGATCGCTTTCAACTGGTGGATCTGCGCCACTTCAACCCGCTCATCGACCTGATGCATCGTCTTGCCCACCAGCCCGAATTCCACCACCGGGCAGTGGTCTTTGACAAAGCGCGCGTCCGAGGTGCCGCCGGAGGTGGAGGGTTCGGGCAGGCGTCCGGTTTCAGCCTGCACGGCGCTTGCGACCAGTGCCGAGAAGGCGCCGGGGGGGGTGAGGAAGCTTTCGCCAGAGATCGAGATGCGGGCCGTGATCTCCACCCCGGTTTCGGCCTGCACGGCTGCCGCGTGGTTGTGCAGCCAGTCTGACAGGCTGGCCCCCGTGTGCAGATCGTTGAAGCGGATATTGACCGTGGCCGTGCCTTTGGCCGGGATCACGTTGTTGGCTGGATTGCCGCAGTCGATGGTGGTGATGGCCAATGTCGAAGGGTCGAAATGTGCCGTGCCTGCGTCCAGCGGCTTGGCCTCGAGCCGGGACAACAGGGTAACCAAGGCGCTCATCGGGTTTTTGGCGCGGTGTGGATAGGCCGAATGGCCTTGCACGCCCTTGGCGGTGAACCAGCAGGTCATCGATCCGCGTCGGCCGATCTTCATCATCTCGCCCATCACATTGGGGCAGGTGGGTTCGCCCACAAGGCAATGGGTCATCCGCTCGCCAGTGCTGGCCATCCAGTCGAGAAGGGCGACGGTGCCATCGGTGGCCACGTCTTCCTCGTCGCCGGTGATGGCAAGGATCACCGCGCCATCGGGCGGGGTTTGGCGCACGAAATCGATGGCGGCGGCGGCGAAGGCGGCCACGCCGGATTTCATGTCGGTCGCCCCGCGCCCATACATCCAGCCGTCAACCACCTCGGCACCAAAGGGATCGCGGGTCCAGGCGGCGAGGTCGCCAACCGGCACCACATCGGTATGGCCGTTGAAGCCAAAGCTTTTGTTGGCCCCTTTGGCCCCCCAGCGCGCGTAAAGATTGGCGATGCCGCCCCGGTCCACCCGCGTGCAGGCAAAGCCTGCGCCTTCCAGAAGGTCTTGCAAGAGGACCAGCGCGCCGCCCTCAACCGGGGTGACCGAGGCGCAGCGGATCAGATCTGCCGTCAGGGCGGCGGGGTCAACAGGCGGATGGCTGGTCATGGTTTGTCCTTTTGGCGGGCTGGCTTTGGGATAGCGCAGCCGCCGGGCCAAAGGCAACCATGCCCGCCGCCTGTGGCCGATACGCAACCTATGCGCGACAAGTTGACTGCCGATTCAGATTGGCATGACAGGGCCGATGGGTCTGGCTAGTCTTTTCCCCAAGGTTCGAAGCCGGGAAAAACCCGGACGACAAAGGTGGGCATGGCAGGCGATATCATCTCAGACTCTGGGTCCGTATTCGGCCAGACCCGCTTGGCTTTGCCTGGTGGGCGGGGGGCGGCGCATGGCTGACGATTGGCTGTTGCTGTCTGACCGCGCCCCGGTTTCCGATCTGGCCGATGGTCTGGTTGAGGCGGGCATGTTCGTGGTTGAGCTGCATCTGCCCTTGGATCAGCCAGTTGTGCTGTTGGATTTTCACAGCAGCGCAGGTTGGCCCCGGACCTTTACGCTGTTTCATGATCCCTTGGCGGGTCTTGTGCTGGTGCACCGGCAGGGTCAAAGCGTGGCGCGCCATGCCCTGCCCGGCCCCTTGCCGCAACATGCCTGCACGGGAAGGCTGAGCCTGCGCTTTGATGCCCCGGCCCGGCATTGGGAGATGCGGTTGGAGTTTCTGGGCCGTGAGGATTTGGCTCCGCGTCGCGCGCGTGGGCAGAACCCCTTGCCGATCCGGCTGGAGGATCTGGATCAGTTGAACCACGGTGCGGCCCGGTTGTCGCGGCATGCGTCGGTCTTGTGGTTTGGGTTGACCCGAGGGGCTGATTTGCCGGCGCGCGCGCCTTGGATCGGGCAGCGCACGCCGATTCAAACCGCTGAGGGTCCGGTTTTGGCCGGGCATCTGCAGCCCGGCGATTTGGTGGCCACGGCTGATGGCGGGTTGGTACCGCTGCGTCGGATCACCCGGCTGGACCTGCCGGCCTGCGGGTCATTTTCTCCGATCATCCTGCGCGCGCCGTTCTTTGGGACCAGCCATGATATGCTGGTGGCCTCAGACCAGAGGGTGGCCCTGACCGGGCCTGAGGTGGAGTATCTCTTCGGCGATGAATGGGTGCTGGTGGAGGCGGGCGCTTTGGTTGATGGCCATTCGGCCTTGGCCGAGCAGCGCCGCGCGGTGGCATCGGTGTTGATGCTGGAGTTTGACCATCCAGCGCTGATTTTGGCCGATGGCTGCCCGATTATGGCCGCCCGCCCCGGCAGTTTTGTGCCGATGCGGATGTTGGAGCCTTATGAGGTGCTGACGCTGATGGCCCTTTTGGGCCGGGCCAGCCATCGCCGCGTGGCCTGAGCGGCCTCAGTCGAAAAACGGCGTCATCTGCGCTACGATGACCGAGTTTTCGGCCAGGGCGCGGCCCATCAGCTTGCGCTCTTCGGCGTCAATTTCGTCGCCTGCCGCTTCGCGTTCTTCAATGGTGCCAAGGCCTTCGACTTCGAGCACGGCGAGATCGGCCTCTTTCAGAATGGCGACGGTTTCGCGCACGGCCTCGGCCTCATCCACGCCGCTGGCATAGATCATCAACCCACCGCCTGTGGCCTTTTCGGGCAGCCCATCGCCCGCCTTGCGGCCCACCTCGGCCAAAAGCGTATAGACGCTTTGGGCGCGTTTCACCTTGGCGGGCTTTTCGGCGGGGGTGCTGTCGGGTTTGTCGGCCTCGGTCATTGCGGCCTCAGTCCCGCAGGAGGTCGTTGATCGAGGTTTTGGAGCGCGTCTGCGCGTCCACCTTTTTCACGATCACCGCACAGTAAAGATTGATCCCGCCTTTGGACGGCATTGATCCGGCCACCACGACCGACCCGGGCGGCACTTCGCCATACATCACATCGCCGGTTTCGCGGTCGACGATCTTGGTGGATTTGCCGATGAACACGCCCATGCCAAGGACCGAGCCTTCGCGGATGATGCAGCCTTCGACCACCTCAGAGCGCGCGCCGATAAAGCAGTTGTCCTCGATGATCGTCGGGCCGGCCTGCATGGGTTCCAAAACCCCGCCGATGCCGACACCGCCCGACAGGTGGACGTTCTTGCCGATCTGGGCGCAAGAGCCGACCGTGGCCCAGCCATCGACCATCGAGCCTTCATCGACGAAGGCGCCGATGTTTACGAAAGACGGCATCAGGACGACGCCCTTGGCGATATAGGCCGAGCGGCGGACGATGGAGCCCGGCACGGCGCGGAAGCCTGCGGCGCGCCAGTCGGCCTCGGTCCAGCCTTGCCATTTCGAGGGCACCTTGTCCCACCAGTTGGACCCGCCATTGGAGCCGGAAATCTCATACATATCCGTCAGGCGGAACGACAAGAGCACCGCCTTTTTGGCCCATTGGTTCACGTGCCAATCGTTGCCGCGCTTTTCGGCCACGCGCAGTTTGCCGCTGTCCAGCGCCGAAAGTGTCGCCTCAATCGCATCGCGCGCCTCGCCTTTGGTGGCGGGGCTGATGCCGTCGCGGGTCTCCCATGCGGCTTCGATGGCGGCTTCAAGTGCGGCATTGCTCATGGGATCACCCTTTTTCGATTGGTCACGCTTTGGCGTTGCCTATAAGGCTATAAGACCCCTCACGCAATCAAGCGGACAAAAAACGACGGCAGGACAATGAAAGACGAACCCAGAAGTCACCCGTTCCGCGACAGCACTCAGGATATTGAGGCTGCGCATCGTATCCCCGACACCCCGCAGACCCGTGCCCCGGCCTATCGTCTGGCCTTTGCCGACCCCGATTTCATGACCCGCGAAGAGCTGCGCCCGGTGCGGCTGCAGTTGGAGCTTTTGAAGCCGCAGTTGGTGATGGATGAGCGCGGGATCGAATCCACCATCGTGCTGTTTGGCGGCGCGCGGATTCCGGCGCCGGAACATAAGGACAGCGCCAAGACGCCGATGCTGGGCGAGTTGACGCGCTATTACGACGAGGCGCGGCGGTTTTCGCGGATGATGACCGAGCGCAGCATGGAATCTTACGGCAAAGAGAACGTGATCGTCACCGGGGGTGGTCCCGGGGTGATGGAGGCGGGAAATCGCGGTGCGTCTGAGGCGGGGGGGCAGTCGATTGGGTTGAACATCGTCTTGCCGCATGAGCAGGCGCCGAACCGCTATGTCACGCCCGACCTGTCGTTCAACTTTCACTACTTCGCCATCCGCAAGATGCATTTCCTGATGCGCGCGGCGGCGGTTTGCATTTTTCCCGGCGGCTTTGGCACGCTGGATGAGATGTTTGAAAGCCTGACACTGATCCAGACTAAGCGGATGAAGCCGATCCCGTTCCTGTTGTTCGGGCGCGGGTGGTGGGAGACGGTCATCAACTGGAACCATCTGGCTGAGGCGGGGGTGATCAGCCCGGAGGACCTGAAGCTCTTTCAGTTCGTGGAAACCGCCGAAGAGGCGATGGCGGCAATTGATGCCTTTGAGACGCCCTGCCCTTAGGGTTTGGGGGGCAGGAAATCACGCTGCCAGCCGGGCGAAAGCTCGACCCGCGCGCAGCCGGAAAACTGGGCCAATCGGTCAAGCTCGGCCATGAGTTTCGCCTCGCGGGCCTTGGTCAATTCCACCCCGGCCTCGGGCCAAAAGGCGCGGACCCTGAGGATGCCTTCGGCGCGGTGGGCCTCGGCGTCCAGCCGGCCGGTCAGCCGATCGCCTTCCAGAACTGGAAAGACGTAATAGCCCCAGCGACGTTTGGGTTCGGGCACGAAAACCTCGATCCGGTAGTGAAAGCCAAAGAGAAACTCCGCCCGCGCCCGGTCTCGCAGGGCGGGGTCAAAGGGCGACAGCACGCGCAGCCGGGCGGGTGGTGGCGGGGCTGCTTCGGCAACGGCCAGAATATCTGGCCGCGCGAAGGCCGGGCGCTGCGATCCATCGGCCCCCTCAACCGCGATTTCCACAATCTCGCCCTGCGCCAAAGCCGTCTGCACCCAAGCCCGCACCGCATCGCGCGGGATGGCATCCCAAAAGGCGGCAATCTCGGCCACCGAGCCAAAGCCCAGATGGTCCAGCGCGCTGTGGCAGGCCCAAGCCGTCATATCCTCGGCGGTCACCTCGGCTTGCAACAGGGCGGCGGGGATCACGCGTTCGGTGAGATCATAGACCTTGTGGAACCTGTCGCGTCGGCTGATTGCCAGTTGTCCGGTGCGCCAAAGCCACTCTAGCGCGGTTTTGGATGGATGCCAGTCCCACCAGCCGCCAGTGCCGCGCGGCTCGTCCGTGCTGACATCGGCGGAGGTCACCGGGCCGTGCGCGGCAATATGGTTCAATATCCGTTCGAACTGTGTCTCATAGCCCTCGCGGAACCAGCGCTGCCAACTGCCCTGCAGCCGCGTGGCGTCGCGGTGAAAGCGATGCTTCCAATAGGGATAGGTCTCAACCGGCAGGATCGCGGCGTCATGGGTCCAATGTTCCCACAGGTGGCGGTCTTGCTCCAATGGGGCTTTTAGCGCCTCGGGCCGGTATGAGTGGTCGCGCGACCACAGGATCATGTGATGGGCGCGTTCGACCGTGGCGATGCTGTCAACCTGAACAAAGCCGATGCGGCGCACCAGATCGGCCACCGCCGCGCCGCGCGGGCTGTCCGACAGGCCGTGGCGCAGCAGAAACACCCGCCGCGCCAGCCTGTTGGGCACATGAACCAAGGGAAGCGACCTGACCATAGCCAAGCCGTATCAGGCCAGCCGCAGCCGTCAATCACCCGGATTTGGTCAGGAAGGGTCGTTCAGACCGCTTCGGCAAAGGCTGTGTCAGCGCGATCGTACACTGGCAGCGCGGCTTGGGGCTCTGCATCGGGCTCGATGCTGGCAAAGCTGTCCAGTTCTTCCAGACGTTTTTGCCAGATCAGATTGTTGGTGACGGCATTCTCAACAGCCACATGCAGGTCTGCCGCGGTGCAGGGCAGGGCCAATGAGGAATCGCAGATCGGCAGGCGCTCGGTGGTGAAGTCATGCGCCGCCATCCGGGTCGAGGCGAGAATGATCGGCAGATCAGGATGCTCTTCGCGCAGCATCAAGAGTTTCGCGATCACCGCCGTAATGCCTCCAAAGCCTTCGATCTCGATGATCAGCATCGACCAATGTTCGATGGGAAGGCCAAGGAGGTTCTGAAACTGCCCCATATCGCTGCACACGGCCACGTCGCGGCCTTGCTTCCTGAGATGCTCGATCTGGAAGGTAAGCGGCGCGGGATCGGCGGCCAGCACCAAGACCGGCCCGGCATGCAATGGACCTGACGGCGTGGCGGCCTTGTCATGGGCCTTGAACACCCGAAGTCGATTGTCCCGGCCAGCATCCAAGCCTTTGAGATCGCGCTGCATACTGCTCTCCTGTGTGCCGGCGGGTTTTCGCGCCTGTGCATGGCCTTGCACGCCAAAGGCGACGACCATCTCTGGGAGCATTATCGACAGTTCAAAGATATGGCGCAAAATAGCATTAGGACGGTCGGCATCCCTGAACGAGAGAGATGGGCCTCAATAGTTTTGAGTCTGGGAATAAAGTTTTAAGATGTGCGCGATTTGATGGTCTGATCTCTATTCCGCGAATCGCCAAAGTCTTGGATTTTTCGCATTCATTGATAGATTCGTGTAAATTTGATTCAGTTGTTGACTTCCATTTCTCTGGCGCGCTTGAGTGTCCTACTAGGTTTCCAGAAGTTATCTTTGGCTGCGTAGTAATCTCTTTAGTGAAATCGAAATTCTAAGGGTTGATCTCGGGTCAGATACTGACCTAGTTCCGACAAATCGGTCCAAATGGTCCTTCTACAAGAGAACGTTTGACGGCAAAATGACAATAGAACTGCCCGACAATCGAATGCGCATCCTTGTTGTGGATGACCATCTGCTCTTGGCAGAAACCGTCGTCTTGGCGCTTTCGAAGAACGGCGAAATTGATGTTGAAGCGGTCTCTAGCATTGATGCGGCCTTGGGGCGGATCGCCCAATCTGGGCGTTTTGATGTGATTTTGCTGGATTATGCCATGCCGGGCAGCGACGGTTTGGCGGGGTTGCGGCAGGTGGTCGCGGCGAATGGCAAGGGCGTTGCGGTGTTTTCCGGTGTGGCCACCCCAACGGTGATTGAGCGCGCGCTGGCCGAAGGTGCCATGGGCTTTATCCCCAAGACGCTGCCGCTGAAATCGCTGGAAAGTGCCGTGCGCATGATCGCGCAGGGCGAGATTTTTGTCCCCTATAACTATGTGTTGCAGGTGATGGGCAAGGATGAGCCCACAACAAACCTCAAACCGCGCGAGCGGCAGGTTCTGCAGCTGGTTTGTGAAGGTGCGCAGAACAAGGAAATTGCGTATCGGCTGAACCTGAGCGAAGTGATCGTAAAGGCGGATGTCAAATCCATTTGCCGCAAGCTTGGCGTTCGCAATCGAACTGAAGCCGCGATGATGGCGCGCAACGAAGGCCTTTCCTAACCACGATATCCTAAAGGCCGTGGGGTCGTGGCTTTGCCTGTTCCCCTCAGGTTTTTGAGGATTGTATGTCTTTGACCAAAAAGACTTTAAGCGCCAGAAGCTTGGCGCAATCTTATCCAGACCTGCCCCTGACCTACCGCCGCGCCTTGGCGGGGGCCTTGCAAGACATGGCCTCGGGCGAGGGGCGGGCGTCTGATTTGGCGATTGGGCTGCGGGCGGCGCTGCGCCGCTGCAAGGATGTGTTGCGCACCGAGATGTGCGCGCTGATGCGCCCTATCGATCCGGGAGATCTGGTCACGGCTTTGGCCGCCGAGGATGACCCGCCGATGGCCTTGCCGTCCGGTACGGAGGGGCGCGCGCGTCTGATCGCGCCGGTAGAGGCGGCGGGGACGAGGCCGCTTATGCTGGTGGCGCTGAGCGCTGCACCCTTTACGGCGCAGGATGCCCTTTTCCATAAGGCGCTTGCCCAAGCGATCCGCGATCGCCTTGACCGAGAAAGAACGCCGGTTCACGACATGGCCGCGCTGCCCGAAAGCCAGAGACTGTCAAAATTTTACTGGCAGATCATTGAGTTGACCAATACGCTTTTGGGACATCAGGGCCCTGATCTTGATGCCCATATTCACTACGTTTTGGCCCGTGTCGGCCAATTGGTTGGGGTGGAGCGCAGCTATGTCTACCGGCTGCATCCGCCAGGCAAGATCAGCTCTACCCATGAATGGACCGCGCCGGGTGTACCACTTTCCCGCCAAATCTCGCAAAACCTGCCGCTCGCGCTGCTCGACCCTTGGAAAGACCGGTCTCAGGAGCCCCATACGGTTGCGATCGAGGATGTCGACGCGCTGACCCAAGCGGAGCGGACGCAGCACTTTTTGCAGGCGCAAGGTGTCAAGGCATCGGTCGCGGTGCCGATGCGCCGCAATGAGGGCCTTGATGGCTATGTCGGGTTCTATTGCACCCTACGGTCCCGAGCCTTTACGCCTGATGAGATGCGCCTGTTGCAGACGGTGGCCAATGCGATTGCCTTGGTGCTGCACCGTCATGATGCTGAAAAAGAAGCCACTTTGGCCCAAGCGCAGCTTCAAGCAAAAAACGATCTGCAGGCCGCGATGCTGGCGGCGGTGCCCGATCTGGTGCTGGAGTTGGACAGGTTTGGCCGGTGCGTTGCCTGCAACATGGGCGCAGGTCAACAACACCTTTTGCAGCAGGAGAATTGCATTGGGCACAAGATCGAGCAACTCTTGCCAGCCCATCTTGCGGAGCGCTTTCGCGACATGATGAAGGTAGTACGCGCTGATGGGGTGCGGCGCAGCTTCGACTATGATCGGCAAATTGGCTACGAGACATACAGTTGCAATGCCTCGATCGCGCGGCGCAACCAATCCAACCCACAGGACGGCTGGTTTGTGTTTTTGCGTGATATCACCACCAGCCGGGCGCAGCAGCGCCGCATTGCCCAGTTAAGCAAGATTGCTGAACTGACGTCGCATATGGTGATCCTGACCGACGCGGACGCCAATATCGAATGGGTCAACCCCGCCTTTGAGAAGCGTACCGGCTGGCGGCTGGATGAAATCCGGGGCCGTCGACCCGAAAGCTTTCTACGCTCGCGCCGGAATGGTCGGGTGGCCAGCTCACGCGTTGAATATGCGTTGCGCGGCGGAAGCCTGTCACAGACCGAGATCTTGAATCATGATCGGTCGGGTGTGGAATACTGGGTCAGCATGGATGTTCAGCCGATGCTGGATGACACCGGCACGGTGCAGGGGTTTGTTTCGGTTCAGACCGACATCACCGAGCTGAAGCGCAAGCACAGCCGCGAGATGTATGACTGGAAAATGGCCATCGAAGGGGCCAGCGACGGGGTGGCGATGCTGAATGCCGAGGGGCATTTTTTGTTCATGAACCACGCCTTTCGGGACCTCTTTGGTATTCCCGACGCCGAAGCGGTCAAGCCGCTGCATTGGCGCGATCTTTACCCGTTGGAAACTGCCGATTGGTTTACCAAGCGGGCGTGGCGGCAGATCATCTTGGGACGCGTGATGCGGGTTGAGTTGCGCGGCACGCATCGCGATGGCCACCCGGTCCGACAAGAACTGTCGCTGAACACCCGCGCGGATGGCGGGCTGTTGGTGATTGCGCGCGATATCTCGGATCGCGCCCGCGCTGAAACCGAGAAAGCCCGGCTGCGTGATCAATTGCAACTTGCCCAACAGCGCGAAATGATTGCCCAGGTCGCCGCGGGCGTGGCCCATGACCTGCACAACATCTTTGCGGTTGTCAGCGGCACCGCCGCGCTTTTGGAACCAAGTTTGGTTGGAAAGGATGAGGCGCTGACCGGGATCCAGCGGATCAAGCGGGCGGCGCAAATGGGGATTGATCTGGGTGCAGGGCTTGCCACGTTGGGGCGCAACGATGCCCATCCGATGCTGCAAGATCTGCGGGATCTGGTGCAGCAGGGGGTCGATCTGTTGGGAACCGCCCGCGTTGAACAGCATGGCATCGTGCCCAGATTTCCCGACAGTACACAGACGGTTTGGGCTGACAGCACCAAGCTGTTGCAAGTGATCGTCAATCTGGCACTGAACGCGTGCGAGGCTGATCCGGACCGGATGACCAACGTGCGTGTCGAGGTGCTGGCAGAGACAGACTGGCATCCAAGCCGCCCGCCTGACAGCGGGACCTGGTCGGCGGTCCGCCATTATCGGGTTTTTCAGGTGTCAGACGACGGGTTGGGCGTTGCCCCCGAGGACCGCGCGCGTCTTTTTGAGCCCTATTTCAGCACAAAGGGCAAAGCGGGAACGGGGCTTGGTCTGACGATCGTGGCCAGTATCCTGCAGCAAAGTGATGCGGCCATGTGGTTTGACAGCTTGCCGGGGCAGGGGACGACGGTGACCGTTGCTTGGCCTGCCAGCGCCACCGAGCCGCCTTTGCTGCCCCGACCGTTTACACTGGCGGCCCTTGGCGCTGGTCTGCCCGAGGCGGGTGCGCTGGCGGGGCGCACGATCTTGGTCGTTGATGATGTGCCTGATGTGGCCGATGTGCTGGCCGAGATGCTGGACTCGGTCGGTGCCCAGACCCTGGCGCTGTCTGATCCCGCGGAGGCGCAGGCGCTTTTGGCGGCCAATCCGGGCCTGTGGTCGGCGCTTGTGACCGATCTGAGCATGCCACAGAAATCAGGTGTCGATCTGGCCCGCGCCGCCGCAGCGCTGGATCCGCCGGTGCCTTGCATTCTGGTTTCGTCACAGATCGGCTTTAAAGAGGTGCCGTCGGGCCTTTTCGCCGCGATCCTGCCCAAGCCCACCGAAGCCCCAGCTTTGATATCGGCGGTCCAGCAAGCACTCGCGTCGCGCTGAGCGGCGCTTCACTCGGCGTTGGCCTGCCAACCCGACAGTGCGTCGACGCGCGCTTCGATCATCCCGGAACTGACCGAGAGGGCGGCGCGGCAGCGTCTGATGTGCTCGGCAAGGTTGGAGGTGTCTTTGCTCAGCGCCGCCGTTTCCAGCGCACAGAAGGCGCTGTGCAAGGGCAAGGCGCCCAGAATGGCCGCAGCACCGGCGCATTTATGCGCTTGGCCGGCAAGTTCGGCAAGATCGGTGTGGTCTGACGTCTGTTCCAAGAGGGCGTGAAAGCTGTCGATCATCTCACGCACCACGCCGCGCAACCGGTCGATCCCAAGGCTGTTGGCCAGAAGATCGACCGCATCGGAAATTCCTTCGTTCCGGGTCGGAAGGGCGGTTACCCCCGTGGGAAGTGTCGCGTCACGCATTGCGCGTTCGATATCGGTCGGGCGCACCGGTTTGTAAAGAATCTCGCGCATCCCGGCGGCCAGCGCGCGGGAATGGTCGGCCGGCTGCAGATTGGCGGTGAAGCCAATGATTGTGGTGTGGCGCGACGCCCCTTCGGTGCGGATCTGGCGCGTGGCCTCGATGCCATCCATGCCGGGCATGCTGATGTCCATCAAGATCATGTCATAGCGATGTTCTGCCGCCATGCGCACAGCCGTCAGCCCGTCGCCTGCCTTGTCCGCCCGATGACCAAGCGTGTGGACGATTTTTTGCACCAGCAAACGGTTGACCGACAGATCATCCACCACCAGCACCCGAAGCGGCACATCCCGTGCGACCAAGGCCGCCTGCGCCGGGGCGGGGCGTGTTGGAATTTCGAACCAAAAGGTGCTGCCTTTGCCAAGGCTGCTGATCACCCCAACCGTGCCGCCCATACTGCGCACCGCGCGGCGCACAATGCCCAGCCCAATGCCAACGCCGCCCGAGACCCGCGCATAGCCCCGGTCCAGCGTTTCGAAATCATCGAAGATGCGGGCCTGGTCGGCCGGGTCGATGCCGATTCCGGCGTCTTCAACCTCGATCCGCAGCATATGGGGCAAAGGGCTGTACAGGCGCAGGATAATCGGCTTTCCAGCGCCGAACTTGACCGCGTTGCTGATCAGGTTGCGCAGGGTTTGGCGAAAGGCGCGCGGTTTGCCGATGATCTCGGTCGCTGTGGCGTCCGCGAGGTCCAGCCGAATGTTCAGACCCTCAGCGGCCCAAGTGCGCATGGCGGCGGCAATCAACTCCACGGCGACGGCTTCCGCCGAAAAGGCCTCATCGGCGCGTTCGGGCTGGGCCACGTCATCGAGCGCTGCCACTTCCAGCACATGGTCAATCTGGTCAAGTGCGGCCACGGCACTTTGCTGGGCGATGGTCATCAAGGATGAAACCGCCGGATTGGGCGCTTGACGCAGCACCAGATCAATCGCCGCCAACACACCTTGCATGGGTGTGCGCAACTCATGGCTTGTCGCGGCCAAAAAGCGCACCTTTTCAGCCACGTCGCGTTTGGTGCGCTGCGATGCTTGGCGACGCTGACGCTCGACCATCATATTGGTCGAGATGTCACGCACAAAGCCGACATAAATCTGCTTTCCCGAGGACCCGGTATCACTGAGTGCCGAAACGCTGATGGGAACCATTTGCCCATCCCGACCCTGCAGGCGCAGACGGCGTCGGCGGCGACGTTGCAACTGCTGGATCAGCTTGCGTTCATCCATCGGTTTGGCCTGCCCGATGCGGGGGGGGAACAACACACTGATGCCGCGCCCGATAACCGCGGTGCGTGGCCGGCCAAACAGGGCTTCGGCTGCGCTGTTGATGAGAAGGATCCTGCCATTGTGATCGGTCACGATCACACCATCAAGTGCCGCCTCAAAGCTGGCGCGCAGGTTGGAATCCCGCCGTTCCATCAACTTGCTGCGCAAGACGCTGTTCCGATAGAAATGCCCCGAAATCGCCAAGAGCCCAAAGATCAGCACCAGCGCAACCACCCCGGCCAGCATAAACTGCTTTAGCATCTCCTCACGCTGAATTCGCAAGGACTGCGCCCGCAGTTGCGAGGCTTGGACCGCGGTAACCACGATAAAGCGGATATCGGGCGCAATCTTGACCATCAGGGTGTCGATCTGGCCAAGGCCGGTCAGATCATCGGGCCTTAGCCCGTCGACAAGCGGCGTCACGCTGGCCAGATTGCGGCGCACGCTCTCAAGCCGGGCAGCGAAGGCGTCATTTTCGGCAAGAAAGTCCTTGAGCGTCGCGGTATGAGCGATGACGGTTTGGACCCGGCTGAAATAGATGTCGAATTTCAAAAGCACATCTGACAGCGACCTGTCTTCGGGCGCGGTTTTGTGCAGCAGGTCTTGAACGGCCAGCAGGACGCGCTGATGGTCCACTTCCATTTGGGCGATCACCCAGGACGAATCTTCGGCCATTTGCAGCCGCAAATCCCGTGAGGCATCGACCACCCGCCAGGCAAGGAAGGTAACCGCGACAAGGCAAACCAAGATCGCCAGGAGGATGGACAGGGCCAGTCGTCGCGTTCTGCGCCGCTCTGCGGGGAAGGCTTTGTCGTATGGCCTGTCCATCTGCGCTAGAGTCTCACGGTCAGAACGGCCCGCTGTCGGCTGCGCGGCAAGAGGATGGTTGCGGTTCGGATACTGACCGAGGTGTCAAACGAAAGCGCTGGCCCAAAAGCGCGCCGAAACGAAGGGACATTCGGGGTTATTGCCCTGCAGGGAATACGGTCTGCCCTTTGATCCGATGCACGGGCCATATGATGATCAGCGTTCCGTTGTTTGTGTTCTGGCATATTCCCATCGTCGCCCATTTCAAGCGTGTCGACCTGTTGGGGGCGTGTGTGTAGCGGTGCGTACAGTGAGAATGACAACGCAAAAGCCAAGCAGGTAAAAGGGATGACGGGGTTGACCAATTGGGTTCCTGATTGCAAGGCTTTTGACTATCTTACTCTACGCTCCCTAGGGATACTGCAATTGATATCAAGATGATCGAAATTTCTCAATAATGGTATCTAAAGATATTATGAAGCCCTTGCGTGGGTATGGAACCCGGTGCGAAATGATCTACAGGTTGAAAAGACCCGCTGGCGCGGCGAAAATCTTCTCTAACGGTGTTGCGCCACGCTCCAAGGTTGCGAGGACAGTTCGGTCGGTCGGGTGAAGATACAATGAACATGCGGTGCCAAGGGTGATAGACCAAACTCGATACAGTATCGTTATCGCCGATGACCATAATCTGGTTCGCGATGCAGTTGCCGAAACTCTTGCCGCAGATGGCGGGTTTTCAGTGTCTTCTGTCGGTGATTTGCCATCGACGATGGTTGCGCTGCAAGGTTCGGAACCTGTTGATATGCTGTTGCTTGATGTGTTCATGCCCGGCATGGCAGGCATTGGGTCCATCCAGCAGCTCTTGGCCAAACATCCTGATCTGAAGATCGTGCTGTTTTCGGGCAGCGTTTCAAGCGAGTTTGTTTTTCAAACTTTGCAGGCTGGCGTTCGCGGCTATGTGCCCAAAACCCTGCCACTGCGGTCTTTGACATCGGCGCTGCGTCTTGTGCTTTCGGGTCAGGTTTTCCTACCCATGTCTTTGCTGTCAGAGGCTGATGGCACCACGTCTTTCGATCAGCGCGGGGACAGCCAAAAGCTCCTGACTCCGAAAGAGGTGAACATCCTGAGATTGGTGTCGGACGGCAAGACCAACAAAGAGATTGCCTGGGCGCTTGGCGCGTCGGAAGTGACGATCAAGATGTATTTGCGCACTGTTTTCAATAAGTTGGGCGCGTCAAACCGCACGCATGCCGTGATGCTTGCAAAGGCCAAGACCCTGCTGTGACGCAGGGCGCCGGGCGGGTGCCTGTCAGGCTTGAAGGTGCTTGGCCTGCGCTTGGTCAAGCAGTCGTTTCTGCCAGACTGCGTTGTTGACCTCTGCCTCGTGCAGGGCGAAGTTGAGGGCTTGAAAGCTGAACGGTGCGCGCAGCGAGATATCGCACAGGGCCAGACGGTCGGTGCCGAAATCGTCGCCCGCAAATTCTTGCGACAAGAGAATAACCGGGATCTGGGCGTGCTGATCCCGAAACTTGCGCAAGTCTGAATAGGCCGATGCAATTCCGCCTGCCGTTTCCAGATCAATGATCACAAGGTCGGGCTTTGCGCGCGCAATCGGGTAACTGGCCGAAAGCGCGCTGGTATCAAATAGCAGAATTTCTACCCCAGCATCCCGGCTAAAATCGCGGATCTTGTGAAGCGACGCGTCCTTCAAGCCTACCAACGCGATCAGCGGACCCGCATCCTGAGGGCCAAGGGCGTCTTCAGTAAAGGTTTGGGGGCGATCTTCAGGCCGGGTGAAGAGTGCCTTCAGCATCTTGCGGCCATGTGCAACAAATGCGTCTCGCACGCCGCGAATTCGACGCACCACAAACCGCGTGTTCCCCAACCCCATTCGCAGATCCCCAATCTTTTTAGATGAAGATTATACCAGTCGGTCCGGTGGATCATTTTCTCCTTGGTCGGGTCAAGCGGTCATTCGATCAGGATCTATAAGCCCATGTAAAACATGACTTAGTCCAGTGATGTTTTATAGCGCTGGCGGGCTTTGCCCATCACAGAACGTGAAATCTTGGTCGGCGCGAACCGAATCAAAGTGGGGCGCCTTGCAATCTTGAATTGCAAATTTCCAAATTAATCATCCAAAGGTTAAATAAAATTAGATTAAGAGAAATAACTTAACTTTAGATGACAAGTAAAATCATTAATATCACTTACAACAATCGTCTGGCGAAGATACCAATCCGTCCGAACATATCTATCAATCGACTTACGTTGAAACATCCAGACTTTCCGATGCGTGGCGCCTAGGCGTCCTACGACAATGAAGGGCCCAAGCAATGGTGCATCCACAAAGTGAAACGCGCCCCAGCGGCATGGATCTCTTGCTGCGCCTTCTGCGGGGCGGGGTTCGACTGGCATGGTTTGCCATGGCTCAGGCACGCCGCGCGCCCTTCCCATTGGTGGCCCGTCTGTCTCGCCCGGGTGCCCGTCAGATGGCGCGTGTGATCTATAAATCCGAGATCCGGCGGCCATGACACGCCTGCGTCTTCTCGTGATTGTGCCCAGCCTCTTGCTTTTGGGAGGTTTGTTTTTCCACGTTGTGGAGCATGAGCGTGCGAATGACCTTCTGGTCACCAAGGCCATCATGGCGAAGGCCGCTGACAGCATCGATGACGAGCTGAGCGTGCTGGCAGATGAGCTTGCTCTGTTTGCGCGGTTGCCGTCGGTGCAAAGTGGGGATCTTGCGCGCGTCACCGAGGATGCGGCGCAGCTGTCTTTGCATCTGCGCGGATGGCTGATGCTGGTCAAAAATGGCCCCGATCCGCGCGATCTGCTGGACCCAAGGCAGATCGCCCTAGAGCCAAGCCGCCAAGGCGGTGATGCAGGCCTGCAGGAAACGACCGATGACAGCGCCAACGTGAGCGCTGTGGATCCTAGCCCTGTCACCGTGTCGGATGCGATCTACTCGGACGGGCTGGCTATGTCTGTCGTCACGCTGACCGAGCCGCTTCGTTCTGGCCCCTTGAAGGATCACCGTCTGGTGCTGCACGTGTCGGTCGCCCGTTTGGCGCAAAAGCTTTTGACGCTGGATTTGCCGCCGGGTGGTGAGGCGATGCTGATCGATGGCGCTGGCCAAATCATCGGCAGCACCAATGATGTTGCGCATCCAGAGGTGATGGCGGTTTCCGGCGGTCTTGCGACAGCGCTTGCGATCGGGGACCAAGGCAGCATTGTGGGCGAGATTGATGGGGTCAGCCCATCGCAGTCGGTCACCGCTTGGCAGCGGCTGTCAAATGCTCCGGGATGGACGGTGGTGGTCACGTTGCCTGAGGGCCAGCCTGGCGTGGCGCTTGGCGAAGTTGTGGTGATGGATGGCTTTACAGTCTTGGGCGCGCTTTTACTGCTTGGCCTGTATGTCGCAACCGAATACCGGCTGCGCCGCGCCGACCTGCGGTCGCAAGCGCAGGCGCAAGAGATTGACCGGCTGGAGCAGGACGCCCAGAGTTTGCGCGAGGCAGATGCCCTGAGGGACGAACAGCTGTCGATGCTGTATCACGACATGCGCAGCTCTCTGATGGGGACCAAGGATGTGATCCAAGGGCTTTTGCTGACCAGCCGTGACCGCACGCAGACCTTCCATCTGAACTCGGCGCTTGCCTCCACCGGTCGCCTATTGCGGATGTTTGAAGACTCCCAGACGAGCGCGCCTGACGGCAAGCCCAAGCCGCTATCGCGTCTTGAGCCGTTTTCGCCCCATGCGCTTTTGGCCAGTTTGGCGCCCTTGATCGAGGGGCGGGCGCAGAGAAATGGCACGGTTCTGTCCGTTGACTTGGCGACCAACATGCCGTGGCTGAGCGGAGACTCGGTGCAAATTGGGCAGATCGTGCTGAACCTTTTGGGCAATGCGGCCAAGTTCACAAAAAACGGTGTGGTGTCGCTTGCCGGTCGGGTTGAGCCGATGCCTGAGACGCGCTCACGTGGCCGTTTGGTTGTGACGGTCACGGACACAGGGCCGGGCATTGCTCCGGATGACCTGAGCCAGATCTTCACCGCGCGCTTTCGCGCGGCACGGTCGATGGAGCAGTCGATTGAGGGCAGCGGCCTTGGTCTGGCGATTGTCAAGCGGATGGTGGACGCGATGCAGGGCAGCATTACCGTCACAAGCGTGGTGGGTGAGGGCAGTCAGTTCACCCTGACCCTGCCACTGGATCTGGCGCGGCCAGCCAAGAGCCGCAGCGCGAAATCCAAGGCGGATCTGCTGAGCGGAAAGCGCGTGCTGTTGGTCGACGACGATCCGATGATGCTGCTCGCTGGATCAAATCTTTTGCAAGGGGCCGGGGCCGAGGTCAGCTTGGCCAGCACCCTCGAGGATACCTTGGCCGCCTGCCGCGATGCGCTTCCCGATGCGCTGGTGCTGGATCTTAACATTCCGGGCGTGGATGTCCCCGAACTGGTCCGCACCATCCGGGACATGCCAACGCTTGGGCAGCGCCCGATCATCGCCTTTTCGGCCAGCATGACCGCTGAGCGCGCCAGCGACTGTCGGAACATGGGCTTTGACGCCGCAATCCAAAAAGATGCCGACCTGCCCGCGACGCTTGCCTCTGTGTTGCCCGCAGCCTGAGAGGGCCTAGACGCGCGGCGGGTCTTTCGATCAGCCCCGGCCGTAGGTCCGTCGGGCTTCGGAAAAGGATGTCAGCTTTTGCAGCTTTTCATCCCACAGATGCAACCTGACCGATGCAAGGCTTTCGCGGATGGTCAGGCGCTGGGCTTCGGCCAACTCCCCATGATCGCGCAGCACTTCGGGCAGGCGGTAGAACGGGATGCGACTGTAAAGGTGATGCACATGGTGGATGCCGATATTGGCCGAGAGCCAGCGGAGCGGCTGGGGCAGCACGTAATGCGATGATCCGTCCAGCGCAGCCTCGTGCAACTGCCATGCGTCGTTCTTCGCCCAGTGGGTGTCTTCGAACTGGTGCTGCACATAGAACAGCCAGATCCCGACCGTCGCCGCGATCACTGAGGTGGGCAGATAGATCAAGACAAGCGGCATGAAGCCGCCCAGCCAGATGATGAGGCCGACCAGAATGGCAATCACCGCGTTGGTGCCCATGGCGGAGAGCCAATAGCGCCAGCCCGAGGTCATCAGCCCCAAAGGGACGCGGTTTTGCACAAGGAAAATGTAACTTGGCCCCAGACCGAAGAGCACCAAGGGATGGCGGTAGAGCCGATAGAGCAGCCGCCCGAACCAATTGCGGGCGCGGTATTCTTCAACCGTCAGGGTCAGCACATCGCCGATGCCGCGCTGGTCCAGATCGCCGTGATGCGAGTGGTGAATGGAATGGGTGCGGCGCCAGACGTCATAAGGTGTCAGCGTCAGCACCCCCAGACACCGGCCCACCCAGTCTTGTAGCTTGCGATTGTTGAAAAAGCTTGCGTGGCCGCAGTCATGCTGAATGACAAAGATGCGCACCAAGAACAGCCCGTTCAGCGCGGCAATTGCAAAGGCCAGCCCATTGCTGACCGACATCGCCGCCCAGGCCAGCGCCCACC
>JBMSKG010000017.1:0-21530 GCA_049419625.1 Paracoccaceae bacterium | reverse complement strand
ATGGCGGAGAGACAGGGATTCGAACCCTGGGTCGGCGCAAACCGACAACGGTTTTCGAGACCGCCGCATTCGACCACTCTGCCACCTCTCCGCGGTAGGGATCGTCGCGGGGGATTTAGCCGGGACTGAAAGGGCTTGCAAGCCCCATTCCAAGGAAACTTAGGCCAAGTGACCGCCGTGGCATTGGCAAGGGCTGACCCGGCACTTACCTGATAGGGTGCATGCACGTGTTGGTCCCTTCAGGAAAGGTCAGGCGATGTCGCGGTTTAACTGGATGCGAGGGATGATGGCCCTTTTGGTTGTTTCGGCCTTTGGGTCAACGCATCTGTCGGCGCAGGCTGTGACGCCGCAAGAGAACACCCCTCAGGCTGTCGTGATTCCCAAGCCAGTGCTGGAGCTGAGCGCTGCCCTCAAAATGCGTGAGGTCATGCAGGTGCTGCGTGAGGAGGGCATGGCCAGCGGCGCCGAATTGGCCAGTGATCTGCCGCGCGGTGCGACCGATCCCTTGTGGTCTGCTGCCTTGTCGCGGATCTATGATCCGGCACAGATGGAGGTGGCCTTCAACGAGTCCTTTGCCCGAAGCCTTGCCGATGAGGGCGCGACAGTTGAAGCCGCAACTGCCTTTTTCGCCTCGCCCATCGGTGAGCGGGCCCTATCGTTGGAACTGGCCGCCCGCAAAGCCCTGCAAGACGAAGCGGTAGAGGCCGCGGCGGAACGGGCCTACGCCGATTTGGCGGTATCAAATCCCGAACGGCTTGCCTTGATTGACGATTTTGTTGCGGTGAATGATCTGGTCGAATCCAATGTCATGGGGGCCTTGAACGCCAATTTGGCCTTTTTGCGCGGCCTTGCTGGCAGTGGGGATAAGACGTTTGCCTTGCCCGAGGCAGATATGTTGGCGCAGGTATGGGCGGCCGAGCCCGAAGTGCGCGCCGAGATGGTGGCCTGGGTCTATCCGTTCCTGACGCTGGCCTATCAGCCGCTAAGCGATGCCGAGTTGAGCGCCTATCTCGCGTTTTCCGAAACGCAGGCCGGGCAGCAGGTCAATGCTGCGATGTTTCAGGCCTATGATGCGCTGTTCGAAGGAATTTCCCGTGATCTTGGGCGTGCCTTTGGCTTGGCTATGCAGGGTGACGATATCTGAGGCCTAGCGCCACAGATGGGCTTGGCTGGCCAGTCGTCCCTGCAGTTTTGACAAGATCCGCAGGCCCAAACCGGGGCAGGCAACCTCGCCCTTGGCCAAGCGCTCCACCACCACTTCGGGCGGGCAAGGGCGGTGGCTGATAGGGTCGAAATAGCGGGGATAGCCAATCAACGCGGCGTGGACCAGATGAAGCAGGTCTGGCCGGGGCAGCGGGTGTCCATCGGCGGCCCGCCGCCGTCGGTCTGGAACTGGACCAAGGTCACGCGTCAGACCCCAACCGGCATAAAACGGCGCGCCAAGGCAGGTTACGGGCTTGCCGCGAATAAGCGCCTCGAACCCTAGAAGCGAGGTCATCGTCCAAACCTCATCACAGGCCGCGATCAGCGACAAGGGATCGGCGCGGCGCGCCACCACATCGGCCAGCCCGGCCAGATCCTGATCGGCAATCTGCCCCGGTCGCAGCCCGCTTTCCACATCGGGATGCGGCTTGAAAATCAGTCGTGCGCCGGGGTTCGCTTGGGCTGCGGCGGTCAAGAGCCCAAGATTGGTGCAAACCTGCCCCGCGCCCAACCGGATTGAGGCGTCATCCTCAACCTGACCCACGACCAGAACCCGCCGTCCCGGGCCCAGATCGGGCAACGGATCGGCTGCCAGATTGTACTTCGTCACACCCGCCGCAAGGATCCGCGCCAAAAGCGCTTCGGCCCGGTCGCGGCCACCAGGGGGTAAGGGGGACAAAATCAACTGCTCCAGCCGACTTTCGCGGTTTGGGTCATAGTAGATGCCCAGATCATCCGTGACGAGCGACAAGGGCGGCACCAGATCGGCCCCAAGCCCTCGAGAGCGCAAAAAGCCGTCCTCAACCCGCAGCGCAAGGCCGGGGGCGGCGAGTTCTGAAGGTTCCTTGCCCGCCCAAACCAAGATCTTGCGCCCGGATTTTTCCGCCTGCGCCTGCGCCCTTGCCACGGTCTTCGCAAAGATCATCGCGGTTTCTCGGCCAAATACCTCTTGCAGGCGCCCGCGCTTCCATGCCCGCATCCCCAGCCCGACATAGCCCACGCGGTCTTCGCGCCGGGCGCGGGTTTCGGCTTCAAGCTGGTCAACCGTTTCTTCAAAACTGCACAAACGGTCGCGGCAGGGGTCATACCAAGTGGGGGCCACGATCATCGCCCCGGCAAACAATTGGGCGCGCGAAAGGGTGCGGCCACGCCGGGCAGGAGGATTGCGGTCTTCGGTCAGTCCCCAGCCCGCATAGAAGGGCTGACCGAACACCTTTGGCCGATGACCCGCCAGAACCACCTCAAACCCCATCAGAGAGGACACGGTGTAAACCGCCACCGCGCCCTGCAACAGCGCCCAAGGCGACACCGGATCAGCGCAGAGGCTGACCCGGTCAGACAGATGCTCGGGCCCAAAATGGCCTGCGCGCAGGCCAAGTGCAGTTTCGGGATGCGTCTTGATCACGATCCGCGCGCTGGGGTTTTCTTCGTGCGCCATGACCAGCATTTCGGCAAAGGTCTGGGCGCTTGCCCCGGAATGGGCGATCGAGGCGTCGCCGCGGGTCTGGTCGATGATCAGCACATAGCCCGCTCGAGGAGGGGCGATCTCAGGTCGATGAATATTGTATTTTGTCAAGTCCAGCGCCTGAATTCGGGCAATTCCGTCGCGAGCGCGGGTCTTGAGGTTCGAATTGTCAAAGGGATCGCGCATCAATACGCGCTCCAAAGTCAACGGATGGCTGGCATCGAAATGCACGCCCAGCCCGTCAATCAGCAGACCCAAGGGCGCATCACCCATCCTTCCGGGCCGCAACGAGCGTAGGAAGGCATCTTCCACCCGCACAACGGGCACGCCGCGCCGCGCCGCCACCGCCTCACCCCGCGCGGCATAGGGCGAGCGGCCCCAGACCACCACGCCATCTTCGGGACCGGGCAAGCCAAGGCGCAGCTCATGGCCGGCCAGTTGCAGGATGCGCACAAACCCCGCTTTTAAATAGCAAAGCCGCCGTGGGACCTTGCCCTCGGCGGCCATCTTGCTCTCGGATTGGCCCGACAAGGCCCGCTCAGCCGCCTGATGCGGTTGTCGCCAGCGTATCTGCCGCGCCGCTGGTACCGGTAATCGCGGTCAGCGTCTTTTGCCACTGCACGAAGGGCGCCTCGGTCACGTAAACCGTATCACCATCGCGCACCAGAAAATCGCGGGCCTCGAACATGCCGGTGGGCTGCGTCAGGTCCAGCACATAGATCATGCGCTGGTCGCCCTGCAGATCCTTGCGGCCCAAAACGGCATTGGCAATCTCGGCAGGCTCATTGCGGAACACGAATACACCCGTCGGATCCGCGGTCGAGGTGTTCAAGCCACCCACGATGGCAATCGCCTCAATGGCCGAAAGGGTTTCGGTTTCGAACGGCACGCGGCTTTGGCTGCCGGTGGCACCCAGCGCGGTAAAGGCGCGGGCATCGCGTTCGACGGTGATGATGTCACCAGGGCGCAGCGCGATATCAAGTTCGGGGTTGGAATAAAGATCCATCGCCCAAACCTTGCCGGTGTGATTGCCGCGCGTCACCCGGATGATCGCGGTTTCCGGCTCAATCGAAACGCCACCGGCCTTGGCCAGCATCGCGTTCAGCGTGCGGGTGGGCCGTTCAATCGGGAACACGCCTTGCGCGCCTGCAAACCCGGCCACGGTCACAGTCGAGCCATCGCCCGCCAACCGCTGAATCTGCACCTGCGGATCGGGGGTCTGGGTATCCAGTTTCTTGGTGATGATCTCACGCAGACCATCGGGCGACTGGCCCGCGGCCTTGATCTTGCCGGCATAGGGCACAAAGATGAAGCCTTGGCCATCAACCTGAATTTCGGTCAGCGCCGAAACCCGTTGCCCGGTATTTCCCAAAAGCGGGTCATCCTTGACGTTCTCGAACACTGTGATGCCCAAGACATCGCCGGGCGAGATTACGTCAGACCCCAAAGTTCCGGCATTGCGAAAGCTGCTGGAGAAGCCAAAGGCCGGGGTCACTGCCGTCGCACGGGTGACGCGGCTGTTCACGGTGACGACAAAAGCGTCGCCCTGTTTCAGCACAGAACCGCTGAAGATCTCTCGTTTGTTCGGCCCGGACCGGGGCAAGCCGCAGGCGGCCACAAGCCCAACAACCGCGACAAGGGCCAGGGCCGTCGCCCCCCTTGATCTGAAAACACTCACTGCTCGGGCTCCTTTAATTGGAGTTTGCCTCAAATTTTGTCTGCAAACCTACAGAAAGACGGCTGAAATTCCAATTGTCTTTCAAAAATCCTACGTCACCAGCCGCAACTGTTGCCTTGGTGCCGCTTTCCCCGAGCTGAGCGCATCATAGGGATCTTCTGCCTGAAGCATCATGTCGACGACCTGCCGCAACAACTCACGACGCCCTTGGGACGAGTAAAACCCACCCGCGATCTGGCTGGTTTCCAACAGATAATGGCGATAGTCCCGATAGGCGCGGCTGTCGGGGCGGGTGGGCAGGGTAAAGAAATCTGTCAGACTTTGGGTCGAGACAAACTCGGGCTTGGCATAGACCGCCGCCCCAAAGGTTTTCAGCGGCAATCCGCGCCACAGAGCCTGTTGGCCAGCGGTCGAATTCACCGTCACCGCGCTGCGGGCGTGGTTCAAAAGCTGCGCCAGCTTGCCGCCGCGCACGAAATGCACCCGGTTCGACACCCCATGCTGCCGCGCCAGTCGCCGGATTTCGCGCGCCACCGGAACGCGGCCGTCTTCTAACGGATGCGCCTTAAAGACGATGTGATGATGCGGGGCCGCACCTTTGGCAAAGCCCTCCATCACCAGTTCCAGAAACTCGGTCATGGTGGAAAATGGCGAATGCATCTGAAAGCTCGCGTCATGTTCCAATTGCAGCATGACAAGATGATAGGGAAAGCCGCCGTGCTTGATGCGGAAGGTGGCCAGCATCCGCTCCCAGCGGTGAAAGGGCATCAGCGCAAGGCGCTTGCAATAGAGCAGGAATTCCTGCCCCACAGTCAGTCTGCGGTGCGGACGGAAGTTGCGGTAATCCCAAAACCCAGTCAGCACGAACCAGTGATACAAGGCCCCCCAGAACACATGCTGGCGCATGTCACCCCAGCGGGCAGGGGCATCGGGCAGGTCCATGTCAAGTTGCGCCAGCGCCGCCTGCATTTGGGGCACCGAGGTGTCCATCAACCGCGAATGGCCGTTCGAGCCGCCGCGCTCATAAGTCACCCAATAGGGCCGCAGATAGCCTTCTTCGAACACATGCACCTGAACGCCCGTTGCCCGGGCGGCGCTCACAGCTTCGGCATGGATGAAACGGGTGTCGCCATAAAGCACGACATCCGTGATCGCGCGCTCTGCCAGAAGCATGCGGATGGCCGCAGGCCAATCTTCCTGACGGCCCTTGAAGGCAATGTAATTTGCCGAGGGCCAAAACGCCCGATCGCCCCGGTTGAACCCTACCCGCCAAACCTGCGCGCCGGCATGCTCCAACATGCGGCCCAAAGCGTGGAAATAGGGCCCGTGCGGACCTTGCAGAAACAAAAACCGACGATCTTGACCCGACAGCCGCATGAAATGCCCTTTTTCCCCGCCAAGGCCCCCATTCAGGCGGCCCGGTAAAGGGGAATAACTCGTAACTGTTAGCAGATAAGAAACAACCGCGGCAAATTTGAGGCAACCGCGGTGCGTTTTGCCGCCGCTCTGCGGCGCGCTATGTTTCGATGCGGGCAGGGTTGCGGGCGCAGGCCCGCGCGGCTACCCATGTGGCAAAGGAGAAACGCAGATGTTCACCGGCATTGTCACCGATATGGGCGAGGTTCTGGAGCTGGAGCAGAAGGGCGATTTGCGCGCCCGGATCGGCACCGGATATGACACCAGCCGCATCGACATTGGCGCATCAATCGCCTGCGAGGGCGTCTGCTTGACCGTGATCGCGCTGGGCACGACCCCGCGCAACTGGTTTGACGTGGAAATCAGCGCCGAGACCGTGTCCAAAACCAACCTGACCGATTGGAAGGTTGGCAAGCGGCTGAACCTTGAGCGGGCGCTGAAGGTGGGGGATGAACTGGGCGGGCACATCGTTTCGGGCCATGTCGATGGTGTGGCCGAAGTCGTCGGCGTGCGCCCCGAGGGCGATAGCCTGCGCGTCACCTTCCGCGCGCCCGAAGCCTTAGCAAAGTTTATCGCGCCCAAGGGCTCGGTTGCGCTGAACGGCACCAGCTTGACGGTGAACGAGGTGGAGGGCCATGATTTCGGCATCAACTTCATTCCCCATACCCAAAAGGTCACGACATGGGGCGAGGTGGCGGTGGGCGACAAGATCAACCTCGAGGTGGACACCATGGCGCGCTATGTTGCGCGGCTGCGCGATTGGGGCTGAAAACCGCGCCGCCGCGCGCGCGGGACATGAAAACCGCCCGCCGGAAACATTTGGTTTCGGTCGCATTCAGTGAGCCCCTCTCTCTGGCCTTTGGCGCGCGGGCAGGCTAATGGCATGGCCAGAGACTCAGGTTGCGCGGACCCATCATGACCAAGACAGACTATTCGGATGTCATCTCCTCCACCGAGGAGATCATCGAGGACGCCCGCAACGGGCGCATGTTCATTCTGGTGGACCACGAGGACCGCGAGAATGAAGGCGATCTGGTGATCCCGGCACAGATGTGCACCCCGCAAGCCATCAACTTCATGGCGACCCATGGGCGTGGCCTGATTTGTCTGGCGATGCCCGCCGCGCGGATCGACGCGCTGGGCCTGCCCTTGATGAGCCCCAAGAATTCGTCGCGCCACGAAACCGCCTTTACGCTCTCGATCGAAGCGCGCGAAGGCGTGTCGACCGGCATTTCGGCAGCCGACAGGGCGCGCACGGTTTCGGTGGCGATTGATCCTTCCAAAGGGGCCGCAGATATTGCGACACCGGGCCATATCTTCCCGTTGCGCGCCCGCGAAGGTGGCGTGCTGGTGCGCGCAGGCCATACAGAGGCAGCTGTGGATGTCAGCCGCTTGGCCGGGCTGAACGCCAGTGGCGTGATCTGCGAGATCATGAACGATGATGGCACCATGGCGCGTCTGCCCGATCTGGTGGTCTTTGCCCAAAGGCACGGCCTGAAGATCGGCACGATTTCCGATCTGATTGCCTATCGCCGTCGCCATGACAATCTGGTGCGCGAAAAGGCGGTCAAGCGGGTGCAGTCGGTCTATGGCGGCGACTGGTTGATGCGGGTCTTTGCCGATGAAACGCAAGGTTCCGAGCATATCGTGCTGACCAAGGGCGATCTGTCGGGCAAGGGGCCGGTTCTGGCGCGGGTGCATCAGTTGAACCCCTTGGAGGATGTCTTGGGCATCGGCGGGGCGCATGTGGGCGACCTTCAGGGCGCTATGCGGGTGATCGCTGCCGAAGGTCGCGGCGCTGTCGTCTTGTTGCGCGACACCTCGATGAAGATGGTCGAAGAAGGCGAGGCCAGCCCGCAGACCTTGCGGCAATACGGGCTTGGGGCGCAGATCCTTTCGGCGCTGGGCCTGACCGAAATCACGCTTGTGACCAATTCCGCCGCGCCCAAGGTGGTGGGTCTGGAAGCCTATGGGTTGACCATTGCGGGCACCCGCCGGATCGAGGTTTGAGCCATGGCGGCCACTGAACAGCACTATACCCTGCCGCTGCCGAGCTTTGCCAAGCCGGTGAAGCTTTTGATCGTGGTGGCGCCCTATTACAAAGACATCACCGATCAGCTTGTGGCTGGCGCGCGCGGCGTTGCTGCGGCCTGCGGGGCCGAGGTGGATTTGGTTGAAGTGCCGGGTGCCTTGGAGGTGCCGACAGCCATCGGTCTGGCAGAACGCATGGCCAAGTATGACGGCTATGTTGCCTTGGGCTGCGTCATTCGCGGCGAAACCACGCATTATGAAACCGTGTGCAATGACAGCAGCCGGGCGATCACGCTGTTGGGCCTTCAGGGGGCTTGCATCGGCAATGGCATCCTGACGGTTGAAAACCGCGCGCAGGCTTTGGCGCGGGCCGAGGTGGCAGGCCAGAACAAGGGCGGCGGGGCGGCAGCGGCGGCGCTGCATCTCATCGCACTTGCGCGATCTTGGGCCACTGGCGATCGCGGCGGTATGGGGTTTCGACCATGACCCGCCCTGATACGCGGCAAATGAAATCAGCCTCCCGGCTTTATGCGGTGCAGGCCCTGTTCCAGATGGAAAGCTCGGCCCAGACAGTGCAGTCGGTGTGCCGCGAGTTTGAGACCCATCGGTTCGGCGCGACCTACGATGAGGGCGAGTTCGCCGAGGGCGATGTCGACCATTTCCGCGAAGTGGTGGACAAGGCGGTCAACTGGCAGGCCAAGATTGACCAGATGACCGACCGGGCGCTGGTGGCGAAATGGCCGATTGATCGGATTGATCCGGTGCTGCGTGCGCTTTTCCGCGCCGCGGGTGCCGAATTGGTGGATATGGCCACGCCGCCCAAGGTGGCGATCACCGAATATGTCGATGTGGCCAAGGCGTTCTTCCCCGAGGGCAAGGAACCGAAATTCGTGAATGCGGTTTTGGACCACATGGCCCGCGAAGCGCGGCCCGAGGCTTTCTGACAGCGCGCGTTGCCGTTTCCCGCTGACACAAGGCCTGTGCTGCGTTAGCCTTCGGTGTGAAGGAGCGTCGTCCATTAAACCGCTGATCCTGACCGCAGCTTTCGTGCTTTTTGCCTCTCTCGCCGCGGCAAACGACACCGCGCCGTTGAGTGATGTGTCGAACACCCCTTGGGTTTTGACTATGGTTGACGGCGAGGTCCCCCGCTACAGCGCCACGCTCAGCCTGGCCGAACCGGGCAAGATCTCGGGGCAGGCGCCGTGCAACCGCTTTTCCGGCCCTGTGGCGCGGGTGGACGCAAGCTTTGTGGTGGGTGACTTGGGCACGACGCGGATGGCCTGCGCCGATCTTGCGGGCGAGGCAGAGTTCCTTGCCTTGCTTGCCGGGATCAAAGAGGCCGAGGAGATGCCCGGCCTGCTGGTTCTTAAAGGAAACGGGCACGAGATGCGCTTTGGTCAGCCGATCAACTAGCCTGCGGCAATTTGGAGCTTTTCCTGCACGGGTAGGGTGCTAGCATCCCTTGTGTCATCAGGAGAAATTCCATGCCGAAACTCATCGCGCTTTATATCCGGTCTGTCGCCATCGGCTTTGGCCTTTCGGCGGTCTTTTTGACCCTGATGCTGTGGCAAGATGTGGCCGGGCTGCGCCATTTGATCTTTGGCTCTGACATGGGGCTGGTGGCCGCCACCATGGTCTTTATGTTTCAGGGCATTGTCTTTGCCGGGGTGCAGTTTGCCATCGCTGTGATGATGCTGGCCGACCCCGACGCCCCGCCCTCTGGCGGCCTGCGCGAACGGCTGATGCCCGATCTGGGCGGCCCCATCCCCGATGCAATCCCGGTTCGGGTGCGCGCCGAGACAACGCCCAAGCGCAAAATCTAATGGTGGCGGGCCCGCAGCGACCGTGAGGTCGGGGTTTTTCCCGAGAGCCAGAGGTCTCAGGTGGGCGCCAGATAACAGGACCAGGATCCTGCCAGAGCCAGCCCCCGTTCGCTTGCTTATCGGCCACTGGAAAAGTTGACCCACACGCGAAGAGCAGCACCCGCCACCTCTGTAGATAGGCCTCTGGACAGCTTATCGCAACCCTTGCCATGCGTTCACCTTTGGTTCATGTTTCTGCCATGACCCACCCCCCCCTTCAGCCTGATGATCTGTCCCGCCTGATGCCCGGCCAGCGCCTCCAGCGCGGGGTCGCTCGTGCGCTGCGGCAGTTCGACTTTGTCTGTATCGAGGAATTGGTACCAACCCCCGGCCTTAGGGTGGATGTCATGGCCTTGGGGCCGAAGGGCGAGGTTTGGATTGTGGAATGCAAATCCAGCCGAGCCGATTTTCGGGCTGATCAGAAATGGCAGGGCTATCTGGAATGGTGCGACCGGTTTTTCTGGGCGGTGGGTGGCGATTTTCCGGTGGATCTGTTGCCCGATGGATCGGGCTTGATGCTGGCCGATGCCTATGACGCCGAGATCATCCGCATGTCGCCTGAAACGCCACTGGCACCCGCGCGGCGCAAGGTCATGCTGCAGAAATTCGCCCGCCATGCAGCCAGCCGCTTGCACGCCTACCGTGACCCCGGAGTGGCGGGCTTGATCCTCTGACCACCTCCTCGTCGACGTGGTCGCTCGTCGTGGTGCCCTCGATGAGACGTCGCAGGCGCCCGAGGAGAGGGGCTCAGCGTTTGCGGGGTTTGTCGCCCATCTCGCGTGCCACTTGGGCGGCTGCGCGCAGTTCCTCAGCGATTTCCTCGGCCTCGTCAGGGTCAAAGTCCAAAGGCAGTTCGATCCCGCCCTCGGCGGCGATATAGATCCGTACCATGCCCATATCGGTGGGTCCGATCTGGATGTCGGCGGCGATGTCGCTTTGCTTGTCGATGCCCATGGGATGCTCCGTCTTTGCCCTGTCGGGCCTAGCGCGTTTGGGGGGGCTGGTGCAAGCGTGTTTGCGGCGATTCCCCTCTTGCGCTTGCGGGGGAGGGGCGATAAACGGCCCCTCGAGTGCCGACGTAGCTCAGTTGGTTAGAGCACTAGATTGTGGATCTAGGGGTCCCCCGTTCGAGCCGGGGCGTCGGTACCATCACTCCCATGACATGCACTCCTCCGCGCTGCCCCCTTCGGGGTTGCGTCAGGTTTACAGGGCCTTGGCCCTGCGCTTGGGGAGCGGTAAGGTCGGCCTCCCTATCGATTGTGTCGCCAAGAGTTGAGGAATCGCATGACCAGCCCCACCGCCGCCGCGCTTGCCCGTCTACCCCATGTGATCGCCGCCGAAATCGGCGCGGGGGCTGCGCAAGTGCAGGCTGCGATTACACTTTTAGACGAAGGGTCAACCGTTCCCTTTATCGCGCGGTATCGCAAAGAGGCGACGGGGGGGCTGGACGATACCCAACTGCGCACACTGGCCGAGCGGCTGGTGTACCTGCGCGAAATGGAGGCGCGGCGGGCGGCCATCCTGGGGTCGATCACCGAACAGGGCAAGTTGACCGATGCTTTGGCGCAAACGCTGGCCAAGGCGACAACCAAAGCCGAGTTGGAGGATATCTACCTGCCGTTCAAGCCCAAGCGCCGCACAAAGGCGATGATCGCGCGCGAAAACGGCCTTCAGCCGCTGCATGATGCGATCTTGGCCGACCGCAGCGCCGATCCGGCGGCTTTGGCGGCGGCCTACCTCACCGAAGCCGTGCAGGACGCCAAAGCAGCGCTCGAAGGCGCGCGGGACATTCTGGCCGAGGGGCTTTCGGAAAGCGCCGATCTCTTGGGCCGGCTGCGCACCCATATGAAACAGGTGGGCCGCTTGCAGGCCAAGGTGGTGGCGGGCAAAGAGGCGGAAGGCGCAAAGTTCTCCGATTATTTCGCCCATGACGAGCCTTGGGCCTCTGCCCCCAGCCACCGGGTGCTGGCCATGCTGCGCGGCCAGAACGAGGGCGTTCTGACGCTGGATCTGGCGGTGGATGCCGAGGCGGCGCGGGGCGAAAGCCCGTCTGAACGCGCGGCGGCGGCGCATCTGGCGGCCACCGGGCGCGGGGCAGGGGATGTCTGGCTGCGCGAGGCGGCAGCCTGGGCTTGGCGGGTCAAGCTCAAGACCTCGCTGACGCTGGATCTGATGGGCGAAGTGCGCGAGCGGGCGGAGGCTGAGGCAATCAACGTCTTTGCCCGCAATCTCAAGGATTTGCTTCTGGCCGCGCCTGCGGGTGGCAAAGCCACCATGGGGCTCGATCCGGGCATCCGTACCGGCGTCAAGGTGGCGGTGGTGGATGCCACCGGCAAGGTTCTGGCCACGGACACGGTCTATCCGTTCCAGCCCAAGAACGATCTGCGGGGCGCACAGGTGGCCTTGGCTCAGCTGATCGGCACGCATGGGGTCAAGCTGATTGCCATCGGCAATGGCACCGCCAGCCGCGAGACGGAAAAGCTGGTCACAGACCTTCTCGCCCATGTCACGGGCAGCGATAAGCCGGTCAAGGTCATCGTCTCCGAGGCGGGCGCCTCGGTCTATTCTGCCAGCGAATTGGCCGCCAAGGAGTTCCCCCACCTCGACGTGTCCTTGCGCGGGGCGGTGTCGATTGCGCGTCGCTTGCAAGACCCCTTGGCAGAACTGGTGAAGATCGAGCCGAAGTCGATTGGCGTCGGCCAGTATCAGCATGATGTGGACCAACACCGGCTGGCGCGCAGCCTTGAGGCGGTGGTAGAAGATGCGGTGAACGCAGTGGGGGTGGATCTGAACACCGCCTCAGCGCCGCTTTTGGCCCGCGTCTCGGGTGTTGGCCCGACACTGGCCGAAAGCATTGTCGCCCACCGCGACGAACACGGCCCCTTCGCGACGCGGCGCGATCTGTTGAAGGTGGCGCGGCTGGGGCCAAAGGCCTTTGAGCAGGCGGCGGGATTCTTGCGCATTGCAGGTGGTAAAGAACCGTTGGATGCCTCCTCGGTTCACCCTGAAGCCTATGATCTGGCCCGCAAAATCGTCGCCGCCTGCGGCCGCGACATTCGCAGCCTGATGGGCGACAGCGCGGCGCTGAAAGGGGTGAACGCGGCCGCCTTCGTTGATGACCGCTTCGGCCTGCCCACCGTCCGCGATATTCTGGCTGAACTGGAAAAACCCGGCCGCGACCCGCGCCCCAGTTTCAAGACCGCCACCTTTGCCGACGGCATCGAAGACATCAAAGACCTGCGACCCGGCATGATGCTGGAAGGAACGGTCACCAATGTCGCGGCCTTTGGCGCCTTTGTCGATGTGGGCGTGCACCAAGATGGGCTGGTGCATGTCAGCCAACTCTCTGACAGCTTTGTCAAAGACCCCCATCAGGTGGTGAAGGCAGGCGATGTGGTGAAGGTGCGCGTGGTCGAGGTGGACGTGGCGCGCAAGCGCATCGGTCTGTCGATGAAGCGCGACACGGGCGAGGCACGGGTGGCCGCGCGCGAACGGCAAACGCAGATCCCTCCGCCCAGCCCACGCGGGGGCAAACCCTTGCCAACAACCGCCGCGCCCAAATCTTCCGGGCCTTCGGGCGGCTCAAACGCTTTTGCCGATGCCTTGAAGGGCAAGTTCGGGCGTTGAAGAGGGGGCCGCATCCTTGATGGCCCGTTTTGAAACGAGCATGTGCTTTCATCTTGGCTCAAATACCCCCGCCGGAGGCATCTTGGGCCGGCTTAGGGAGCCTCCGGCGGGGGTATTTGGACCAAGATGAATGGCCAAACGAAACGGACGCGCTGAGAAACCTCGCGCGCCCGTTCTATGATTTGGACAGAGCTTAGCCTTTGCGCGCGGCGGCGACCGAGGCTTCCAAAATCTCCATCGCTTCGGCGAAATGGGCGTCGGGGATGGTGATCGGTGCCAAGAAGCGCACCACGTTGCCATAGACACCGCAGGTCAGCAGGATCAGGCCGCGCTTTTGTGCTTCATTTTTTACCCGGTTGGTAAAGCCCGCGTCGGGTTCGTGGTTCGACGGGTTGGCGAATTCGACAGCCACCATGAAGCCGGGACCCCGGATGTCCGAGATTTCCGGCGTGGTGGAGCGGATCGATTCGAGCTTCTGCTTCAGCCGCGAGCCCAACTCGTTGGCGCGAGCGCAGAGCTGTTCTTCTTCGATGACATCAAGAACAGCGTTGGCCGCCGCAATCCCGATCGGGTTGCCGCCATAGGTGCCACCAAGGCCGCCCGGATGTGCAGCATCCATGATCGAGGCTTTGCCGGTTAGCGCCGCCAACGGCAGGCCACCGGCCAAGCCCTTGGCCATTGTGGTGATATCGGCGGCCACGCCATACTGTTCCATGCAGAACATGGTGCCGGTGCGGGCAAAGCCGGTTTGCACCTCGTCGGCGATCATGACGATGCCATGTTCATCGCACAGCGCGCGGATGGCTTTCACAAGTTCCTTGGGCGCGGGGTAGAAACCGCCTTCGCCTTGCACGGGTTCAAAGATGATGGCGGCGACGCGGCCCGGATCGATGTCGGCCTTGAACAGTTTGGTCAGCCCCGCCATCGCATCGGCCGTCGAGATATTGTGGACTTCCTGCGGGAAGGGGACGTGATAGACGTCGGGCATCATGGCGCCAAAGCCCTTCTTGTAGGGCTCCACCTTTCCCGTCAGCGTCATGCCCATGAAGGTCCGGCCGTGGAAGGCGCCGCCAAAGGCAATGACCGCGTTCCGCCCCGTGGCGATGCGGGCGACCTTGATGGCGTTTTCCACCGCCTCGGCACCGGTGGTCACGAACACGGTTTTCTTCGGGAAATCGCCCGGAACGGCAGCGTTCAGCCGTTCGGCGAGGCGGATGTAATGCTCATAAGGCAGCACTTGATGGCAGGTGTGGGTGAACCTTGACAGCTGTTTCGAGACCGCATCCATCACCTTTGGGTGGCAATGCCCGGTGTTGACCACTGCGATGCCAGCCGCAAAGTCGATATAGCGGTTGCCCTCGATGTCCCAAACCTCGGAGTTGAGCGCGCGATCGACGTAGATTTGGGTCTGCATGCCCACACCGCGGGAAATCGCCTCATCCCGGCGCTTGGCAACATCTGCGTTTTTCATACTGGTCTTCCTTCTGGCGCCCCTGTGGCGCGGGGGGTGATCGATGCCCAATTGATCAAATTTTTTGCCGCGCTTCAATGGGCAGAGCGGGGTTTTCGATAGGTCCAGTTCAGAAAAGATAAGGCCAGACGTGGCCTGTGCCGGCCACAACTGCGACGCGACCTGGGCGTGAGGCGCAGATTCACCAGACGTTAACCATTGGGCGGCACTGTTGGCGCAGGTCCGGGCCATCGCGCCTTGGGACAAAGCGGCAGATCACCTCGGGGGAGGCCATGGCTAGCACATCGACACAGGCCGCCGAGCGGGATGATCCGGCTGATTGGTTGCGGCTTATCCGGTCGCGGCGGGTGGGGGCGGTGACCTTTCATCGGCTGATGGGCGAGCATGGGTCGGCCCGCGCGGCGCTGCAGGCACTGCCTGAATTGGCGCGTGCGGCTGGGGTCGAGGGCTATGAGGTTTGCCCGCCTGGCGTGGCCCAGGCTGAGATCAAGGCGGGGCGGGCCTGTGGCGCGCAGCTTTTGCTGTGGGGCGGCCCGGGCTATCCGGCAGGAGTGATGGACTTGGCTGATGCGCCGCCGGTGCTTTGGGCAAAAGGCGATCTGGGCCTCTTGCAACGTTCGATGGTGGCTATGGTGGGCGCGCGCAATGCCTCATCCTTGGGGCTGCGCATGGCGCGGCGGGCTGCAACATGCTGTTGCGCGATGGGGCGACCCTGGTGCGCCATGTGGGCGATGTGACAGAGGCGCTGGGCCTGACACGGGGGGAGGGACCAAAAGCAGCGCTGCCTGACGCCGTATTGCCAGTCGCTGCATTGCCAGGCCCCATACCTCCGCGCCGGGCCCTGAGTGAGATGGCCGATGTGCACGGTCAGATTCTGACACGGCTGGGGCCAAGCCCCTTGGCCGAGGATCAGTTGATCCGCGATCTGGCCATGCCGCCATCCCTGTTGGCGCCAGCGCTGATATCTCTGGAGCTGGAGGGGCGCATCTTGCGTGCCCCCGGCGGGCTCGTGTCGCGCGTAACGTAAGACTGGGCGATCAGGGGGGCCGTTCTGGGCAAAGCTTGTGCGGCGAATTGCCCCTTATTGCCCTCTGTGGCGCCAAGACCCCAAGCGCGCAAGGTGAGTATTTGGAAAGGCGCAAGACCTTGGCCGCTTCGCCGGTTGACAAGCGCGGCACTTGGCCCTCATGGTGCGGCCCCGTCTGCACGCCCCTGCCGAAAGTTCAGTCTCATGCCCGTCGTCGTCGTCGAATCCCCCGCCAAGGCCAAGACGATCAACAAGTATCTGGGGCCGGATTATACGGTCTTGGCCAGCTATGGCCATGTGCGCGACCTGCCCGCCAAAGATGGTTCGGTCAACCCTGACGCCGGATTCGACATGACTTGGGAAGTGGCGACCGACAGCAAAAAGCATGTGCGCGCCATTGCCGAGGCGCTGAAAACCGATGACACGCTCATTTTGGCCACCGACCCTGATCGCGAAGGCGAGGCGATTTCGTGGCACCTGAAAGAGGCGCTGGCGAGTTCGTTGAAGAAGGGCAAGAAAGTGTCGCGCGTGACCTTCAACGCCATCACGAAGGATGCCGTCACCAAGGCGATGAAAGAGCCGCGCGAGATTGATCTGCCCTTGGTCGAGGCCTATCTCGCCCGCCGCGCGCTGGATTATTTGGTGGGCTTTACGCTGTCGCCCGTTCTGTGGCGCAAGCTGCCGGGCGCAAAATCGGCGGGCCGGGTGCAGTCGGTTTGCCTGCGGCTGATTGTCGAACGCGAGATGGAGATTGAAGCGTTCCGCGCCCGCGAGTTCTGGACTGTGGCCGCCACCTTCAAGACCCCGCGTTGGCAGGAGTTTGAGGCGCGGCTGACCACTCTGGGTGGCAAGAAGCTGGACAAGTTCGATCTGCCCAGCGACACGGCGGCAGAACTCGCGGTGCAGGCGGTCAATTCGCGCAAGTTTGCGGTGCATAGCGTTGAGGCCAAGCCCGCCACCCGCAACCCCTACGCGCCGTTCATGACCTCGACCCTGCAACAAGAGGCCAGCCGCAAGTTTGGCTTTGGGGCCAAGGCCACGATGAACGCCGCCCAGCGGCTGTATGAGGCGGGCCTCATCACCTATATGCGGACCGACGGGATCGACATGGCACCCGAGGCTGTGTCGGCGGCGCGTGCCGAGATTGGCAAGCGGTTCGGGGCGGCCTATGTGCCGGATACGGCACGGATCTATAAGAACAAGGCCAAGAACGCCCAAGAAGCGCATGAATGCATTCGACCCACCGATATGGCGGCCGATCCTGACGGTTTGCGATTGGCCGATGCCGATCAGCGCAAGCTTTATGATCTGATCTGGAAGCGCACGCTGGCCAGCCAGATGGCCGCCGCCCGGATGGAGCGCACGACAGTCGATATCCTGTCGCCCGACGCGCAGGTGGGGTTCCGTGCAACGGGTCAGGTGATGCAGTTCGACGGCTTTCTCAAGATTTATGACGAGGGCCGCGACGACGAGGACGAGGACGAGGGCCGTTTGCCACAGGTGGCCCAGGGTGAGGGTCTCGAGACCCGTAAAGTTGCGCCCGATCAGCATTTTACCCAACCGCCGCCGCGCTATACCGAGGCGACATTGGTCAAGCGGATGGAAGAATTGGGCATCGGGCGGCCTTCGACCTATGCCTCGGTGCTGACCACCATTGTGGACCGCGAATACGTCAAGAAGGACAAGAACCGCCTGATCCCCGAGGATAAGGGTCGGCTGGTGACGGCCTTTTTGGCCAATTTCTTCCACAAGTATGTGGAGTATGATTTCACCGCTGATCTGGAAACCGAGTTGGACGATGTCTCGGCCGGAGAGCGCGATTACAAGGATGTGCTGACCCGCTTTTGGCGCGATTTCTCGGCTGCCGTGGCCGAAACTGCCGATCTGCGGATCGGTGAGGTGCTGGAAAAGATCGATGAGTTCTTGGCACCGCATCTTTACCCGCTGCGTGCCGATGGATCAGATCCGCGGGCCTGTCCGACCTGTGGGTCGGGGCGGTTGCATCTGAAAACCGCCCGCTCGGGCGGTGCCTTTATTGGCTGCGGCAATTACCCCGAATGTCGCTACACGCGCCCGATCTCCACCGGAGACGAACAGGGCGCCGTCGATGGCCGCGTTTTGGGTCAGGATGCGGCGGGCAACGAGATTTCCCTGCGCGCGGGCCGCTTTGGCCCCTATGTCCAGCGCGGTGAGGCAACCGAGGTACAGCCCAAACCGGACCGCGCCAGCTTGCCCAAAGGCTGGGCGGCCGAAACCCTGACCTTGGAGCGTGCGCTGGAGCTTCTGAGCCTGCCGCGCCAGATTGGGCCGCACCCTGATGATGGCCAGATGATTGAGGCCGCGATTGGCCGCTTTGGCCCTTATGTCAAACACGGGTCGGTCTATGCCAATATCGCCGAGGTCGAAGAGGTCTTTACCATCGGCATGAACCGCGCGGTTGAAGTTCTGGCGCAGAAAGCGGCGCGTGGGCCGGGGCGTGGGGCTGCGACCGAACCGTTGCGCCAGTTGGGCGACCATCCCGACGGCGGGCCAGTGCAGGTCATGCCCGGCAAGTTCGGGCCTTAGGTCAACGCGACCCTGCCCAAAGAGCTGACACCCGAGGCGGTGACGCTGGACGAAGCGCTGGCGCTGATTGCCGAAAAGGCGGGCAAGTCGGGGGGCAAGAAGAAGGCTGCGGCCAAGAAGCCTGCCGCAAAGAAGCCCGCCGCCAAGAAAACTGCAGCGAAAAAGCCCGCGGCCAAGAAAACCGCCGCAAAGGCGTAATCCGGCGTTTGATTGGCACAAGGTTGCACGCAGGAATTGGCCCAGCCCTTGGAGGCCAGCCGTCCCCGTCGTTAGCCGCGCGGATTCAACAGCTTGGACAAAACGTCGGTCGCCTGAACCCGACCGATGGTCTTGCCTTTGTCAGTCACGGTGACATCCGCTGCGCCGCCTTGCAGCATCTCCATCAGCATCTTGACCGGGGTTTCCGCCTCAACCGATTGGCCCGATCCACCTGCACCCGCCACCATCACATCGCGCGCGGTCAAGACGCCCAAGGGGTTCATATGGGCCACGAATTCGGCAACATAATCGCTGACCGGATTGGCGATGATTTCGCGCGCGGTGCCAACCTGCACCAGCCGCCCACCCTCCATCAGGGCAATGCGGTTGCCGATCTTGAAGGCTTCATCCAGATCATGGCTTACAAAGACGATGGTGCGTTTCAGCGTGGCTTGTAGGTCCAAAAGCTCATCTTGCAGCTTGGCGCGGATCAGTGGGTCAAGCGCGGAAAAAGGCTCGTCCATCAACAAGATCGGCGCTTCGGTGGCAAAGGCGCGGGCAAGGCCCACACGCTGCTGCATGCCGCCCGACAACTCGCCCACCTTGCGCTCGGCCCATTGGGTGAGGTTCACCAGCTCCAACTGCTGATCCACCTTGGCGCGGCGCTGGGCAGGTGTCTGGCCCGCCAGTTCCAGCCCAAGCCCGACGTTCTCGCGCACGCTGCGCCACGGCAAAAGGCCGAATTGCTGGAACACCATGGCAATGGTCGATAGGCGCAACCCGCGCAAGGTGTCGGCGTTGGCATGGGTCACCGACACCATATTGTCGCCCGCGCGCACCCGCACCTCGCCGCGCACCACAGGGTTCAGCGCGTTCACTCCGCGCAGAAGCGTCGACTTGCCTGAGCCGGAGAGCCCCATCAGCACAAGGATCTCGCCTTCGCCCACCGACAGGCTGCAATCATGCACACCTAGGATCTGGCCGGTTTTTTCCTGAATCTCCCCGCGCGACAGCCCTTGGTCCATCAAGGGCAATGCGGCGGCGGGATTGTCGCCAAAGACGATAGAAACCTTGTCGAATTCAACCGCGTTCATTTGGTTTTCATCCTCAAAGACCGATCCAGAAGAATGGCAACCACCACAATGATGAAGCCCGATTCAAACCCAAGTGCTGTGTTGACCGAGTTCAGCGCCCGGATCACCGGCACGCCAAGCCCGTTGGCCCCGACAAGCGCCGCGATCACGACCATGGACAGCGACAGCATGATGGTCTGGTTCAGCCCGGCCATGATCTGGGGCATGGCATAGGGCAGCTCCACCTTCCACAAGCGCTGTTTTGGAGTGGCGCCAAAGGCGGTGGCAGCCTCGAGGAGCGCGATGGGGGTTGAGGAGACGCCAAGATAGGTCAGGCGAATGGGAGCGGGCAGCACGAAGATCACGGTGGCAATCAGGCCCGGCACCATGCCAAGGCCGAAGAAGACAATGGCGGGGATCAGATAGACAAAGGTCGGCAGCGTCTGCATCAGGTCAAGGATCGGCACCATGGCGGCATAAAGCCGGGGCCGATGCGCGGCGGCGATGCCGATCGGCACACCCACCCCCATGCAGACCACACAGGCCGACAGGATCAGCGTCAGGCTTTCGGTGGTTTCCTCCCAATAGCCCTGATTGATGATGAACAAAAAGCCGATCAGAACGCCAAGGCAGACCTTCCAAGACCTTTGCAGATACCACGCCAACGCCATGAACAGCGCCACGATGATCAGGGGATGGGGTGTTTGCAGGCACCACAGGATCGCGTCTATCAGCGCCTCCATCACCACCGAGATGGCGTCGAACAGGCCGCCCAGATTGTCGCTCATCCAGTCATTGATGGTCTTTGCCACCTTCCCGACCGGGATCTTGTTGTCGGTCAGCCACTCCATGAGCGTCCCCCCTTTTGGATAGAGAAAGGCCCCCGTCACATGGAACGGGGGCCTGTCCGTGATTACTGGAGCGCGGCCGTGACGGCAGCCTTGGCGTCGCCGCCGTCTTTGGTGGTCACGCCATCAAGCCAAGGCTCCCAGGTTCCGGGGTTAGCGGCAAGCCAGGCTTTCGCTGCGTCGCGCGGGTCAGCGCCGTCGTTCAGGATCGCGCCCATGATCTCGTTTTCCATCTGGAGCGAGAACACAAGGTTCTGCAGCATCTTGCCGGTGTTCGGGCATTCGGCGACATAGCCTTTGCGGGTGTTGGTATCGACCACGGCGCCGCCGAAGTTCGGGCCGAACACGTCGTCACCGCCCGACAGGTAGGTCATCTTGAAATTGGCGTTCATCGGGTGGGGTTCCCAGCCCAAGAACACAATCGGCTCGCCGGCGTCGTTCTTGTTCTTCACTTCGGCCAACATGCCCGCTTCCGAGCTTTCCACCACTTCAAAGCCATCCAGACCGAAGGGCCCGCCAGAGATCATTTCCAAGATCAGGCGGTTACCGTCGTTGCCCGGTTCGATGCCATAGATCTTGCCGTCCAGCGCGTCCTTGTGGTCCTTGATGTTGTTGAAGTCAGAGATCCCAAGCGCCGCACCCGCCTCATTGGTGGCCAGCGTGTACTTTGCGCCTTCCAGGTTGGTGCGGATCACTTCAACGGTGCCTGCATCGCGGTAAGGCGCAATGTCGGCTTCCATCGTCGGCATCCAGTTGCCCAGGAACACGTCGATATCGCCTTCCGCAAGGCCGGTATAGGTCACAGGAACCGACAGAACCTTGGTCTCGGTCTCATATCCCAAAGCCTCGGCAATCAGGCTGGTGGCGGCAGTGGTTGCGGTGATGTCGGTCCAGCCAACATCCGAAAAGGTGATCTTGTCGCAGCCTTCGGCAAAGGCCGAACCGGCCAGAGCAAAGGTCACGGCGGTACCCAGAAGGGCGGTGCGTGCGGTTTGGCGGAGGGTCATCAGGGGCTCCCTGTTTTTGTTGATTGACGAGTCAATAAACTTCACGCTTTATCGGTTTG
>JBMSKG010000016.1:0-21855 GCA_049419625.1 Paracoccaceae bacterium | reverse complement strand
GCAAAGGGCGCAAGGCGGTCCAGATCGGCGGCGTCCACCTCGGCTAAAAGGGTCAGGGCGTGGGTGGCGGCGAAGGCCATGCCGTCCGCTACGGGCACAAGAACGGCGGCGGGCAAAAGTTGCGCCGATTTCGCCAAGGACAGCGCCAGCCGATGCAGGGCGGCATCGCCCTCACGCCGACTGTGCAGCGGGCCTTTCATCGGAACGCGCAAATCATCAGCTGGGTCTGCGACCGCCAAAAGCCAACGTGTATCTGCATCCTCTGGCACCGCGATACGTGCCAGATCGCCGTCATAGGCGCGCGCTTTCAGCGTTTCGGCCCGCCGCGCTGTCAGCGCAAGGTCCATCGGACCCAAGCTTCGCAGATCGGCCAGCCGATCCGCCGTCAGCGCCTCAACCGCGAGGGCCAGCGCAGCTTGTCCCCCGCCTGCTAAAACAACCGGCAGCCCCAGCCGCAGATCACTGCGGGCGCGGGCAAGCGTTTCGGTCTGGGTTGGGCGCAAACTCATGCCCTCTACATAGGCCGCAGATTTCGGAATTGAAACATACTGCAGCCCTACGACACGACCGCGTGAGGCATATGTTGCAAATCTTGCCGAAAGCTTGCGGCATGGGCATGTGATGCGCAAGACGGGCAGATGGCCTGATGTGATGGAGGCAAATATGGCGACGTTGCGCAAGATCCTGCTGGTGGATGACGACGATGACCTGCGCGAGGCTTTGTCGGAACAGCTGGTGATGACTGAGGATTTCGACGTGTTTGAGGCCCGCAATGGGGCCGAGGGCATGGAGAAGGTCAAACAGGGCCAGTATGACCTTGTGATCTTGGATGTCGGCCTGCCCGACACCGACGGGCGTGAGCTGTGCAAACGGATGCGCAAAGCGGGAGTGAAGTGCCCAATCATGATGCTGACTGGCCATGACACCGACAGTGACACTATTTTGGGACTGGATTCAGGTGCCAATGACTATGTCACCAAGCCGTTCAAGTTTCCGGTCCTTTTGGCGCGTATTCGGGCACAACTGCGGACCCATGAACAGTCGGAAGACGCTGTGTTTCAGCTGGGACCCTATACGTTCAAGCCCGCCCACAAGATGCTGATCGACGCCAAGGACAAGAAGGTGCGGTTGACCGACAAGGAAACCAACATCCTGAAGTACTTATACCGTGCGCAATCCAGCGTGGTGGCGCGTGATGTGCTGTTGCATGAGGTCTGGGGGTACAATGCGGGCGTCACCACCCATACGTTGGAAACCCACATCTATCGGCTGCGTCAAAAGATCGAGGCCGATCCGTCGAACGCGCGCCTGTTGGTGACCGAAAGCGGTGGCTACAAGCTGGTGGCGTAATTGTCGAAAAATTAACGCTTTGGGACTTATTGTTGCCTAGTTTGATCCTTATCTTGCGTTTGTGCGGGTGACCTCCTCCCTCTTTTCATCCCGCATCTATCCCCTTGTCGTGTCGGGGTCATGGCACGACATCCCTCCCTGTTGGAACTGGCCGGGCCTTCGGGCCCGGTCCTTTTTTCAGGCGATCAAGCTGCATCTGCCCAAGTTGCCCAGTCTAAAGCTGCGCGAACAGCTCAACGACGCGTGAGTGCGTTAGGCGATGATGTTCAAAGTGGCCTGAGGTCAATCGTATGGGGTTTGCTGCCCATCACGCTGACCAGCAGATGCAACCTCGGATTGTGGCGCAAAAACCATGATTTCAGGACATTTGATTTACATCAATTCGCGGCGTGCGGATTCCATGGTATACAAACCTCACCTCCCTGTTGGACTGCGCCCGGCCCCACTTGGCCGGGCTTTCTTTTTTCCGGCTGGGGCGGCATAAGCGGGCGGTCACAAAGGAGACTGCCATGCCCTTTACCCTTGCCACCTGGAACATCAACTCGGTCCGTTTGCGCGAGGGGTTGGTGGCCAAGCTGATGTCTGAGGAGGCCCCTGACGTTTTGTGCCTGCAAGAGTGCAAAAGCCCGGTCGAGAAGATCCCGGTCGAGCAGTTTCAGGCGCTTGGTTACCGTTACATGGTGGCGCGGGGGCAAAAGGGCTATAACGGCGTGGCGATCCTGTCGAAGCTGCCGCTGACCGATGCGGGTGGACAGGACTACGCCAGCCTTGGACATGCCCGCCATGTTGCGGCGCGGCTCGACAACGGGGTGACCATTCACAATTTCTACGTGCCCGCTGGCGGTGACATTCCCGACCGGACCGAGAATGAGAAATTCGGCCAGAAACTCGATTTTCTGACCGAGATGCGCGATGCCTTTCTGGCAGACGCGCCGCAGAAATCCATTTTGGTGGGCGATCTGAACATCGCTCCGCGTGAAGATGATGTCTGGGATCACAAGTCGCTGTTGAAGATCGTGTCGCACACTCCGATCGAGGTGGCGCATCTGACGGACACGCAAGAGGCCGGGAAATGGGTCGACGTCACCCGCGCTGATGTCCCGCAGGGCAAGCTCTACACCTGGTGGAGCTACCGCGCCGCTGACTGGAACGCCGCCGATAAAGGCCGTCGGTTGGACCATGTCTGGGCGACGCCCGACATTGCTGGTGCAGCGCATGGCAGCCGGATCCTACGCCCCGCCCGTGGCTGGGAGCAGCCCAGCGACCACGTGCCGGTGTTCGCGACGTTTGACTTGTGACGGGATAAGGCCCACTGGGGCGTGCCAAAGGGGCCCTTTGGCCAAACCCAGAACCCTCTCGTCTGGTGCTAGGTGTCTGGCGTCAGCCGCAGCAGGCGGGCCTCGTCCCCATCCTCCAGCAGGTAGACCTGACCATCGGCATCAGCGGCCACATCTCTGATGCGATTGCCAATGTCCCACCGATTAACCTCGCGCGCCGTATCTTTGCCGATCTCGACACGGATCAAGGCTTGCGACGCAAGCCCGCCCAGCAACAACGAGCCCCGCCATTCGGGGAACACCGCGCCATCGTAATGAACCATGCCCGCCGGTGCGACTGTGGGAGGCCATGCAATCAGCGGTGCAGCAAATTCGAGCCGCGTCGCGTGATCGGGAATAGGCAGACCGCTGTATTTCCGCCCCTCGGACACCAAGGGCCAACCGTAATTCTGGCCCCCTGCGATCAGGTTCAATTCATCGCCGCCCCGTGGGCCCATCTCATGCGACCAGAGCCTGCCGCTGCCATCAAACGTCAGGCCATAGGGGTTGCGATGGCCAAGGGTCCAGACCTCGGGGGCATCGGGAAAGGGGTTGCCACTGGCAACCGTACCGTCGGCCTCAAGACGCAGGATCTTACCTCGGCTGTCACCCAACACCTGTGCTGGGTCGCCCAACTGCCGATCGCCACTGGTCAGAAACAGATGCCCATCGGGACCAAAGGCGATCATGGCACCCGGATGGCCATCACCGCCGATGGGGTCTGCGCGCCAGATCACATCTAGATCGGTGAGTTGCCGGTTTGCGAGATCCAGCCTCCCCCGCCCAAGGTGCAGCGTGCCCCCATCAGCGCCATCGACCCAGGTGAGATAGACCCGGCTCGATGTCTCAAAATCTGGTGCGAGTGCCACATCGTGCAGGCCCACTTGCCCATCATCCGTCACAGTCGGCGCGCCGGAAATTGTCTCTGCCGCGCCCGAGGAAGTAACATGGACAAGTCGCCCGGCCTTCTCGGTCACAAGAAATCCACCTTGGGGCAAGACCGTCATGGCCCAAGGGCGATCAAAGGTCGCAATCGTTTCAAGCCCAAACGGGGTTTCGGCGCTGGTAATGGCGCTTGAGGACAAAAAGATAGCCGCCGCCGTGATGATTTTTCTGATCATGATAAGCTCTGAATCTCTTTCAAGAGAGTTAGGGTGCAACGCTGCACATGCAAGCCGATAGGCCCAGCAAGCTGCATGGCGCAGGCCGAGGCGTAAGGCGACAAAATGATCCGCGAACGTGCCAAGGGCTGCTCTTGGCCAGCCCCCTACCGCCCCGGCATCAGATCCATCTGCCGGGTTTCTTGCAAATAGGCCGCCATCTCATCCCAATTCTCCACGCCACTTTCCAGCGATGCGGTGAACTGTTTGACGTGGTCCGAGGCCAAAAGCCCTCCGTCGCCAGTGGACCCCAGAAAGCCCATCAGCGCCTTGCGGGTGATGACATCGTTGATGCGGTCATAGTCCAAAAGATGCGTCACCTCTGGGCCGTTTTTCTCCATCGCCTTTTGGGCGTCCTCATGCAGGCGGCGATGACTGCCCATCGATTTTTCAAACCGCGTCGCGTCAAACCGGATGGGGCGCTTCAGATCAAGGCCAGCGTCCTTGTTCTTTTCGGTCACCACGAAAACCCCGGTCAGATCGGCCCGCTCCATCGAGATGTAGCGTTCAATCGGGTTGCGGAACAAAAACACCTTCCGCCAGCCCTTTGAGTTCAGCATCTGCTGATAGATTTTCACCCGTGTCAGGTTGAACCGGAAATCCTTGAAGCCAAAGATCACCCCTTCAGCATCGGTCTTTTTGCGCAGGCGGTTCAACAACGCCATGCCCATTTCGTCGCGCTTTTCGGTGTCTTTCTTGCCAAGGCTGACAAAGGCCAGCTCTTCGGGGGGCAGTTCCAACTCGCTGCCCTTGAAGATCTCGCCATAGCAGCGAATGTCGGGGGCGCTGTCGAGAAGGGCGCGCAGGTGGTAAGATCCACTGCGCGGCAGGGTGATGATGACAAAGGGGCTTTTCGACATGGGGGTCGGGAACCTGTGCGTGCTAAAATTAGCGTCAACTTAGCCCAAGCGCGCCGCGCTGTCACCCAAGGCCGGGCTGTGGAACGTGCAGGCGTGGCAATTCCGCCCCCTGTTTGAATTGCGCAAATGTTCCGCTATTGTTCTTAATGATTCCCCCAGCGTGGCCGCCATGTGCAATCTTTACTCGCAGACCAAAAGCCAAGACGCCATGCGCCATGTCTTTGACGTGGTCAGTGATGATCTGGGCAACCTGCCGCCCCTATCGGGGATTTTTCCCGATTACCCCGCGCCGATCATCACGGTGCGCGCGCAGGGCCGCCACCTGTCTTTGGCACGCTGGGGCATGCCCACCCCGCCCCAGTTTTTGACGGGCAAGCGCACCGATCCCGGCGTGACCAATATCCGTAACATCGCCTCGCCGCATTGGCGCCGCTGGCTAGGGGTAGAGCACCGTTGCCTTGTGCCCTTCACCAGCTTTTCGGAAATCGATAGCCGGCCTGACGCCCCGCGCAATCATCCCGTCTGGTTCGCACTGGGCGCTGACCGCCCGCTGGCCTGTTTCGCGGGCCTGTGGACCGAATGGACCTCAACCCGCAAGCTGAAAGAGGGTGAGGTGACAGTGCCCTGTTTTGCCTTCCTCACCTGTGACCCAAACCGCGAGGTGGAGCGTGTACATCCCAAGGCGATGCCGGTCATCCTGACCCGGCCCGAGGAATGGGCGCGGTGGCTAACCGCCCCCACCCCGCGCGCTCTGGAACTCCAGCGGCCCTTGCCCGATGGCGAATTGGACATCGTGGCCGAAGGTATCCGTGACGATGCGGCCTGAAATCATACAGACGGAGCGGGCGCTTATCGACCCATTCGATCTCCGCCCTCGCCGCGTGCATGAGGCGGGCGGGCGCGGACGCCGGGCCTTTGCGCTGTTTCAGGCCGCCCGCCATCCGGGACCACTGGTTTGGGTGGTGCCGTCGCATGTGCCCGATCTGCCGATGCTGCATGGCCTGCCGCAAGGGGTCGCTGAACGCTTGCACCTTTTGCGCCCCACGGGTGAGACTGATCTTTTGTGGTGCGTGGAAGAGGCCCTGCGCGCCGCGCCAATCAGCCTTGTCATCGCCGAGCCGGAAAAGCCGCTGTCGCTGACCGCTGGCCGGCGGCTGCAACTCGCGGCGGCCGAGGGGTGGACGACCGGTGTGATGCTGATCCGCGAGGGGGCGGGCAGCAATGCCACCGAAACCCGCTGGGCCTGCGAACCCTGTGCAGCTGCTGGAGGGGACTCGACTCTGCATGCGTGGTCTATTATCAAGAACAAAAAGGGAACAATTGGGCATTGGATCTTGAACTGGCATGGCGCGACGACTGCTTTCCATCTGGTTTCCGAGGCTGGCGAGCGATACGAGCCTGCGCCACAGGCCCGTTGAGGGGCCTTTTGCCCTGACCCATCGGTCGGGCAATACCGACCATCTGCATTGCCTAAACCCGGCGGCTTCGGCCTTGGGCCTTGCGCGGGGAATGGCGCTAGCCGATGCCCGTGCGATCTGCCCCGATCTGTCCACCCGCGCCGCCGATCTGGTGCGCGAGGCGACCGCGCTGGCCAGCCTGTGCCGCTGGGTGGGCCGCTATGGTCCGATGGTGGCCAAAGAGGGGGCTGATGGGTTGGTGGCCGATATTTCCGGTGTCCCACATCTCTTTGGCGGCGAACAGGCGCTGCGCGATGATCTCCAAGCGCAGTTGGAGCGGATGGGGCTGCATGCGGTCAGCGCCATTGCCGGAACGCGTGGCGCGGCCCATGCACTTGCGCGGCATGGTGGCGGGATTGTGCCTGACGGGCGTCTGGCGGAAGGCATCGGTGCGCTGCCTGTGGCCACCTTGCGGATTGATCATGCCACCGCCGAATCTCTTGGACGCGTAGGGCTTTCACGCATTGCCGATCTTGTGGGCCAGCCGCGTGCGCCCCTTGCACGGCGCTTTGGCCCGGGGCTGGTGCTGCGGCTGGATCAGGCGCTGGGCGTGCAGCCCGAACCCGTGGCCGCCGACCGTGAACCTGTGCATTTCGGCGTGCGCATGACCCTGCCCGACCCGATTGGCAAACAAGAGGATGTGATGGCTGGACTGGCCCGTCTTTTGGATCGGCTTTGCGCCAAACTGGCCGAACACCACCTGGGCGCGCGCCGTGTGCGGCTGGAACTGGGCCGGGTGGATCGCTCAACCCTGCATGTCGAAATCGGCCTTGCCCGCCCGATGCGCGACGCGTCCCGGATCGCGGCACTCTTTGCCAAAGGCGTCGATGAGATCGACGCCGGTTTCGGCATTGAGGCGCTACGCCTTGTCGCACCTGTGACCGAACCCTTGGCCCCCGAACAGGTCAGTGCAGGTCCGGCGATCCAAGGGGGCGATGCGCTGGCCGATCTTCTGTCCTCGCTGGGCAACCGGATCGGCTTTGATCGGGTGCTGCGGCTCCTGCCCGCTGATAGCCTGATCCCTGAACGCAGCTTTCGCATCGCTCCCGCCGCCTATGCCGCCGCCGAACCCACTCCTTGGCGCAACGGTCCGGCCCGACCCATCACGCTCTTTCCACCCGAGCCTGTTGCCGCCCAAGGCACCCCGCCCGCGCGGTTTCGCTGGCGTCGGATGTCCTTTTCCACCCTGCGCGCTACTGGGCCCGAACGCATCGCGCCAGAATGGTGGTTTGATGACCCGAACTGGCGCACGGGCCTGCGCGACTATTGGCGCATCGAAACCTGCGAAGGCCCACGGCTGTGGCTGTTCCAAACCCCGCAATCGCCCGGCTGGTATGCCCAAGGGGAGTTTACATGACCCCCTCGCCTACCTCGCCCGGCGTTCATCTTGGTCCAAATCCCCTGGGGGAGTCGCAGCCCCGATCTGAGCGGGGGCGCGACGGGGGCAACGCCCCCCCTTATGCCGAGTTGTGCGTGACCACCAATTTCACCTTCCTCACCGGGGCTTCGCACCCCGAGGAACTCGTCACTCGTGCCGCCGAACTTGGCCTTGCTGCTATCGCCATCACCGACCGCAATTCGCTGGCCGGGGTGGTGCGGGCCTACTCTGCGCTGAAAGAGTTACGTCGCCTCAGCGATGAGCCCGCCGATCATGGCGCAGCCATCCGTTCGCACGCGCGCACCGATCCCTCCAGTCGGAAAGCCCATGCTCCCGAAACCCCGGTGCCTGTGCTGCAATGCTTGCCGCGCCTCATCATTGGCGCACGGCTGGTGCTGACCGACAGCGCCGTTGAATGGCTGGCCCTGCCCACCGACATGGCCGCTTATTCCCGGCTGACGCGGCTTTTGTCCTTGGGCAAACGCCGTGCGCCCAAAGGCGAATGTCACCTGAGCCGCGCCGATCTCTTGGATTGGGGGCAGGGCATGGTGTTGATCGCTCTGCCGCCCGATCCCCTGTCGGCCCCATTGCCTAAGGCCGATCTGATGCAGATCGCTCGCCGCTTTCCCGGCTTTGCCCATCTGGGCGCGGCTCCGCGCTATGACGGGCGCGACCAGCCCCGGCTGGATGCGCTGGCGCAGGTCTGCCAGACCACTGGCCTACCCATGGTGGCGGTGGGCGATGTCATGATGCACCGCGCCGCCCGTCGCCCTTTGGCCGATGTGCTGACCTGCCTGCGTCTGGGCATTACCATTGACGAAATTGGTCCCCACCGCCTGCCCAATGGCGAGCGTCGCCTGAAATCGGGCGCGGAGATGGCGCGGCTCTTTCACCGCTACCCCGCCGCGCTGCGCCGCACGCTGGATATCGCCACCCGTTGCAGTTTCAGCTTGGACGAACTGCGCTATCAATACCCCGATGAGGCGCAGAACGGCGAACCGGCTCAATCCCGGCTGGAACGGCTGACGCGTGAGGGGCTTTTGTGGCGCTATCCCCAAGGTGCGCCCCCCAAGATCACCGCCCGCGTCGACAAGGAACTGACCCTGATCCGCGAGGTGGATTATGCCCCCTATTTCCTGACCGTGCATGACATCGTGCAATTTGCCCGCTCACGCGGGATCCTGTGCCAAGGGCGCGGCTCGGCGGCCAATTCGGTGGTCTGCTATCTTCTTGGCATCACCGAGGTGCCGCCCGAATCCATCACTCTGATCTTTGAACGGTTCATCAGCAAAGAACGCGGCGAGCCGCCTGATATCGACGTCGATTTCGAACATGAACGGCGCGAAGAGGTGATCCAGTGGATCTATGACCGCTATGGCCGTGACCGCGCGGGGCTGACGGCGGTGGTCATCCACTTCCGCAGCCGCGCGGCCATCCGCGAGGTGGGCAAGGCCATGGGTCTGTCCCAAGATGTGATTGCTCGGCTGGCGGGGCAGATCTGGGGCTGGTCCTCTTCGGCCCCCTCGGCAGACCGGGTCCGTGACGCGGGGCTTGATCCTGCCGACCGCCGCGTGATGCTGGCCTTGCAGTTGATCGGCGACATCATCGGCTTTCCGCGCCATCTGTCACAGCATGTCGGCGGCTTTGTCATTACCCAAGGGCGGTTGGATGAGCTCTGCCCCATCGAGAACGCCGCGATGGAGGATCGCACCATCATCGAATGGGACAAGGACGACATCGACGCCTTGGGGCTGTTGAAGGTGGATATTCTGGCCTTGGGGATGCTGACCTGCATCCGCAAAGCGTTTGATCTTTTGGCGCAGCATCGCGGAGTTGGTCTCACGCTGGCCAATGTCCCGCCCGAGGACCCGGCGGTTTACGATATGCTCTGCCGCGCCGATGCGATTGGCGTCTTTCAGGTCGAAAGTCGGGCGCAGCTGAATTTTCTGCCCCGCATGCGGCCGCAAGAATTTTACGACCTGGTCTGCGAGGTCGCTATCGTCCGCCCCGGTCCAATTCAGGGAGGCATGGTGCATCCCTTCATCAACCGCCGTCAGGGCAAGGAACCGGTCGAAGACCTTGGCCCCGCCATGATGGAGGTCTTGGGTCGCACCTATGGCGTGCCCTTGTTCCAGGAACAGGCGATGCAGATCGCCGTGGTCGCCGCAGGCTTTACCCCAGCCGAGGCCGATCGCCTGCGCCGATCCCTCGCCACCTTCAAACGCATGGGCACGATCGGCGGCTTTCGTGACAGGTTCATCTCGGGGATGCTTGAACGCGGCTATCAGGCCGATTTTGCCCAGCGCTGCTTTGCCCAGATCGAAGGCTTTGGCAGCTACGGCTTTCCCGAAAGCCATGCCGCCAGCTTTGCCCGGCTGGTCTATATCTCAGCTTGGCTGAAACGCCACCATCAGGCCGCCTTCACCTGCGCGCTTTTGAACAGTCAGCCGATGGGCTTTTACGCCCCCGCCCAACTGGTGCGCGATGCCCGCGAACGCGGGGTCGAGGTGCGGCCTGTTTCGGTGGACCATTCCGCATGGGATTGCACGCTGGAACCGCGCCCCGATGGCCGCCTTGCCCTGCGCTTGGGCTTTCGCCAGATCAAGGGCCTCAAGACTGAAGATGCCGATTGGATCGTGGCGGCCCGTGGCAATGGATATCCGGATGTCGAAAGCCTGTGGCGCCGCGCCGGGGTGGGGCCGGATGTGCTGGAACGTCTGGCCGAGGCCGATGCCTTCACGCCGCTTGGCCTGACACGGCGCGAGGCGCTCTGGGCCGCCAAGGCGCTGCGTGGGCCTGCCCCCCTGCCTCTCTTCGGCGCTGATGGCGAAGGCGGGGTGGAACCCGCCGTCACGCTTCCCGGTATGACTTTAGGGCAGGAAATGATCGAAGACTATCTCGCGCTGCGCCTGTCCCTGCGTGGTCATCCGATGGAACTGTTGCGCCCCCGCCTACCCGGCCTGACCCCACATGACCGCCTACCCACCGCCAAAGGCCGCGTTAGCGTCGCCGGGCTGGTCATCACCCGCCAACGTCCCGGCACCGCCTCGGGCGTGATTTTCCTGACGCTTGAAGATGAAACCGGGGTGTCCAACGTGGTGGTCTGGACGCGTGTCTATGATGCCTTCCGTCGCGCCGTGATCGCAGGCCGCCTCTTGCGCGTCACCGGGCGTATCGAACGCGACGGCCCCATCACCCACCTGATCGCAGAACAGGTCGAGGATATCTCACCCCTCTTGTCCGGTCTTGGCCGCAGCCATCTTATCGATCCCACCGAAGGTCGCGCCGATGAAACCCGCCGCGCCGTCGCGCCACGCAAATACCACCCCCGCGAGCAAGCCAAGGCGCTGTTCCCCAGCCGCGATTTTCACTGACCCTATCAAAACATCAAATGGCCTGCCGTTTCATCTTGGCACAAATACCCCCGCCGGAGGCTCCTGCGGCCCATGCCGAACGCTCCGCGGGGGGTATTTGGACCAAGATGAAAGCGAAGAGTGCCGGAACGGCTCGATGAGCGTGATGAAGGTGCCTTAGCGGGTGTGGAAGAATTTACCCGCAGGCGAGAGCGTGAATATCTCACAGCCAGTCGCGGTCACGCCGATGGAATGTTCGAACTGCGCCGAGAGTGACTTATCGCGGGTGACCGCAGTCCAGTCGTCGGCCAGCGTCTTGGTTTCTGGGCGACCAAGGTTCACCATGGGTTCGATGGTGAAGAACATGCCCTCTTCCAGCACAGCGCCCTTGCCGGGGCGGCCATAGTGCAGAACGTTGGGTGGCGCGTGGAACACCCGGCCAAGGCCGTGGCCGCAGAAATCGCGGACAACCGACATGCGGTTGGCCTCGACATAAGCCTGAATGGCGTAACCGATATCGCCAAAGGTGTTGCCGGGTTTCACGGCGGCAATCCCGCGCATGAGCGACTCATGGGTCACCTCGATCAAACGTTCGGCTTTGCGCGGGGCGGTGCCGGCCGCATACATGCGGCTGGTGTCCCCGAACCAGCCATCCACGATCACCGTCACATCGATGTTCAGGATGTCACCATCGGCCAGCACTTTTGCCCCCGGAATCCCGTGGCAGACCACATGGTTGACCGAAATGCAGCTCGCGTGCTGGTAACCTTTGTAACCGATGGTGGCTGATACCACGCCGCGCCGAATGATCTCTTCGCGGATGAAATCGTCCAGCGCGGAGGTGCTCACACCGGGTTCCACCATGGGGCCCATCATATCGAGAATTTCGGCTGCCACCTGACCGGCTGCACGCATGCCGGCAAAATCCGCGTCCTCATAGATGCGGATGCCGTCTTTAGTCACGCGGCCACGGGTGTCGTCCATCAGTCTTTCTCCGGTTCTGCGCCTAGATAGGCCAAGCGCCGTGCCTTGGCCAGAGGGGTTTGCCTTGGCCTGCCTCGGAGCTATACCCCTTAAGAAAGCCAAGGAGGCCCGCAATGTCGAACCCAACCGCCGCGATGCTTGTTATCGGCGACGAGATTTTGTCCGGGCGGACCCGCGACAGCAACATGCACTATCTGGCTGGCGAATTGACCCGGATCGGTATTCGTTTGACTGAGGCGCGAGTCGTGGCGGATGAGCATGGTTCGATTGTCGCTGCGCTTAACGCACTGCGTGGGGCCTATGACCATGTTTTTACCAGCGGCGGTATTGGTCCTACCCATGATGACATTACCGCCGATGCGATTGCGGCTGCCTTTGGCGTGCCGATCACTCACCGTGCCGATGCCATGGCGCTGTTGGGCGCCCATTATGAGCGTCAGGGGCTACCCTTCAACGAGGCCCGTCAGCGCATGGCCCGTATTCCTGATGGGGCGGCACTGATTGAAAACCCGATTTCCACGGCGCCTGGCTTCACCTTGGAGAATGTGCATGTCATGGCTGGGGTGCCGTCGATTTTTCAGGCCATGGTGGCCAGCGTTTTGCCAAAGCTTACAGGGGGGGCGCCGCTTCTAAGCCAGTCTTTGCGGGTCAACCGCGGCGAGGGCGAGATTGCTGCGGAGTTCGGGGCATTGGCGGGCGAATTCCCCGATCTGCAGATGGGCAGCTATCCGTTCAACACCAACGGGGTTTACGGCACCAATCTGGTGATCCGAGGAACTGATCCGGGGCGGCTGGATCAGGCAATGACCCGGCTCTGTGCGTTGTTCGGATGAACATGGATCCCCAAACCTTGGCCGAGGTGATGGAGGCCACTTGGCCTCCGGCCGCGCGGCAGTCCTGTGGGCCGTTTCTGGTGCGTGACGGCCAAGGCGGGGGCAAGCGGGTGTCAGCCGCAACGGTCGAGGGCCCTTGGCAGCAAGATGACCTAGCCCGGGCTGAGGCCGCGATGGGTGCCGACGCCCTGTTTCTGATCCGTGCCGGAGATGAGTTCCTGGATAATGCTTTGGCCGCGCGTGGTTATCGGGTGGCTGACCCCGTCATCGCCTATGAAGCGCCAGTGGCAGACCTAATCGGTGAGGGCCCCCGCCGGATGACGACCTTTCCCCATTGGCCACCGATGCAGATTGCGCGGCAAATCTGGGCCGATGCCGGGATTGGTCCGGCACGGCTGGCGGTGATGGAGCGGGTTGAGGGTGCGAAATCGGTTATCCTTGGCCGGGCCAATGACCGCGCCTCGGGGGTGGTCTTTGTCGCCTGTCACGGGTCGCATGCCATGTTGCACGCGCTGGAGGTCGTCCCTGCCCTGCGTCGGCAAGGTTCCGCGCAGGATATGCTGCGCGCTGCGGCGGGGTGGGCCGGGGCACAGGGGGCTGTTAGTCTAAGTTTGGTGGTGACCGAAGCCAACGGCCCGGCCCGCGCGCTGTATGCGCGGATGGGCTTGCGCGAGGTCGGGCGCTATCACTATCGGCAACGATAGCCTCTTCCAAGGGCTCTACATGATGATGGCGTATCTTGACTGGTTGACAGGGTCGCCTACCCGGGTTGGGGTGGTCTGTGCGACGCTGCTGCTTTGGAGTCTGGCACCGCAGGCTCAGGCACTTGAATTGGCATTGCCCCCTATGAGCGAAACGACGGCTGGTCGTGCTGAAGCGATGTCATCGCTGCAATTGCCGATCGGACCATATGCAAACGGAGCTGTGCCAACCGAGCGGGTCGATGGGGCGGTGCAGATCACTGCGTATCGGGTGCCCCTAGAGAATGGCTCGACACTGCAATTGATGCAGATCCTGCAACAGCAATTGGCCACTGCGGGCTTTGAGGTGATCTTTGACTGCGAGACCGAGGTTTGTGGCGGGTTTGATTTTCGTTATGGCCTTGATGTGCTGCCCGAGCCCGACATGCACGTGAATCTTAGCGATTTCAGATACCTGTCCGCCCGGCGCGGAGCGGTAGAGGAATTGGCTTTGCTGGTGAGCCGCGCGGGTCAGATCGGGTTCGTGCAAGTCACGCGCGTGGCACGCGACGCAGGGGGGCTGGGTACGGCAGAGGTTGTGACGCCTCTTGTTTTGGATGATCCACCCAAACTTGTGGCTGATCCTGGTCAGACGGCGACAACGACGGCCGTGCCTGCGCTGACCACGGGTCTTGAATCCGGCCTGTCGATGGTGATGGCCGATCTTGTCTTTGAACCCGGTTCATCCAGTCTTTCAAACGGGCGATATGACTCGGTCGTACAGCTTTCTGGCTGGCTGGCCGCCGATCCGCGCCGAAAGGTCATGCTTGTCGGGCATACTGATGCATCTGGAGGATTGGACGCAAACCTCCGTTTGTCGCGGCTGCGCGCTGAAAGTGTGCGGCAGGCCTTGCTGGCGATCCAAGGGGTTGTTCCCGATCAGGTGCAGGCAGAAGGCATCGGCCCACTGGCCCCTCGCACCACCAATCTGACCGAAGAAGGTCGGCGCCAAAACAGAAGGGTCGAGGTCATGATGACCTCGACCGAACTGTTTGAGCGTTGAGAACTGGGCCCTTGTGGTGCGGGTTTAGGCCGTCACCACTGGTCGGGGCCTTTGTCCATATAGCGGCGCGCCAGAAAGTCGATGAAGGCGCGCACTTTGGGTTGGGTAAAGCGGCCCGGTGGGTAAACCGCGTAGATGCCAAGGGTTTCGACGGGAAGGCCCGGAATGGCCTCTTCCACCAGACCGTCCTTCATCGCATCTGCATAAAGGAACGAGGGCAGATAGGCGATGCCAAGGCCGGATACTGCCGCATTCAAAAGCGATTGCCCGTCATTCACCGTCAGCCAGCCGGCGGTGCGGACCTGCCGCTTTTCGCCCGAGGGGGCGGTCAGTTTCCAGACGTTGCCGTTGGCTTGGTTGGAATAGTGCAGCAGTTTGTGATCGTTCAGATCGTCGATCTTCAGCGGTCGGCCGTATTTTTGGAAATAGGACGGCGATGCAATCATCCGGCGGGTGGTTTCGGTCAGTTTGCGGGCGCGAAGGGAGCTGTCCTCCAGTTCGCCCACCCGAATGGCCAGATCGAAGCCTTCCGAAATCAGTTCAACATAGCGATTATTCAGCACCATGTTCACGGTGATATCGGGGTATTCCAGCAAGAAGTCGCCCAGAATGGGTGACAGCAGATTCACGCCGAAATCTGTGGCGACCGAGACGCGCAACAGGCCCGAAGGTGCCGATTGCATAGAGGTGACCAGCGCGTCAGCCTCGCCCGCGTCGTTCAGCACGCGGCGGGCGCGATCGTAATAGGCAAGGCCGATCTCGGTTGGTGAGACGCGGCGCGTGGTGCGGTTCAACAGGCGTGCACCAAGGCGGGCCTCCAAGGCCGAGACGTGTTTCGAAACGGCAGATTTCGAAATCCCCATCTTCTTGGCAGCATCGGTGAAGCCACCTTGGTCTACGACCGTAGCAAAGGCTTCCATTTCAGTCAGTCGGTCCATTTGTTTCCCCAAGCGAGCAGAGTGGGCAGATGGACTGTTATTGACCTCGAAATCGGGCAGGAACGGGGCGCAGGTGCGTTCTATCCGGGGTAATTGCGCGGATCGTTCATGGCAAGGAAACGAATGAGGTGCCTGTTGCCCGGGTCAGACTTGGTACCGTTGAGGCGCCAGACGCAAGATCAGGTTGGGGTCTGGGCAGATGGATTGCCAAACGTCCCACAGGCTTTCATGGCCGACTCCAAAGAAGTTGCCGTCGGTCTGCTCCAGCATATCGGCCATGATCTGAAAATGGATATGTGCTGCCCAGCCACCGTTTTCGTGCCAGTCGCCCAGATGGGCGATCAACTGGCCCGCCACCACCGTCTCGCCCACTTTGCACAGGTTTGGCAGAGTTTCGGCCAGATGGCCGTAGAGCGTGTGGAAGGTCACACCCTCTGCCTTGTGTTCTAGAATGAGCGTGTGGCCATAATCTAAAGGATCAGCGTTATAGGTGACAAAGGCCACCTTGCCGGGCAGCGGTGCGTAAACCGGGGTCAGCGCCGGGGCAAAGACATCAATCCCAAGGTGATAGGTGCGCCGTTCAGGGCTGGCACTGTCGGCAAACTGGTCGGTGGCATAGACCGAGCGTTTCTCGCCATAGCTGCCCAGACCATAAGGCACGCCCTTGGCGGCAAACCACGCGTCAAAGGCGCGGTCGGAAAAGGCGGGCATGTCGGGGTGCTCGCCGCGCGTCAGCAGGGCAAGGCTGGGGCCGTCACTGATGGCTGGTAGGAAAAGCGGTGATACCTTGGCTTGGGCAAGATGCTGGCGCAGCACCGGTTCCATCGCGGCTGCGGACAGACCTTGGCCCGCCCGGATCACGGCGCGCAGTAAGCCTTGGTCCACCCCACGCAACCGCACCGCCTCCTGCATTGGGGCCGCGGCCAGCACCTCGGTCAGCGACAGATCTGGCAGCCGCGCGGCAAGGCCGCGCAGGGTGGCGTAAAGATCGGACTGTCCGGCGAGTGCAGCAAAGATCGTAGCGGCGTGTGTCATGTCGTTTCTCCCTTTGACGACTGTGTTGCATGCCGGGTTGGCCAAGGTCAAAGCAACAAACGGCGCAAGCTGGCAACGGTTTGAAAATCTCGTTGCTGCCTGCTTGTTGTGGAAAAGGGTCGTGGATTAGCCTGCACGACAAGAAAAAAGCGGCTACTTGGCTGCGTCGGTGCAGCAGTGGCGGGGAATGAGATTGAAACATCCGATATGGGCGCTTTTGGCAAGTGGAGTGATCCTATCGGGCTGCGTAGAAGGCGTAGGCTTTGGAGGAAGCGCTGCTCGATCCGTTTTGCAGGGTGGGTTCACCATTGATGCGCCCGCGGGCTATTGCTTGGATGCAAAGGCCAGTCGGGAAACCGCTGACAGTGGCATCTATCTGATCGGGCGATGCCGTCAGGACAGTCCGTTTCCGCCAGCCTTGGTTACCGTATCTGTCGGCGCGCCTGGGTCAGCCGGCGTCATGCTGGCGGGTGGCGAAGAACTTGCGGCCTTCTTTACCTCGGCCGAGGGGCGGGCGACCCTTTCGGCCAGTGGCCGGGCGTCGGCTGTGCGCGTGCTTGAGGCGCGATCGGCGGGGGGCATCTTTGTCATGCGCCTGCAAGAGCGAGGCAGCCCGGATTATTGGCGTGCAATCATGGGGACTCGGGGACGGCTGGTGTCGGTTTCCGTTAGGGCTGCGGGCGGTGACGCGCTTGCAAGCGAGGCTGGCCGCAAGGTTCTTGACCGTGCCATCGCGGCGCTGCAACGTGCCAACCGGCTTTGAGAGGCCTTGCGCTATATTCCCGTGGACCCGCCGCCGCCAACTCTTTAACCATTTCAGGCGATAAGCGAATCGTTTCTTTTTGAGCAACAATTTGGCCCCAAGGGCATTACAAGGCATAGATTGGGCTAGAATGGCTGGGGTGGTCAGCAGATTTTTCGACAGGGTCCTGCACAGACGGACCCTGCGGCGCTGGGCGCAGGCGGGCGACGCTGCCCATTCGACTGATCTGGAATCGCTGCGTGGCATGCGCGCGCGGGCCCGCGCCCTGCGTCGCAATCTGGACCGCGTTATCCATGAAGCCGAACACCGGCTTGCCCTGCCGGTCATCGGGTCAAACATCATCCGCAAGCCGATGGGCACAGATTGGGCGTGGCGCCCCAATCTGTGGAAAGGGGCGATCCCGGTGCCCGGCTTTTCGTCGGTGCCCAACAAGGCCGAAGTCTATCCTGGCGCCACGATCTTTCATGATTGCCGCCGCAGCGAATTGACGGTTCGCCAGATTCGCAACACGCGAGAGGCCGATATCGCCCCGTTCGGCTTTCGCATGGATGTGTTTCGCTTTGACGGATCCTTCCTGTCCTTGGTGTTGGATCTGCCCGAAGAGGCCGCGCGCGGTTTGCGCCAAAAGCATCTGTTGCGGATGGATGTGATCGTGGAAATGGAAAAGCCGCTGGAGATCTTCGCGCGGTTGAACATCAAGCATGGGCCGAACGTGGAACAGATCGTTCGTGAATTGCCGCTGAATGAGGAAGAGGTGATGGTGGAATTTGACCTCGCCTATTCCAAGATGAACGAAAAGCGCGTCGAACGCCTGTGGGTGGACCTGATTTTTGAGGGGCCGGAGATGAATCAGGTGATCTTGCGCGATGTGACCTTCTCGCGCCGTCCGCGCGCGGAATTGTGAGGGTGATGATGACGGAATTGACCTTGACCAAAACCCGCATTCGCGCCGGCGTCTGGGAGGGCGTGCTGTCGGGCAGCGTTGAAGAGCCTACGATTGACGTTCAGCATCTGGAAAAGCCGGTGGCCGGGGTGACCGTGACGGCAGTGCCGGAGCGTTCTGGGGAATGGCTGGTGCAGGTGCCTGTGCCGGTTGAATTGCTCAGCGAGGGTGTCCAGACTTTCTTGATCCGCAATACGACGACGGGCGAGAAACTTTTGCATTTCACGATCATCACCGGTGTGGCGATGGAAGATGATCTGCGCGCTGAGGTGGATCTGCTGCGCGCCGAGTTGGACATGCTCAAGCGCGCCTTTCGTCGGCATTGCTTGGAAACCATGGACTGACGGCTGGCCTCCTCGAGCGCCTTCGGCTTCTCGTTGGTTGGCTTGCGCGAAGAGTGTCGCAGACAACTATGAGCGTTGCGGGATCAGGCCTCTGCGCTGCGCAGCACGCGCGGCACCTTGAATTCTACATGCTCTTGCGCGGTTTCCACCAATTCCACGGTGGTGGAAAAGCGCGCCTTGAACGCGTCAATCACCTCATTGACCAACAGCTCAGGCGCCGAGGCACCGGCGGTCACGCCGACCGCCCCAATGCCATCCAGGGCACGCCAATCAATGTCGGCTGCCCGCTGGATCAGCTGGCTATAGCCGCAGCCCGCCGCACTTCCGACCTCGACCAGCCGTTTGGAGTTGGATGAGTTCGGCGCGCCGATCACCAACAACGCGTCGATCTTTGGCGCAATCGCCTTGACCGCAGCCTGCCGGTTGGTGGTGGCATAGCAGATGTCATCATGGGCGGGCGCGATGATCTTGGGAAACCGGGTTTGCAGTGCGGTTGCGATTTCGGCGGTGTCATCGACCGAAAGCGTGGTCTGGGTGATAAAGGCCAGCTTGCTTTCATCCCGCACCTTAAGCGTGGCCACATCTGCGGTGGTTTCGACCAACAGCACTTCACCCTGCGGCAACTGGCCCATCGTGCCGATCACTTCGGGGTGGCCCTCGTGGCCGATCATGATCATCTGGATGCCGTTTTCAAAGTGTCGGGCCGCTTCATTATGCACCTTGGTGACAAGGGGGCAGGTGGCATCGACGGCAATCATGTTGCGGCTGGCCGCTTCAGCTGGAACGGCCTTGGGCACGCCATGAGCTGAAAATATGACAGGTCTATCCGTTGGGCATTCGTCCAACTCTTCGACAAAGACCGCGCCTTTTGCGCGCAATCCGTCGACCACGAATTTGTTGTGAACGATTTCATGGCGCACATAAACCGGCGCGCCCCATTTCTCGATGGCCAGTTCGACGATCTTTATGGCCCGGTCCACGCCCGCGCAAAAGCCGCGCGGCGCGGCGAGGTAAAGTGTCAGGGGTGGCTGGCTCATGGTGTCACCTTTGAACGGGGGCACCACAGAGCTAAGGTGTCACGCGTCTTTGGTCCAGAGGGGATTGTGTCAAAGTGCGGCGTTGGTCGCTAATGCCAAGGCAACATAGCGACCGGTCTTGGCCAGTGTGATCAGTGCAAGGAAGGGTAAAAGCGGCATGCGCAGGGTCCCTGCGAGCAGAACCAACAGATCACCGCCGGGCAGCCAGGACAGCAAAAGCGACCAGCGGCCCCAGCGCGCGAACCATGTTTCTGCCCGCCCCATCTTTTCAGGTGGCAGACGAAACCAACGCCAAATACCAAGACCGCCAAGGCCACGGCCTGCCGCATAGGTCACACAAGATCCAAGGATGTTGCCAAGACTGGCTACGATCACAAGCGCTGTAAGGGACCAACCGCTTGCCGCGAGGGCGATGAAGGCCAGTTCGGACTGCATTGGAATGGGAGTGGCGGCCAAAAAGGCCGCCAGAAACATCCCAGATAACGCCGATACTTCAGACCACATCGGCACTAGTTAGGTCTGCGGGTGCAGACTTCCAAGCCCGATGATCCCTGGTCACTTCGCCTCGACTGGAAGTTCGTCACGCTCCAAAGAGCGGGGATCGCGCGGCGGGCGGCCGATAACGTCGCGCAGTTCGTCCAGTTCGATGAAGTTGTCGCACTGGCGGCGCAATTCGTCCGAGATCATCGGCGGCTGGCTGCGGATGGTCGACACGACCGAAACCCGCACGCCCTGGCGCTGAAGGCTTTCGACCAGCGGGCGGAAATCGCCATCGCCCGAGAAGATCACGATGTGATCGACACGGTTGGCCAACTCCATCGCATCGACGGTCAGTTCGATGTCCATGTTGCCCTTGACCTTCCGACGGCCTTGGCTGTCGGTGTATTCCTTGGCCGGCTTGGTTCGCATGGTAAAGCCGTTGTAATGCAGCCAGTCGACCAGCGGTCGGATCGGGGAATAGTCGTCATTCTCCAAAAGCGCTGTGTAGTAAAAGGCCCGCAGCAGCTTCCCGCGGCGCAAAAATTCTTGTCGCAGAAGCTTGTAGTCAATGTCGAATCCCAGCGACTTTGCCGCCGCGTAGAGGTTTGATCCGTCAATGAACAGCGCCAGCCGCTCGTCCTTGTAAAACATTGCCTTGTCCCCTCAATCAGTTGCGCGTCAATCGAACTTCTGCCAGTGGTCTGCGTGATGTAGAAATCCGGCGTGCCAACGCGGCTCGATACCAGCGCGGCTGATGTCGCGACAAGCCTAACTAAAGAGAAGGTTTCATCGGTGGATAGGGCGGAAACCCAACTCTTGATCGCGCTTGGGACTAATCAACCGTTCGAGCGGTGGATGCCTGTGGACCTTTTGCCCGAAGCTGCGCGGCAGCTTGCGTTGAGGTTCGGTGGTGCGCTGCAGCTTAGTGCACTCTATCGTACGCCTTGTTTTCCTGCTGGGGCTGGTCCTGACTATGTAAACGCCGCAGCGGTGGTTACCTTGCCGCACCCGATTGCTCCCGATCAGGCGTTGCAGGCATTGCATGAGGTTGAAGCGCTTTTTGGCCGCCGCCGGATCACTCGCTGGGATGCCCGAACGCTGGATATTGATCTTCTTGCGATGGGCGATGCGGTGCTGCCCGATCTGGCTGAGCAAGCGAGATGGCGCAACCTGACGCCGGAAGATCAGGCGCGCCTTACGCCAGATCGGTTGATTCTGCCGCATCCGCGCTTGCAGGAACGGGCCTTTGTGCTGGTGCCACTTGCAGATGTGGCGGCGGACTGGCGCCATCCGGTTTTGGGTCTGAGCGTTGCAGAAATGCTGGCCGCGTTGCCTGCTGGCGCCCGCGCCGAGGTGGTGCGCCTGAACCCCGCTGCATCTGTTTGATTATACGCTTGTCAAGCCCCCGTTTCGCGCCTAAATAGGCGCTTCCATTTTCCCAAGCCCCCTGGAGCATCCCATGGCCCGCGTGACGGTCGAAGATTGCGTTGACAAGGTTCCGAACCGGTTTGAACTGGTGATGCTGGCCGCCCATCGGGCGCGCGAAATCCAATCCGGGTCTATCCCAACGGTGGACCGTGACAACGATAAGAACCCTGTCGTTGCATTGCGCGAGATTGCGGAAGAAACCCAGCTTGCCGGCTCTCTGCGCGAGCGGATGATTGAAAGCCACCAGACCCAGATCGAGGTCGACGAGCCTGAAGAAGACCAGATGGCACTTCTTATGTCGGGCGAGATCGACCGCCCGATGGCCGACGACATGTCGGAAGAGCGGATGCTGCGCATGCTGATGGAAGCCCAGGGCGAAAACTGAGCGTGACTCAAGGCCGCAAGGCCGGGCGGGGCGGTGATGATCGACGTTGAAGACCTCATCGCCCTTGT
>JBMSKG010000015.1:0-22290 GCA_049419625.1 Paracoccaceae bacterium | reverse complement strand
CAAGACCCGTTATGCACTAAGACTGAAATCGGACCACTCGATCGGGGCAGGCCACTCATCCGTATAGGATAAAGGCCGCTAATCGCGGCCATTAATGCTTTGTTCGGTGAGAACTTTTCGGAATGAGGCTTCGAGCGGACCTCGCGGGGTGCCAAAGCGGCGGCCCAGCGCGTCTCGATTTGCATCGATGTATCGCTGACGGTTTGTGAACAGCTGCGGACCCGATGAGGCCGACAGGCTGCGATACATGCTGTCAAACTCAGTTCTTAGTGTTTGAGACGCTGCACGAATGCGCACATCGTACGGTTTGCCAACTGGGCTATTGCGGTACCAGGTGCTTGCAGCTGCATCGGCTGCCGATAACGCGCCTGATACGATGTCCTGCAGCGTACCAGGTGTGCGGATGAGCGGTGGCAGATGCGGCGTGCTGTTTTCAAACGTGACGGTGACTACCCTGCCATCGTAGGCAGTGATGCGGTCAAACTCACGAGACAGAGTTCGCAGTGCGGTACGCGAAGTGGCATCGATGACAATCGTGGTGCGGACGGTGGTCACAGTTTGCCCTGCCTGCACTGTTCCAAAATCTCGAACAGCTGCGCGCACTGCCTCCAGCTGAGCGCGTTCTTGGTGAACAGCTCACCGATCAGATGTGCATGGCTTGGCGAGATGCCGTAGCCATCAAAGATAGATTTGATATAATTTTTTGAATTAAATCTGATAAAATTGTTCATAAATAGTACCTTAGATTGTTCATGTTGTCAAAATTTAACCTCTTATCTTTCGGGGTAGTCGGGCTGATGCGAAGTCAGCACGCTGCAGGCGGACTGCTCCGCCCCTGGCGGCACAGGCGTATTCGTTTGTGCGTTCTATGAAGGCGACCTGGTCTTCTGTGAGATCACATCCAGCGGTGAACTGCTCAACGATAGCCAGCCAGGTTTGTTTGTACTTTTTGTCGATATAGTTCTGTGGGGTTCCTGAGATCTTACCCCACAGCTCTTGTCGTTCTGTAATAATGGTATTTTTCATATGTTTTTCTCTCTTTTCGTTAGGCAATATTTTATCTGACACGGCCATGCGCGGTCGTGTTTGGATGCCATTTGTTTCTTTAGGTGAGCTGCGTAACACTCTCAGGCTAGGAAATGGCTGGAAGAATGCTTCCGCATTCCGGAAGTAGGCTGGTTTGGTGCCCACTCCCTTGTTTTCGTGGCGGTTGATCGCCAAAATGTAGTCTCGATAGTGCCTGACCGCTGTTTCCGTTTTCAGCGCCTCGTGCCAAGATCCTTCTATGGCGCTCATTTTGTGACCAAAGGTCTCTAGGTCGGCTTCTGTCACGCGCCCGCCCACAAGGGCATGGCAATGAAGATGCGGCTCGTCTTCGCTGACTATGATGATCTGCTCAAAGCTTTGGTATGCTGCGCGCTTCAGCGTGCGCACCGTGTATTCCACGGATTTCATCACAGGAACTGTGATCGCGTAGTAGTGCACAACCTCCCCATGTTCCCATTCGTCGACTGGTAAATCGTTCACTGGTTCTTTCATTCTCTCCCTCAAATAGATGTACATGATTATAAATTAATCATTAATTAACAATATCATAGCTGAACAGCTCTTGGCAAAATATGATTTCTAGAAATTGCTAGTAGCGCCCCCTGCGAAATTCATGCTGCCACGCGTCTGCCCTCGCGCGCAGAGGTGAAGGCGAACTGAAGTCTGGATAACCGCCCTACGGTTAATTGGCCCACCTGAAATTACTAACAGAATTGGCAAGCCTCAAAGGTTGGGTGACATAGCACTGCAGCTATGTCAGCTGATGGTGACCTGACCCTGCCAATCAGGGTGTTGCATTTCATGCAGGAGTTCACGGTGTCCTCTGCAACGCAGAATGACCAACAACGAACCATCAGGTAAGCGCGTCTTTCGTTCAGAAGGATGAAACTGAACGCTGGCCGCACGGTCAGCCACACGCGGCGAAAAGGTGATGTGATGGGTTTTTAGATCATCTCCATGGTAAACTCCGAACGATTCTGCTGCCCATGCCTTTAGGTTGAAATTCTTGGCGTCGAAGATCTCTCCTGTCCCCTGAACATCCTCGATCAACTCGAAGCGAAATGTTTTTAGAGTGCGTCCTTGGCGTGCCACTAGATAGCCGAAACGCGAGTAGATAAGGCCAAGCGGTTCTACCGTTCTGGAAGCTAGTTTGGCTGCGTTTGGCGTTCGATAAACCAGACTGAGGCGTTCAAAGCCCTTTATGCACTTTTCGATAGTAGTAAGGATCTCCAACGGAATGGTCGTCTTTGGACCTACGCGGCCCAGGTAAGCGACCCGATTAATGAGCGTTTCTTGGTCAATGCTAGCACTCACACCTGCCATATTCTGTGCCGCGAGAAGCTTGGTAAGCGCTCGCCTTTCAGATCCGCTCGGAATGGTTTCCAGAAGGCTTTCAAGAGCCGCTTGTTCGACTGAGTTCAAGCTCAACATCGAGGCGGGAAGCGCCCCAACAAGCTTGTAGCGCTTGGTAAGATGGTGGTCTGTGTCCAGATTGTTGTCGAGAAACTTGTCACCGTATTTCTTTAACTCGTGCAGGAACCGTTCAATCGATCTGCGGCTCTTGCCCGTCTCTTTCATAAGCTGGCTAACTGTCAAGCCAAGTCGCGTTGATTGGAGTATCTTCAGAAGCTCCAACACATCGGCGGCCTGCCGATTCCCAGTACTCTCAGCATCTTCTCTCGGCATTTCAAGCACCTCTATTGCGTCATCTGGCGGCGCATTAATGGATTATATTGATCGTATCGAAACCAGCAATCAAAGGAGAAAATCATGCTGAACTTCGTTAACTACGACACTTGCATTAATGCTGAAGGAAATCCGTACATCGAGTTGTGCAACGACGTTGAAATTAGTAAGAATGACTGGCGGCAATCTTTGATTGCACAGTTGAAAACGGCCCGCGAAGTTCTCTTCGCGGCTGCGGCTCTACAAGCCAACACCCAAGAAATACTCTTTGCAGCGTCTGGTATCTTACTGTCCGTAAGCGATTCAGTGGAGGAATTGGCTCAATTGAATCCATTCTCGCTCAAGTCTGGGGAGATTGTTCACGGTTTTGTGGTGAAGGCAAATGACGTAGGTACGGCCTCTTATTTGCTTCTGGACACCATTGAAGCGGTCGAAGCGGGTACATTTGATACCCTTATCGGTACCCTAAACGTCTTTCAGGCTTACATTGAGCGACATGGTGGTTACCCGATGATCCTTGCTTGGGAGACCCAGGACGGAACATTCCTCTTTCCCGAAACCAGTCCTAGTGACGAAACTGATTTGCCCTTTTGAGTCTTGAAGTGATGCGACCCACTTCGCACATCGAGAGGGACACTCAATGGCGCACCTCTGGTTGCGCCGTTGAAAAATTACCGATACGCGCGAAAATCACTCAGGCGCCCTTTGTACGACTATCAGTTGTTAATATACTGAAATCAAGAAACAATCTCTTTTCATGTTTTGCAAACATGCATGACGCCAAAGCGTTGCAGGTCGATTTCCCTGAAACACCTCAGCCAAGCTTGATCTTCAGAGACCTGCTTCTGCATTCGAATTTGGGGGTAATGAGAGAATTTTATCGATGCGCTTCGACAGCAGACTGGGCTTAAACCGGCCAACGGATTTGAGAGCCACGGAGTTGATGGCATAGCGGCAGCATAGTCCATGACGATGAATCGCCTCTATCTTGACGAACCCTTGATGGCCTCGGCGGACGTATGACCCAGGTTGTCACTGCGGCGATGGACCGATGCCCAGAAGCGTTGATTGCCCCTGCTCTCGGCAGTTTCCTCGAGTTAAGAAAGCCGATTTTTTCTGACATGATGACCCACACATGTTAAGAAAAGCAGATTTCTTCACCGCGAGGCAAGAAACATGTTGAAGCCTACTTACGCCATTCCCACCCTGCCACCCGAAGCAGAGATTGAAACTGTCCCAGTGCTTAAGGCGCTTGCTCGAGCAAGTCGCGCGCTTGCAGATCTGAAGGGTCAGGCGAAAACAATCCCGAACCAAGGCATTTTGATCGACACATTGGCGCTTCAGGAAGCCAAAGCCTCCTCAGAAGTTGAGAACATCGTCACAACACAAGATGAACTGTTTCAGGCAGACGTTTTCCCCGACCATCCGCAGTCCCCTGCGGCCAAAGAAGTCGCCCTTTATCGCGATGCTCTTAGACTTGGATACGCGCGCCTAAGCGAAACTGGTGGTCTCATTCCGAATTCAGCGCTCATCGATATGTTCCGATTGCTGAAGGGTCGCAGCGATGGCTTTCGTACTACACCGGGAACCGCCCTGAAAAACGAGCAAACAGGCGAGATTGTCTTCGTGCCACCTCAGGACGCGCGTGAGATCGTCAGTTACATGACAGCGCTGGAACGGTTCATCAACGATGATGACCTTTGCGGTCTCGACCCTCTAATCAAGATGGCACTGATCCACCATCAATTCGAAAGCATTCACCCGTTTCCTGATGGAAACGGAAGGATCGGGCGCATTCTGAACGTGCTCTATCTCACGCGTACAGGGTTGCTCGACATCCCTGTTCTTTACCTTTCGAGGTTCATCACACGTAACAAGGCAGACTACTACCGACATCTGCAGGTGGTACGCGACAACGGAGATTGGGAAGCTTGGGTCATTTTCATGCTGAAGGCAGTTGAAGAAACCTCCGCGACGACGGTCGAGATCTTGGCTGGCATCCGACAGCAAATGGCGGACGTGAAGCATAGGCTTCGGACTGAGGTGCCCAAGATCTATAGCCAAGAACTGCTAAACAACTTGTTCCGGCACCCTTACACTCGGATCGAGTACCTCCAGAAGGATCTCAACGTAAGCCGCCAGACAGCCGCAAAATACCTCGACACCTTGGCAGATCACAGCTTTGTCGAAAAACACCGTTCCGGAAAGAACAACTATTTCATCAACGTCGCCCTAGTAAAACTCTTCCTCGATGTCTCCGGCGGGCCGTGAGGCAGGCGGCTTAATGGCCGCCTGTGGCAAGCAGCCGAGACGGTCATAATCACCTCCTAAAACAGGCACCTTGAACATGAGGTGGAGAAGGGCCATTCCGCCCTTGAACGCGCAAGAAACCGTTCAGCAGGTGCAGGGTGTAGCTTAAATCACCCGGGAATCTGTCCAAGAGTTGGGGAGGAGCTCACTTCTCATCAGCATTCACTTTGGCAATTACCTTGCTAAGCGATGGCGCGTATTCCTTCGCAGTTGCATGATGATACCAACGCGAGATGACCTCCGGACTGCTGCCGCCATTGACTGCGAGTTCGTGTAGCCGAACATCTGAGTGGATGAGGCGTTGCTCAAAGTAGAGATGTCTCAGGCTGTAAAGTGTGCGATTTCTATATGGTGGTGAGCTCTCATGTTCTATCCCAGCCCATTTAATGAAATTGCTCCACTGACCCTTGAACGACGCAATCGGCAGACCAATGAAGGAAGGTGCTAGCTGCGTCGTACGCGGGTGGGCGAAGATATAGCCGTGGTCTTTCTTGAGGTATGAGCCTTCTAGCGCTTTAAAGGCTTTCCATAGCTCGTCCAAACCAATTACGGGCCGAAAGGCTAACTCACCATTTTTCCGTTTGGCAGTTCGAACTTTTAGTAAGACATAGTTGGCGTTTCCGTCTTGGATGTGCTCGAGATCTTCCCAGCGCAGAGAGGCCATTTCTTTGCCAGGACGGATTCCTGCAAAGTAAATCACCAAGCAATATAACCGAAAAAGTATGCGGTAGTCTTTGACATGCGGTCCATCAAAAGCATGGGTGCTGGCAGCCCACTCATCGAGCTTTGCCTTGAGGACTTCAGCCTCTGCTGTCGTGAAGCTGGGACGGCGGGCAAAAGCGCTCACATTTTCAACAGATGGTGCGACCTGAATGTAATCCTGTCGTTGCGCAAACTTAAACACCGCTCGCAGCACCGCATTGTCACGGTTTATGGTGGCTGGTCGGACATGTGTCCCAGGCCTATTGTTTATATTGCGCCGGTTTTCTTGGAAGCGCTCAACGTCAACTGGACGAAGTTTGTGAAGGAATTTGCCAGCAAAGAAGGGTATCAGGGCACCTTCAACTATCGATTTGTGGTATTTGAACACAGTTTCACTGCAACGCCCAACGTTCGCCTGACCCTGTTTCCAAAGAACGTATTCTTGAGCCGCCCGTTCAAAGAGGATGGGTCGCAGAGGCAGGCCTTGTTGGGTTCTTCCTTCAGCTTCACGAAATCGGTCGATCGCTATGCGCTCTGCCTCAGCTTCGTATCGAGAGTGGGTGGAGAAATCTAAGTATCCCAGACTTGAAGGTACCCGTATCCGTGCCCGCCAGTTGGGACTTTCCTTCCCTTTGAACTTCCTTCGGTAGAGCAGGATTTGCCCACTGAAAACGCGCTTTTCTGCGGTTCGTTCACTGTCTGCCATCGTCGGGGGCTCCATTGTTCGACTGAACCACGTGCCTACACTTTGACAGCTCGCCAAAAGCTCGCCAAGGAAAAAGTTAAGCCGTTGAAAAATAACAGGGCACAAACCACTGATTCATAACCACTTTGCTTCTTAAGTGTTTGATTTTTTGTATCACACGTCCCCTTAGGAGGGGGACGCTCTATCCGTTGAGCTACGGGGCCAGCTACTGGGGCGGCCATCTGTGACCGTCCCGCCTTTCTTGCGCGCAAATGCGGAAATTGGCAACGGGTGGAGTGCAATTCTTGACCCAGAGCGCGGCCCGCATACCCCCCGCTGGGCATAGCCCGGTAGATGCGCAGATTCCGCCCTTGGACATGTGCTGTTTTGGCGCTAACAAGAGAAAAGACGCATTTCGGGGCCGCCAAATTGACCAACACTTCCGCATTCGATCCCCGCCGCGCCCTAACGCTGCGCGATGTCTCGGAAGCCTCTGGCGTCAGCGAGATGACCGTCAGCCGGGTCTTGCGCAACCGGGGCGACGTGTCAGAGGCGACGCGGGAAAAGGTGCTGCAGGCTGCCCGCGCCCTTGGTTATGTGCCCAACAAGATTGCCGGGGCCTTGGCAAGCCAGCGCGTCAATCTGGTGGGGGTGGTGATCCCATCGCTGTCGAACATGGTGTTCCCCGAGGTGATGACCGGCATTTCCGAAGTTCTGGAAGACACCGGCCTGCAACCCGTGGTCGGCGTCACCAACTATTCCCCCGACCGCGAAGAGTCGGTGATTTATGAAATGCTGTCCTGGCGGCCCACAGGGTTGATCGTCGCCGGGCTTGAACATTCCGAAGCCGCGCGCGCCATGATGGCGCAAGCCGGCGTCCCGATTGTCGAGATCATGGACATCGACGGCACCCCGATTGACAGTGCCGTGGGCATCTCCCACCGCCGCGCCGGGCGGCAGATGGCCGAGGCGATCGTGGCCGCAGGTTATCGGCGGATTGCCTTCCTTGGCACCCAGATGTCCAACGACTTCCGCGCGAAGAAACGGCTTGAGGGCTTTGAAGAGGCCCTTGCAAAAGCCGGATTGACCTTGGCTGATCGCGAGTTCTATTCCGGCGGCTCTGCCCTCCTTAAGGGCCGTGAGATGACCCATTCGGTGCTCACTCGCAGCCCAGATATCGATTTTCTCTATTATTCCAATGATATGATCGGCGCAGGCGGGCTTCTTTACTGTCTTGAAAAGGGCCTAGATGTACCGGGCAAGATGGGCCTTGCGGGCTTTAACGGGGTGGAACTGTTGGACGGCTTGCCGCGCAAACTGGCCACGATGGATGCCTGCCGTCTGGAGATTGGGCGCCGCGCTGCGGAAATCATTGCTGGCAAGTCGCATCAGGGTGTTGTGGGCGGCGAGGTGGTTGAGCTTTTTCCCGTACTTCAGCAGGGCGACACAATCCGACACTGATCCATCGCCCCGTGCGCCGCGTATCTCTTACAGTTGCAGGAGGTATTCATGCGCGCCGCGATCTTTGCCCTTCTTCTTGCTGTCCCCGCAGCGGCGCCCGCCTTCGCTGACGCGCCAAGTTTCCGTTTCCCGTCAATCGACGGTGGCAGCTATTCTACCGAAAAATGGCGCGGTAAGCCGGTTTTGGTGGTCAACACCGCTTCGCTCTGTGGCTTTGCGGGGCAGTATGAGAACCTGCAAGCCCTGTCAGACCGCTATCAGGGCCGGGCAGTGGTCCTTGCCGTTCCCTCTGACGATTTCGCGCAGGAATTGGACAGTGAGGCAGCGGTCAAGGAATTTTGCGAGGTTAACTTTGACCTTAACCTGCCAATGACCACCATTCAGAATGTTGCAAAAGGCGATGTTCACCCCTTTTACGCTTGGGCCCGCGATGAACATGGCTTCACCCCCGGCTGGAACTTCAACAAGGTGCTGATCGGGCCAGAGGGCGAGTTTGTAAAAGCCTGGGGTTCAACGACGAAACCCGACGCACGCCCGATTACCAATGCGATTGATGGCCTACTGACGCAATAAGGGGCCGCCAAGAGGCAGCCCCTTTTTCACAAAGCTCTTTCGTCAGGCGTTCGTCGGCTTTTCCCCACGCAACCAGATATAGATCGCCGGAATCACCAGCACTGTGAGCAGCGTGGACGAGATCAACCCGAACAACAGACTGATTGCCAGCCCCTGAAAAATCGGATCGGTCAAGATCGTGATCGCCCCGATGATCGCCGCCAACGCGGTGAGAAGGATCGGCTTGAACCGGATCGCCCCCGCTTCCAAAAGTACATCAATCAGTGGCACCCCGGGTTTGCGGGCATGCAGGATGAAATCGACCAGAAGGATCGAGTTTCGTACGATAATCCCCGCCAGCGCGATGAAGCCAATCATCGAAGTGGCCGAGAACGGCGCGCCAAACATCCAATGCCCAATCATGATGCCGATAAAGGTCAACGGCACCGGGGTCAGGATCACCAGTGGCAGTTTGAAGCTGCCAAACTGCGCCACAACCAGAATGTAAATCCCCAAGAGTGCCACCCCAAAGGCCGCCCCCATGTCGCGGAAGGTCACCCAGGTCACCTCCCACTCGCCATCCCACAGCACGGTGGGCACCGAATGGTCGTCCGGCACGCCATTCAGGCTGATGTCGGGCTTGGGCAGATCGCCCCAATCGGCAGTCTCGATGGCACGGTTGACGGCGATGATGCCGTAAAGCGGCGCTTCATAATCGCCCGCCAACTCCGCCGTCACCATTTCGGCGGCGCGGCCATTGTGACGGAAGATCGGATGTGACTGCATCTCGGTTTTCACCTCGACCACATCGCCGAGTTCCACCACCGAGCGGTCCCCCGGCAAGAGATTGGCCGGGATGGGCGTTGAAAGCGCGCGTTCGTCTAGAACCATGTCGGCTTTGTCACGAGCTAGGCGGATCGGGAGCGGCTGCCGCCCGTCCGAGCGATGCGAATAGCCCACAGTCGTGCCGCCATAGAGCATCCCGATGGTCTGAAACACATCGCCCTGTTCCACCTTGTGAAAATCCAGATTGGCGTCGTTCAGGACCAGCCTTTGCCGTTCGGAAGGCACGCCGAAGCTATCATCCACATCGACAATATAGGGAATGGTCGCGAAAATCTCGCGCAGCTTCACTGCGACAGCGCGGCGGGTCTCGGAATCAGGGCCGTAAACCTCGGCCAGAAGGGTGGCCATCACGGGCGGGCCGGGTGGTGGTTCCACCACCTTGACCGCAACCCCTTTGGGCAGGTCCAACGCCAAGACGCGGGCGCGCAGGTCCAAGGCAATCTCATGGCTTTCCCGGTCGCGCTCACCCTTCGGCGACAGGTTCAGTTGCAAATCGCCATAGCGCGGCTCGTTGCGCAGATAGTAATGCCGCACCAAGCCATTGAAGTTGAACGGCGCCGCTGTGCCTGCATGCGACTGGATCGAGATGATCTCTTCCACCGGCTCCAGCGCTGCGGCGATCTGGGCCAACACACGGTCAGTCTCCTCCACCGACGCCCCGCGCGGCATGTCCAGAACCACCGCAAGTTCAGATTTGTTGTCAAAGGGCAAAAGCTTGACCGTCACGGATTTGGTGTAAAACAGCCCCATCGACAGGATCGTTGCCGCTGTCACCACCAGCAAGAACCGCTTCGCGTTCTTGCGACTTGACAGGATCGGCCGGGCGACCTTGCGATAGGCGCGCCCCAAAACGCCACCATCTGAAGCTTCATGTTCCGCGAGGTCGTCAGCCGAGCCATGGCCCTTGCCGAACTTCATCATCAGCCAAGGCGTAACTATGACGGCAACAAAGAACGAAAACACCATAGCCGCGCTGGCATTGGCCGGGATCGGGCTCATGTAAGGACCCATCATGCCGCTGACGAACAGCATCGGCAACAGCGCCGCCACCACAGTCAACGTGGCCACGATGGTGGGATTGCCCACCTCAGACACTGCATCAATCGCGGCTTGTGCACGGGACCTGCCGTCTTTCATCGCCCAATGCCGCGCGATGTTCTCGATCACGACAATTGCATCATCCACTAAGATCCCGATGGAGAAGATCAGCGCAAATAGGCTCACACGGTTCAGCGTGTATCCCATGATACGCGCCGCGAAGAGCGTCAGCAGAATGGTCACCGGGATGACAATTGCCACCACAACGGCCTCGCGCCAGCCAATGGCCACCCAGACCAAGGCCACAATGGAAATTGTCGCCAGCGCCAAATGGAACAACAGCTCATTGGCTTTTTCATCGGCGCTTTCGCCATAGTCGCGTGTGAACTCTACCGTCAGATCAGCGGGAATGATCTTGCCCTCAAGCCCCTTGATGGCGTGGCGGATCTCTTCGGCAATCGCCACTGCATTAGCACCGGGCCGTTTGGCCACGGCCAAAGACACGGCAGGAACGCGGGCGTCAAAACCTTCGCCCGCACTCCGCGCCAAGGTGAACACGCGATTCTCTTTTGGATCAGTTTTCAAGCTGACGCTCGCCACATCACGCACATAAACCGGGCGTCCATCGCGCGTGCTCACCAAAAGATTGGCAATCTGATCCAGCCCCTGCAATGTTTCACCAGCAGCAAGATCAATCTGCTTGCCATCTTGGCGAATAGTGCCCAGCGCGAAGGCCTTATTGGCACCTTCAACCTTTCCGGCCAGCGCCTGCAGCGTCAGTCCGGCCTGCGCCAAACGTTCCGAGTCTGGCGTGATGCGAATCTCCTCGGGTTGTTCGCCCACGAGATAGGTCAGGCCAATATCGGGCAGCGCTGACACCTCCACCTGCACCTCACGCGCCACGCGGGTCAGATCGGCAGCGGTCCAGCGGCTTGCCGCCTCAGGCTTGGGCGACAGGGTAACAACCATGATCGCCACATCGTCAATCCCGCGTCCCACGATCAAGGGTTCGGGAATACCCTCCGGAATACGGTCCATGTTGGCGCGCACCTTTTCATGCACGCGCAAGACTGCTGAATCGCCCGAAGTGCCCACGACAAAACGCGCAGTGACCATGGCGCCATCATCGCGGGTCTGGGAATAGACGTGCTCGACACCGGGAATCGATTTCACAATGGTTTCAAGCGGTTCCGTCACCAGTTTGACGGCATCTTCCGCCCGCAATCCATCAGCGCGAATGTGGATGTCCACCATCGGAACCGAGATTTGCGGCTCCTCCTCACGCGGAAGCGTCACCAACGCGACGATCCCAAGGATTAAGGCCGCCAATAGGAACAACGGGGTCAGAGGACTGGTTATAAAGGCGCGCGTCAGGTTTCCGGCAATACCAGAGGACGTCAGCGTTTCAGTGGTCTTGTTAGGCAAACTCATGGCGTCACCACCGTGTCACCTGCCCGTAAGCCAGTCAGAATTTCACGCAATGGGCCGTCAGGGCCCGCAATCGCGGCACCAGGGATAACCGTCACCTGAGCCAAACCCTCCGAGGTGTTGATCGTTACCAGATCCAACCCCGCCCGCCGTTCGATCGCGGCATCCGGCACTGCCAGCACCTGTCGCGCCGCCACCGGCACACGCACCAAAATCCGCTGGCCGATAAAGGCATCTGACAGACCCTCAACGGTGACATCCACGATCACCCGGCCCTGTTCAATCTGCGGGTAGACCTTTTCAATCACGCCCACTCCGCCCTCGACATCAACGCCTGCGCCTACAGTCAGTGTCGAGGCATGCCGCTCAGGAATTGCCAAACGTAAGAACACACCGCCACCCGTGATGGTGGCCACCGGCTCACCCGGCATAACCACCGCGCCCAAACGCACCGGAACCGAAAGCACACGCCCATCCGCCGGGGCCAACACATTGCCATCCTCGATCAAGGTTGCACTCACTTGCCGCGCGGCTTGTGCTTCGGCCACGGCATTGCGCGCCACCTCAACCGTCGTGCGCACCTGATCAACGCGCTGCGTGGTCGTAGCGCCCTTGACGAGCAATTCCTCATTGCGCGCCAGTTCGGTTTCTGCGTTCTCAAGCTGTGATTTGGCTGAGGCAATCCGCGCATCTGCCGCTGCCAACTGCGATTCGAGCTTGGGATCGGTGATGCGAGCAATCACTTGCCCAGCCTTCGCCTCTGACCCTTCGGTGACATCCAGTAACGTCAACGTGCCCCCAATACGCGACCGGGCCGGCACTACGAACCGGCTTTCAACCCGCCCGAAAAGTGCTTTGGTTTCAACTGTTTCAATCGGTTGCAGCAGCAACTCGCCCGCAGCCAGCGGGGCTGTGTGAAGAGCCACCACAAAGCTGGCCAAAATCAAAGAACGAAGTGCCAAAACGCGACCTTTCCTGTTTCATTTTGCCCGGCGTATCACATCATATATAAACATTCAAACTTATATATGTGTTTTTTGTGCAGTTTGCACATGGCCTGTGCAGGCGTCGCCTTTCCCTCGACTCGGGCCGGGGCTATCGTGCAGGCGCACAATAGACGGGGGTAAATCATGTCAGCTGTGGAACTGGGCCTAGACACGTTCGGGGATGTCAGCCTTGGCTCAAACGGGCAGCTGAAACCCATGGATCAGGTCTTGCGCGACGTGGTCGACGAGGCAGTTCTCGCCGACGAGTTGGGCATCGATTTCATCGGCCTTGGAGAGCATCACCGGTCAGACTTTGCTATCGCGGCGCCCGAAATTCTGCTGGCCGCCATCGCCGCCCGGACCACCAGGATCAAGCTTGGCACCGCCGTCACGGTCTTGTCCTCAGACGATCCGATCCGCGTCTTTCAACGGTTCTCGACCCTGAACGCGCTGTCAAATGGCCGCGCCGAGCCAATTCTGGGCCGCGGCAGCTTTACAGAGAGTTACCCGCTCTTCGGCTATGATCTGCAGGATTATGAGCTGCTCTTCGAAGAAAAACTCGACCTCTTCGCCAAGCTTTCGAAACAGAACCCCGTCTCATGGCAAGGCCAGCACCGCAGCCCTTTGGCAAACCAAAAGGTCTATCCGCCGCTGGGCCAGCCGATGACCGTCTGGGTTGGTGTCGGCGGCAGTCCGGAATCCGTTTTGCGCGTGGTGCGGCAGGACTTGCAACTGATGCTGGCCATCATCGGCGGCGACCCGCGCCGGTTTGCGCCTTATGTTGATCTGTATCAACGCGCCTGCGCGCAATTGGGCCGCCCGGTGCGCCCGATCGGCATCCACTCACCAGGCTTTGTCGCCAACACCGATGAAGAGGCGCGTGAGGTGCTTTGGCCGCATTATGCCGAGATGTTCGGCCGTATCGGCCGCGAACGTGGCTGGCCCCCCACCACCAAAGACCGCTACCTTGACGAAATCGCGCATGGCTCGCTTTATGTTGGGAGCCCCGAAACCGTGGCCCGCAAGATCGCGTCCGCGATGCGCGCACTTGGGGTGCAGCGATTTGACATGAAATACTCCACCGGCCCCGTGCCGCACGGGCACTTGCTGGACTGCATCCGACTTTACGGCGAAAAGGTTATTCCCATGGTGCAGGATATGCTGTCGCAATGACCGAAAAGATTACCCCGGCGATGCAGGCCTTTTGGGCCAATGACCCCGCCCCGATTGAGATGGGCATTGACCTGATCGAAGCCCGTGACAACCGATCCGAACTGCGCCTGCGGCTTGAGCCGCGCCACCTGAACGGCCACCGCACCGCGCACGGCGGCGTGGTGCATCTTTTGGCCGATTGCGCCGCCGGTTTTGCCGCCAATTCCACGGGTGAGCGGGCTGTGACGCAGACCAACACCATCACCTTCCTGACCCCAAGCCATGCCGGGGAAACTCTGACCGCCACCGGCAGCTTTGTCGCCCGCAGCGGTCGTTCTTCGATTTATGATGTGGTGGTCACAGCCCAGGACGGGCGTCAGGTTGCCGTCATGCGCGCCCAAATGCGCCATATCGCCCCAACGGCCTGAACCTTCGCCCCAAAGCAAAGCCGCTTAGCCTTCACCTTCCAGCTTGACGCGCATCTCGCGCAAAATCGGTAGAACCGCCCGCACCTTGTCAGGGCCAAGGCTTTGGACCACATCGGCAATCATCGGGATAACCGCCGCCACGGCAGCATCCCGCGCCGCCCGACCAGCGGGCGAAATCGCCACAAATTTCTGCCGCGCATCGTCCCAATCTGGGCGAATATGCACATGCCCAGCCCATTCCAGCTTGGTCAGCGTATTGGTCATGGCCCCGCGCGTCACGTGAAAGGCACGCGCCAACTGCGCCGGGGTGCGTTCCTCGTTCAGCCGGGCAAGATGGTTGAGCACCGAAAAGTGCGACAGCTCCATCCCCTTGGGCAGCGCCTTTGACACACGGTTCCGCGCAAGTTGGTCGGCCATGAACAACTCGCCGAACAGGGAGACTGCCAGATCATCCATGCGGTCGGTCATGGCCCTGTGAACTCCCGGTCATGGGACAGGCTTGGCACGCGGGCGCGCGCCGTGGCCACCTGCGACAGATCGAGATCGACCAGTGTGACACCCGGCTCGGCTCCAGCATTTGCCAAGACCTCGCCCCATGGGGCGACAGCCAACGAGTGCCCATATGTGCGCCGCCCTTTGCCGCCAGTTTCCGCATGGAACCCGGTTTGCGCGGGCGCCAGCACAAAACACCCCGTCTCAATCGCGCGAGCGCGTAAGAGCACCTCCCAATGCGCCGCGCCGGTGATATGGTTAAAGGCCGCAGGCACTGTCAGAATCTGCGCCCCGGCTTTAGCCAGATGGCGAAACAGATGCGCAAACCGCAGATCATAGCAGACCGTCATGCCAATCTTGGCAAAGCCCGCATCGGCCAAAACCGCCGTTGCACCGGGGCGATAGCCGGCGGATTCTCGATAGATCTCGGTGTCGGACACGTTCACATCAAACATGTGAATCTTGTCATAGCGCGCGGCAATCTCTCCACCCGGACCAATCAGGAAAGACCGGTTGGCGAAACGGCCATCGGCATCATGGGTCAACACGCCAAGTGAGCCGATCAAGAGCCAAATCCCAGCCCGTGCCGCCTCGTCACGGAGCGCGGCAAGCGTGGGGTCATCCGCCTCATGGCGCAGTACGCTGCGCTGATGGGCGCGATTGCCCGACAGCGCGTTGGTGCATTCCGGCGTCAGCACAAAGCCGGCACCGCCCGCCACCGCGCGGCGCACCAAATCAACCGTCACCGGCAGGTTCACCGCCGGGTCATCGCCCACATTCAGCTGTACCAGCCCTGCGCGCATGGCTCAGGCCAGCATCGGGTCAAGCTTGCCCGCGTGATCCAGCGCATGCAGATCATCGCAGCCGCCCACATGCTTGCCATCAATGAAAATCTGCGGCACCGACGTGCGACCCCCCGCCTTTTGCGTCATGGCAGCGCGCAGTTGCGGCTGGCCACCCACGTCGATTTCCTTGAAATCAACGCCCTTTTTCACAAGAAGCCGCTTGGCCGCGATGCAATAGGGGCAGGTCTGTGTAGTATAGATCTCAACCGGTTTCATGGCGTAGTCCTTAAGGCAACCTGAGCGTTGGCGCGACTATAAGGATTTAGGCATCCTTCGCAACGCGCGCCATGGTCAGAACCGACACCGCCCGCGCGCCGCCCGCCACACAGGCCTCTGCCGCAGCGGCCAAGGTGGCGCCCGAGGTCATGACATCATCCACCAAAAGCACATGCCGCCCTTCAGCCCGTCGGCCCTGCCGGGGATGTAGCGCCATCACACCCTGCATGTTGGCAAATCGCGCGTCGCGGCCCCGGCCTTCTTGGCTGGGCGTGGACCGGCTCCGCGTCAATAGATCCGGGCAATGCTCCAGCGCGGCCGCCCGGGCGATGGCCTGCGACAAGAGGACCGACTGGTTGTAACGCCGCCGGAATAGCCGCATCCAATGCAAAGGCACCGGGGCCACCAGCATACCCGGTTCCAGAATCGGCCCCGCCGCGCGCAGCATCCATTGCGCAGCCGGCCGCGCCAAATCCAGCCGGTCGCCATGTTTCAGCGCCAGCACCATCGCGCGGGCGTTGTCTTTGTAAAGCAAGGCTGACCGCCCGCGCGACCAAGGCCGGGCAATGGTCAGGCAGTCATCGCAGTGTTCGGGCTTTCCCGTCTCCTCGCCCGGCATCGGCACGCCACATTGGTCGCAGACCAGCCCGCTGATGAAGGATGTTTCCCGCCAACAACTGCCACAGAGGCCGAAGTCTGTGGTCACCATCGCACCACAGGTCAGGCATTGCGGCGGGTAAAGCAGGTGAAGTGCCATGGCCATCACGCCCCTTTGCATTTGCCCCTGCGCCCCCTATCTTGCCCTGCCATGAACACGTCCCCCCCTCTTTTGACAGATCGCACGGCTTTGGCCCTGCACCGCGCCCGCGCATCGGCCTTCTTCCTTCACGAAGAGGTGGTGAACGAAGTTCAGGAAAGACGCGAGGAGGTTAACAAAACCTTTACGGCCCCGGTGGTGGTGACAGGTTTTCCCGCCCTTTGGCCGAGTTTCCCAACTGTTGCCGATGATGATACCCTCACGCTCCAGCCCGCAGCCCATGATCTGGTGATCCATGCCCTTGCGCTGCATTGGGCCAATGATCCGGTGGGCCAATTGGTGCAATGCCGCCGCGCCCTGCAACCTGACGGGCTGTTTATGGGGCTGATGTTCGGTGGACAGACCTTGCACGAATTGCGCGCTTGTCTGGCCGAAGCCGAGGCAGAACTGACCGGCGGCCTGTCGCCCCGGGTGCTGCCCATGGGCGAAATTCGCGATCTGGGCGGGCTTTTGGGCCGGGCAGGCTTTGCGCTCCCTGTGGCTGACAGCTTTACCAAGACCGTGCTTTACACCGATGCGCTACACCTGATGCGCGATCTGCGCGCCATGGGGGAAGGCAACGCCCTTGCCGCCCGGTTGCGCCGGCCAACGCGCCGGTCAGTGCTCTTGCGGGCGGCTGAGATCTATCACCACCGCTTTGCCACCCCCAGTGGCCGCATCCCTGCCACCTTTGAAATCATTTGCCTGACAGGATGGGCCCCGCATGACAGCCAGCAAAAGCCGCTGCGCCCCGGATCTGCCGCGGCACGGCTTGCAGATGCGCTGAATGCCGCAGAGATCCCGCTTTCCGACCAAAAAGGTTGACCGCGCCGCCCGGAGGGTTATCTCCGGGCTAGCAACACGAGGACGAATATGACCGATGTCATGCCCGGTGCCGGCCGCTTGGCCCACGCGCCTTCCGACCATCCCAAGGTTAAGGCCGCAAAGGTGGGCATCCTGCTGGCCAATCTTGGCACACCGGACAACTACGACTATTGGTCGATGCGCCGTTATCTAAACGAATTCTTGTCCGACAAGCGCGTGGTCGATATCGCCGATTGGAAATGGCAGCCGCTGTTGCAGTTGATCATCCTGACAAAACGACCCTTTACCAGCGGCGCAAACTATAAGCTGATCTGGAACCACGAAAAGAACGAGAGCCCGCTGCTGACGATCACCAAGGATCAGACAGCTGCAATTGCAAGCCAGATTAAGGCACAGCACGGAGATCGCGTCATGGTCGATTTCTGCATGCGCTACGGCAATCCCTCGACCGCCTCAAAGGTACAAGAGATGGTCGCCGCTGGTGTAGAGAAGATCCTGTTCTTCCCGCTTTATCCCCATTACGCCGGGGCCACTTCGGCCACAGCCAATGATGCCTTCTTCCGAGCGTTGATGAAGGAGAAGCGCCAGCCTGCTGCGCGCGTGGTAGCGGAATACTTCGAACATCCCGCCTATATCGAAGCACTCGCACAGTCTGTCGAGCGCGCCTATGCCAAGCTAGAGGTGCGGCCCGATGTGCTGGTTGCCAGCTACCACGGCATGCCCATCCGCTATTTGATGGAGGGCGACCCCTACCACTGCCAATGCGCCAAGACGACACGGCTTTTGCGCGAACGTCTGGGCTGGGACAAAACCGATATCATCACCACCTTCCAATCGGTCTTTGGCCGGGAAGAGTGGCTGAAACCGTATACGGTGGATCACGTGGCCGATCTGGCCAAAGAGGGCAAAAAGCGTATCGCTGTGATCGCGCCGGCCTTTTCGGCAGACTGCATCGAAACACTTGAAGAGATCAACGGCGAGATCCGTGAATCCTTCGAACATGCCGGGGGTGAGGAGTTTACCTATATCCCCTGCCTGAACGATGATGCCGCGCATATTACCGCGCTGGTGCAAGTTATTCAGGAAAATCTGGCAGGTTGGATCTGATCGTTCAGATCCGGCCTGCGCTGGCTTGCGCACAAAAGAAAAGAGCGGCAGGAACCCTGCCGCCCAAATCTTGATCCAATCCGGAAAGGATTAGTTCGAAGCCACAGCAGCGGCAACAGCCACCAGCAGCAGCAGCGGGAGAATGATGCCGCCCGACGACGAAGCGCCAGCTGCAACAACGGTTTCTTCCATGACGGGTTCAGCCATGCCGCCAGCGAAAGCGGTGGTAGCAGCGACCGACAGAGCGGCGGCGAGAGCGATCTTTTTCATAGTGACCTCCAGTTATTGCGTAACGTCGAATTTTTCAGAGGCGACGCCACACACCCAAGACAATTCCTCATGCTGCCTTCCTAATCAGCTTGCTGGGCAATTTGCAATCCACCCGTGCAGGCAAAGCGAGGCTGCAGCCAACATGTCGTCAAATAAGCAACACCTGCGTGCCAACTTTTGCCATGTCGAACAGCTCTTGAATATGTTCGTTGTAAAGGCCCACACAACCGTTGGACGAGCGCCGTCCAATCTTGCGGGTGTCATGGGTGCCGTGAATACGGTAGTAGGTCCAGCTCAGATACAGCGCGCGGGTGCCCAAAGGATTGTCGGGTGAACCACCCTCCACAACTTCGGGCCATTCCGGGTTGCGCTCCCGCATCGAGGGCGTCGGCCGCCATGTCGGGTTTACCACCTTCTCGACAACCTCGGTCCGACCGCGACGCGTCAACTCTTCAGACAGCGGAACCGATGTGGGATAGAGCCGGTAGATCGACTGATCTTCTGACCAGAAATGCAAGGCCCGCGAGGTGATATCGACCAGGATCGCGCCGTTGCGGGTGTTGTCGAAATAGTTTTGCCACTCCAGCATCCGGAAGCTGGAAACGTTGTTGCGCACTTGCCCCCCGGCAGCGGGCAACACTTCGGTGCTTCCATCTAGCGTCTGGCCAAAGGCGGGCAGAGCGGCGGCAGATGTCAGGGCGGCTGCACCGCCAAGGAACAGGCGGCGGTTCAGCGACTTGCGATTTTCGGCGGTCATCCGCTGATCTCCGTGAAATTTGGAACTGCTGCCTTTTACACGCAGGCCTCGAAAGGCGCAAATCAAAGGCCTGTCATCCGTTAAGAGATCGGCAAGGTCACGCAGAGTTGGGTTTGCTCCTTTGCGTTTCTTTGGGTAAAGACGGGCAAGCTATGGCCTCTGTGGCCCATTCGTGGTGGCATGACATGAACAGACGGACAGTTTTCTTGATGGGCGGTGCAGCCGCGGTTCTTAGTGCCTGCGGTGTCGGCATGGGCAACCCGCAGGTAGGCGCCGATGGCAGACCACTGCCACGCGTCTACAAGATCAACAATTCGACCGCCGAAAAGATCCCGTTCCGGGTGCTTGACTCGGTCAATACCCTACGTGCGGCCAAAGGCGCGGCGCCTTTGCAATTGAATGCCGAACTCACTGCCGCCTCGCTGACTCATTCACGCGATATGTCGGTGCAAAACCGGCCTTGGCACTTCGGCTCAGACGGCTCCTCACCGCTTTTGCGGGTGCAGCGCGTGGGCTATCCTGGAAAGCTGTTGGGCGAGCTTATCTCGGAAACCTACGAGACCGAGATGGAAACCCTCGCCGCTTGGATGGCACAACCCGACACCCGCAATGTCGTGTTGGACCCGCTGGCACGGAACTTGGGCTTTGCCTGGTTCCAAGAGCCAGGCGGAAAGATCTGGTGGACGCTGCTAACCGGCAGCTAAGCCATTCGTTTTGTGTCACGATATTGGGGGCCAGCTGCCCCCATTTTCTTGTCCGCTTAGGGCAGAATCAAGATCGGCGTGCCGGGTTTAACCATGGCGTAGATGGTTTCCATCTGCCGGTCTGTCACCGCCACACAACCAGCCGTCCAGTCGCGCTTGGTCACCTTCCGGTTCGGGCCGCCGTGGATAAAGATATCCCCACCCGGCGGCTTGCCTTGCGCGGCAGCAAATGCCCGGTCTTGCTCATTGGGATAGCTGACCCCCAAAGACAGATGGAACTCTGAATTCGGATTGCGGTGAGTGATGGTATAGACACCCTCCGGGGTCTTGCCGTCGCCTTCAAACTGCTTGTGACCTTCGGGGGCAAAGCCCAAGCTGATGTCATACTTCTTCAGCACTTTTTCGTTGTGCAGCAGATACATCTTTCGGTCGGCCTTGTGCACCTGCACTTGGGTGACCTCAGGGCCATCATAGGTCTTGAATTTGCTCCCGCCGCAGGCAGTGACCGCGAAACCGATCACGATCAGAAGAAGAATCCGGAAAAAGGCCATTTGCTGTGACTGCCCCGATCTGCCCGTGTTTTTCTGCCGAATAGCGGATTTCCGCCGGTCTGGCCAGCACGCTTTGGAGGATCACAGGATCTTTATCGCATCCCTCAAGGCCAAAGCCCTAGCGGCTGAACCGTGCTGCCAGTTCGACATGGGACGACCAGCGGAACTGATCCACCACCTGTACCCAGTCCAGCTGATACCCGGCCTCAACCAGCACCCGCGCATCGCGGGCAAAAGTGGCGGGGTTGCACGAGACATAGGCAATCACCGGCACAGCCGTTTTGGCTAGAACCGCCACCTGCGCCTCGGCCCCCGCGCGGGGGGGGTCAATCACCACGGCCTCGACGCCCTTGAACTCATCCGGCTCCAGTGGGCGGCGAAACAGGTCGCGCGTCTCGGTCGTTAGCCGCTTGAGCCCCTCAGCCATGCGCGCGCCCTTTTCCAAGGCGGCGATCATCGTGGCTTCACCCTCCACCGCATGTACCTCGGCGCGTTCGGCCAAAGGAATGCTGAAAGTGCCCGATCCTGCAAAAAGATCCACCACCTTGCGCGCCGAACCAATGGCCAAGGCCACGGCCTGCAACAACGCGGTCTCCCCCTCAGCAGTGGCCTGCAAAAAGGCACCCGGCGGTGGGGCTACCAGCGCGCGTCCAAAGCGTTGCACCGGCGCGGCGCGCAGCGCCACGGTCTCACCATTCCAAGTTAGCCGGGCGATCTTGTACGCCTCGCACAGCCGCGCCATTTCCATCTGCAAGGCCGCATCCAGCGGCTTGCCACCTGTCACTGCCACATCCGCCCCTGCAAGACTGCGCGTCACGGTCAGTTGTACCTCAACCGTGCGCGAGCCACCCAGTTTCACCAGCATTTCCAATGCCGGAAAGGCTGCGATCAGATCAGGGTGCAACAACTGGCAGTTCGGCACCGCCACCAAAGTATCACTGCCTCGGGCATGAAAGCCCAACTGCACACCGCCCTTTGTCTTGCGCGCCGACAGCGTGGCGCGGCGGCGCGAGCGCGCAGGCGAGGTGGCAATTGGCCGAAACTTGGCCGACAAACCCTGCGCGGCGAGCGCTCCGACCACAATGCCCTGCTTCCATTCAGCGACAAACTCATCCGACACATGCTGCATCAGACAGCCGCCACAGCTGCGCGCATGGGCACAGGGCGGCTTTACCCGGCTGGCCGAGGGCGTGAGGATGCGCACATTGGTCAGCGCGTCCTTGACCAGATCACCCTCAACCTCTTCCCCGGGCAGGCAACCTGGCACGTAAATCGGCCCATGTTCACCCGTGGCAATGCCGTCCCCATGGTGTCCCAGCCTGTCGATCGTCAGTCTCACGCGTCATCCTCATCCGTGCCGATGAACCCGCCCGACTGGCGGTTCCAATAGCGCGCATAGACCCCAC
>JBMSKG010000014.1:0-22731 GCA_049419625.1 Paracoccaceae bacterium | reverse complement strand
CCCAGCGCCAGATGCGGCAGCATGTTGCGCCGCCCCGTGGTGCGCAGCGTGACGTAATAGGCGGCAATCGCGGTGGCGTTGAGCAGCGCAAAGGCATCCCCCAAAAGCCGCCCATGTCCCATGCTGCCCGAGCCGATGATCAGCACACCCGCAAACACCAGCCCAATCGCCAGAGCTGTCACCCGGTAAATCGTTTCGCGCAAGGTCAGCCATGACAACAGGGCGGCGATAAAGGGCGCGGTGGCCAACACCAACAGCGCATTGGCCGCCGAGGTGTATTGCATCGCAGAGCACCACGTGATGCCCCCCATCGCATTCAGCCCAATCACCAATAGCCCTTTGCGGTCAAACCACTCGCCTTTGCTGGGCATGGTCTGGTGGGCAAAGATCAGGTTGGCGGCCAGAAAGATCCCGCCCGCCAAAATCCCGCGCCAAAAGGCCAAGGCCAGCATGTCGCCGCCAATCAACCGCATCACCAAAGCATCGGGGACAAAGATCATCACCCCGGCCAAAGTGACCAGAACGCCATAGGCCTGCGGATTGCGCTGGGCCAGAGTGGTCATGCCGCGCGGCCAAAGAGTTTGCCCAGAAACCCGTAGAACCACGCGGCCTGTTTGGCGTCCGCCTCCATCATCACCGCATCCTGCTCTGCCCGCGTCTGCACGCCGGGCTTGCCATAGGCCGCCCAAGGGGCGGATTGCCAGCGGCGGAACCCCTCGATGGTGCATTCGGGGTGAAACTGAAGGCCATAAACCTTCTGGCCAATGCGAAAGGCTTGATTGGGATACAGCGGGCTTGTGGCCAGATGCACAGCGCCCTCTGGGATGGCAAAGGTGTGGAAGTGCGCCTGTGTCATCGGAATGGTTTCGGGCAGGAAGTCGCGCCCCTCCGCCGTGGGCGAGATCGGGTAATAGCCGAACTCGTGCAGGCCACTCTCTGGCGGCCCCACCTCGGCCCCCATCACCCGCGCGATCTGCTGGGCACCTTGGCAAATGCCCAAAAGCGGGATGTCTCGCGCCATGCAGGCGCGGATCCACGCGGCCTCATCGTGCAAAAACGGGTGCTTGTCCTCGTCAAAGACATTGAACGGGCCGCCGTAGACCACGGACCCAGCAACATCCGCCCCCGGCTCAGGCAGGCAGTCGCCCATGAAAGGGCGCAGGATCAGCGGCTCAAACCCAGCATCCACAGCAAAGCTTACCACCCGGTCATCGGGGGGATCATCGCCGTGGCGGATCAACACCAGTGTGCGGGCCATATTGCTCTCCTATCGAAGTTCGGGCGCAGGATAGGCCAGAGCAGCGCGCAGATGGCAAAAGGAAAACGGGGTTGTGGCGGTTATTTTTCTTGCACCCTACATGGCAGGGGCCTTGTCATAGTGCATCTTACGACACAGCAGCCAAGGACCAGCCCACCATGCGCCGCCTTTCACCACCCGGCATCGCTGCGCCGCTTGCCCGCTACGCCCATGGCGTAGAACTGGCCCCCGGCGCACGGACCCTGCGCACCTCGGGCCAACTGGGCATCGCTGCGGATGGCACGGTGCCCGCCGATGCGGGCGCACAGGCCGCGATCTGCTTTGCCAATATCAAGGCCATTTTGGCCGAGGGCAGCATGGGCCCCGCCGATATCTGCCACATCACCGCTTGGCTGACCGACCGCGCCGATCTGCCCGCCTATATGGCCGCGCGTGATGCTTTTCTGGCAGGCACGGGCGAGCCACCCGCCTCGACCCTGCTCCTCATCGCCGGGTTCTCCCGCCCCGAGTTCAAGCTCGAGGTTGAGGTCTGGGCGGCCGCAATGCCCTAAGCCGCGCGTCCATCCCCGCTTGCCTGACTTGACCCGCCATGACAGGAAGACGCGTGGAGGGCTTGTGATGCTAAGAACTTATCTCTTCCTTCTGGCGGCAATTGTGCTGGAAGTGGTGGCGACCACTGCCTTGGCCCGCTCGGCCAGCTTTACGCGCCTTGTGCCCAGCCTGATTGCGATCTTTGGCTATGCCGGGGCCTTTTGGTTGCTGTCGGTTCCCTTGCGGGTCATGCCAACCGGGGTGGTTTACGCGCTGTGGTCGGGTCTTGGCATTGTCCTGATCACGGCGGTGGCTTGGGTTTGGCAACGGCAGATCCTCGACACCGCAGCCCTTCTGGGCCTTGGTCTGATCATGGTCGGGGTCTTGGTCATTCACCTCTTTTCAAGCACCGTGAACCACTAAGGCCAGTTGATGACCGATCTTGCGCCGCTCCTCTCGCTCTTGGACCTTGCCGCCGCTGGGGTGTTTGCCACCACCGGGGCGCTCGTCGCCTCGCGCAAGGAAATGGACATTCTGGGCTTCATGTGGCTGGGCGTGATCACCGGCATTGGCGGCGGCACGCTGCGCGATCTTCTCCTCGGCCTGCCGGTGTTTTGGGTGGTGGACCCGACCCCGGTGGCGCTGTGCCTACTGGTCGCGGTTGTGGCGCATTTCACCGCGCATCGGGTGTCCTCACGGTATCGGCTGGTGTTGTATCTCGACGCCTTTGGCATGGCCTTGGTGACAATTGCCGGGGCGGCCAAGGGGCTGGACGCCGGGGCAGGGCCCTTGGTGGCATTGGTGATGGGGGTCATCACGGCAAGCTTTGGCGGCATCCTGCGCGATCTCTTGGGGCAAGAGCCGTCGATCGTGATGCGCAAAGACATCTATGTCTCGGCCTCTGCCGCGGGCGCGACGGTGTTTTTGGCCAGTGATTGGGCGGGCCTGCCGCGTGAGGCCGCGATGGCCGCTGGGCTGACCGCCGCCGCCGCCATCCGCTGCGCGGCCATCTGGTTCAACTGGTCGCTGCCGGTCTACCGGCCCCGGCGGGGGCGTAACCCGGACGAGCGTGGCGGGATCAAATGAAAACCGCGCGGGCCTTCATGGCACGCGCGGTTTGTCATCATAGGGTGGGGTTTCACCCCACTAAAATCATGCCAGCGACGGATCAATCGCCTTGCAGGCCGCCACAAGGCCCTTCACCGCGTCGATGGACTTGTCCATCATCGCCTGTTCGTCCTTGTTCAGCTTGATGTCCACCACACGCTCCACGCCACCAGCGCCCAGAATGGTTGGCACGCCGACATACATGCCCTTCAGCCCATAAGCGCCGTCCACATAGGCGGCGCAGGGCAACAGGCGCTTTTGGTCCTTGAGATAGGCTTCCGCCATTTCAATCGCCGAGGCGGCAGGTGCATAGAAGGCCGAGCCGGTTTTCAACAGACCCACAATTTCCGCCCCGCCGTCCCGGGTGCGCTGCACGATGGCGTCCAGCTTTTCCTGCGTGGTCCAGCCCATCGACACAAGGTCAGGCAACGGGATGCCGGCCACGGTGGAATAGCGAACCAAGGGCACCATCGTGTCGCCATGGCCGCCCAGCACGAAAGCCGTGACATCCTTCATCGAGACGTTGAACTCCACCGACAGGAAGTGGCGGAAACGGCCCGCATCCAGAACGCCCGCCATGCCGACCACCTTATTGTGCGGCAGGCCCGAAAACTCGCGCAGCGCCCAAACCATCGCGTCCAAGGGGTTGGTGATGCAGATCACAAAGGCATTGGGCGCATGGGCCTTGATGCCCTCACCCACGGATTTCATGACTTTGAGGTTGATGCCCAACAGGTCATCGCGGCTCATCCCCGGCTTGCGCGGCACGCCTGCGGTGACGATGCAGACGTCAGCTCCCGCAATATCCTCATAGGAATTGGCGCCTTTCAGCGAGGCGTCAAAGCCTTCGACCGGGCCCGATTGTGCAATGTCCAGAGCTTTGCCCTGCGGTGTGCCCTCGGCGATATCGAAAAGGACGATGTCGCCCAGTTCCTTGAGGGCGGCGAGGTGAGCGAGCGTGCCACCGATCTGGCCTGCGCCGATCAGCGCGATCTTGGGTCGTGCCATGAGTCCGGTCTCCGGTTTTGGTATACAATGGTATGCTAAACCCGTTCGTGGTGGAAATCAACCCCGCCGCACTGCGGCAAATGGCAAGGGCTGGCCCCGGGCCAGCGTTTGCGCTAACCCCTTGCACAGGCCCCCGCCGGGAGCGTTTTCCCGTCGGATCAGCATTGCGCAGCATCATGAGGGATTCGCGCGGCGGGGGAAAGGGGGCGCGAGGGCGGCGATGGACGGTGGGTTTTTCTGGGCTTGTGCGATCGTCGCTGCGGTAGTGGTCGGCATGGGCAAAGGCGGGCTGCCTGTGGTCGGCATGCTGGGCGTGCCGATCTTGTCGCTGGCCATTTCACCCGTCACGGCGGCCGGGCTTTTGCTGCCGGTCTATGTGCTGTCCGATATGTTCGGGCTTTATGCCTATCGCCACGCGTATGACCGCCGTGTCTTGGCGATTCTGATGGCCGGGGTCACGATCGGGGTGGGCCTTGGCTGGGCAACAGCCAAGATCACACCGGAATGGGCCGTCACCGCGCTGGTGGGGGTGATTGGCGCGGTCTTTGCGCTTCGCTTGCTGCTCCGGCGGGGTGGGGTAGAGACGCGCAGGGCAGAGGTGGCGCCGGGGCTCTTTTGGGGCTCGCTGACGGGGTTTACAAGCTTTGTCAGCCATTCCGGCGTGCCGCCGTTTCAGGTCTATGTGCTGCCCTTGGGCCTGACAAAGGTGGTCTTTGCCGGGACGAATACCATTCTGTTTGCGTATCTTAACGGCATCAAGCTGGTGCCCTACTGGGCGCTCGGCCAGTTCACCTCGGGCAATTTGCAGGTGGCCTTTACCCTCATGCCCGCCGCCGCCGTGGCGGTCTTTGCCGGGGTCAAGTTGGTCAAGATCATCCCCGAGCGGCTGTTTTTCCAAATCGTCACCTGGGCGCTTTTGGCGATTTCGCTCAAGCTGATCTGGGACGGGCTGTCCGCCGCCTCCTAACGGCGCTTACGCCGGTTCGCCTTTGGCGGGCAACTCCTCGGTAATGTCCTCCCAAGCCTGACCCGAAGCGACAAGGCAGGTCTGCCCATCGGGTCTTGTCACGACAATCGTCCAGCTTCCCGATGCAGAGGTGAAAATCTCAATCACCTGCGCGCGCCCGTCCGGTGCGGCGGTCAGGCCCGCGCCCCGGCGCACCTCGTCAAAGCCGGTGGCCAACCCCGCGACCACCTGATCGCGCGGTGCGCATTGTGCGGCCTGAGCGGCCTGCGTGACAAGGATCAGCCCGGCAAAGCCCAGCAAAAGCGCAAAGAGTGTTTTGTCCATCTGAAACCCCATGGATTTTTGGCCAGTCGGATCAGGCTGCGCCACGCGCGTAAGCGGCGCGTTAACGCCCCGTTCCAATCGCTGGACAGGCTGATGACCGCGCCAATGGGTGCGCTGGCGAGTTATCTTTCTGCGATGCAGCAAAAACGGGCTTGCCGAAAATGCCCAATCGGTGTCTTTTTCCGCAAGATTGTTACTGTGGAGAGAATCATGTCTGCGCGTCCCTATCGCTCGGTCCTTTACATCCCCGGCTCGAAAGAGCGGGCTTTGGAAAAGGCTATGGGGCTGGCAGCGGACGCGATCATCTTCGATCTGGAGGACGCCGTGGCGCCAGACGAAAAGCCCGCCGCGCGCGATCTCTTGGCGCGGGTGCTGACCGATTGGGATTTCGGCAGCCGGGCGCGGATCGTGCGGATCAATGGGTTCGACACTGCATGGGGCCGCGATGACGCCAATGCGATGGACGCGGCCATTGCGCGCGGTGCCAAGATTGACGCCATCCTGATCCCCAAAGTGAACCGCGCCGCCGATCTGGACGCGGTGGCCGAGGCGGTGCCGGGCGCCGACCTCTGGGCTATGATGGAGACGGCGCTGGGCATGCTGAACGCCGCCGAGATTGCCGCCCATCCGCGCCTGAAGGGCATGGTGATGGGCACCAATGATCTGGCCAAAGAGTTGAACAGCCGCTTTCGCCCCGACCGTCTGGCCATGCAGGCGGGGCTTGGACTTTGTCTCTTGGCGGCGCGCGCCCATGGTCGGGTGATCGTGGACGGGGTGTTCAACGCGTTCAAGGATGAGGCGGGACTTCGCGCCGAATGTGAACAGGGCCGCGACATGGGCTTTGACGGCAAGACCGTGATCCATCCCGCGCAGTTGCAGATTGCCAACGCGGCCTTCGCACCCAGCGCCGACGAGTTGGACCTTGCCCGCCGCCAGATCGCGGCCTTCTCGGCAGCCAAAGCAGCGGGGCAGGGGGTGGCCGTGGTCGATGGCAAGATCGTAGAGAACCTGCACATCGTGACGGCCACCGCAACGCTGGCCAAGGCCGAGGCGATTGCGGCCATGGCCGAATGATGCAACTGTGAAGGCCCTTTTCCTTTTCGGAGCGTGCAGATGACCCTTCTTGTTCTTGGCCTTGCCTTATGGATTGTGCCGCACTGGTTGAAACGTCTGGCGCCCGAGATGCGCGCAAGCTGGGGGGACAAGGCCAAAGGGCCGTTGTCGCTGGCCATGGTGCTTGGGATTGTGCTGATGGTTGTGGGCTATCGCGCGGCCGATGGGGCGTTTTTCTGGGGCCGCTCGCCCGCGATGGTGGGGATCAACAACCTTCTGATGCTGGGCTCGGTTTATCTGTTCGCGGTGTCGGGGATGAAGACGGCACTGGCGCGCAAGATCCGCCATCCCATGCTGTTGGCTGTGGTGCTGTGGTCGGTGGGACATCTTTTGGTCAATGGCGATACCCCGTCCTTTGTGCTTTTTGGCGGCCTTGGCCTTTGGGCTCTGATCTCGATGGTGCTGATCAACCGCGCCGCGCCTTGGGTTCCGCCGGCGGCAAAACCCGCAAAGTTTGAGGCGATGGCGCTTGTCGGGTCGGTTCTGTTCTATGGTGTTCTGGCGGCTGTGCATTACGCCCTTGGCTATCCGACATTCGGGTAAGATCATGAAACTTTATCGCTTTCTCAGCGACGACGACACCTCTGCCTTTTGCCACAAGGTAACGGCGGCCCTGAACAAAGGGTGGGAGCTGCAGGGCAGCCCCACCTATGCCTTTGACGCCGCGCGCGGTGTCATGCGCTGCGGGCAGGCGGTGGTGAAAGAGGTGCCGGGCACCTATTCGCCCGAGATCAAACTCGGCGAGCAATGAAGCTGGTGGGGGCGACCCCACCACCCAAAGGACCAAGACGGATGAAGACCAACCCGGGCCGTTTCTTTGAAGATTACCGCATTGGTGAGGTGATCATTCACGCCGTGCCGCGCACGGTGTCGGGCGGCGAGCGCGCGCTGTACCATGCGCTTTATCCCGCGCGCGGGGCGCTTTACTCCTCGGATGAATTTGCCCGCGCCAGCGGTCTGCCGGCGGCGCCGATGGATGATCTGGTGGCCTTCCATGTGGTCTTTGGCAAGACGGTTCCCGATATCAGCCTCAACGCCGTGGCCAATCTGGGCTATGCCGAGGGGCGCTGGCTGGCGCCTGTTTGGCCGGGTGACACCCTGCGGTCGGAATCGACGGTGATCGGGTTGAAGGAAAACTCGAACGGCAAGTCGGGCAATGTCTATGTGCGGACGCGGGGGATCAACCAGCATGGGCAGGTGGTGCTGGAATATGTGCGCTGGGTGATGGTGCGCAAAAACCGTCTGGACGCCCCCACGCCCGAGCCTGTTGTGCCCGATCTGCAAAAGGTGGTGCCTGCAGCAGATCTGGTGATCCCCAAAGGATTGGATTTCTCGAACTACGATTTCAGCTTGGCCGGTGAGCCGCACCGCTGGGGTGACTATACCGTGGGCGAGAAGATTGACCATGTCGATGGTGTGACGGTCGAAGAGGCCGAACATATGATCGCCACGCGTCTGTGGCAGAACACCGCCAAGGTCCATTTCGATGCCACCTTCCGCGAGGATGGCAAGCGGTTGATCTATGGTGGCCACGTGATTTCCATGGCGCGGGCGCTGTCGTTCAATGGGCTGGCCAATGCACAGATGATCGTGGCCTTGAACGCCGGGGCCCATGCCAACCCCTGCCACTCCGGCGATACGATCAAGGCTTGGTCCGAGGTCTTGGACCGCGCCGAAACCACCGCGCCCGGGGTGGGCGCGATCCGCCTGCGGCTGGTGGCGGTGAAACAAGGGGCAGAGCCCTTTGCGCTGAAGGGCGCGGATGGCAAGTATCTGCCCGAGGTTCTGTTGGATCTGGATTACTGGGCCCTGATGCCGATGTGACCGTGCGATTTGTGATAACAGGAAAAAAATCTGTGATCACAAATCGAGAAATCTACCGATGATAGCGGCATCAGCCCGTGTTTCCGCAAGGCTTGTAGGTGACAGCGTAAAATTTCGCGCTAGTAAGGTGACAACGAAAGCTTTGGGTCGGGCCGTGGTCCGCGCCCTGCCAGCGACAAGGACATGCCATGGCCAACGTCAAACGGGTTGAACGCCCTCTTTCCCCCCATTTGCAGATCTACCGCCCGCAATTGACGTCGATCGTCTCGATCCTGACGCGGATCACCGGCAATGCGCTGATCGTGGGCGTGATTCTCGCGGTGTGGTGGCTGTTGGCCGCCGCGACCAGCGCCGAGTATTTCGCCACGGCCAATGCGGTGGCAACCAGCTGGTTCGGCGATCTGGTGTTCACCGGGTCGGCTTGGGCGGTGTGGTATCATTATCTGGCCGGGCTGCGGCATCTTTATTTCGATGCGGGCAAGGGGCTGGACATTCCCACCGCCGAGAAACTGGGCTGGGGCATCATCATCGGGTCGGTCGTTCTGACCGTCCTTACCGTCATTTTGGTTCAGTGAGGGCATCATGCGTTATCTGACCGCCCGTAAGCGCGCCGAGGGCAAAGGCGCATCGCACACCGGAACCGAACACCACTGGAGCATGACGCTGTCGTCGGTTGCCTTGGCCTTCATGGTGCCGACCTGGCTTTACCTCTTCGGTTCAGCCCTCGGGGCTGCGCAAGACGAGGTTGTCGCGACCTTCGCCCGGCCTTTCCCGGCCATTCTGACCGCGCTCGTCCTTGTGGTTGGCATGCGTCACTTTGCCATGGGGGCCACGATGATGATTGAGGATTATGCCCGTGGCACGGCGCGTAAACTGTTCATCATCTTCGCCTATTCCCTGTCTGCCGTGATCGTTGCAAGTGGCCTGTTTGCCCTGATCAAGATCGCGCTCTGAGGTTCAAGACATGACCAAAGCCTATCCGTATGAAGTGCATGACTATGACGTGGTCGTCGTGGGGGCTGGCGGCGCTGGTCTGCGCGCCACGCTGGGCATGGCCGAACAGGGTCTGCGCACCGCCTGTGTGACCAAGGTGTTCCCGACGCGTTCGCACACCGTCGCCGCACAGGGCGGCATCGCCGCGTCCTTGGGCAATATGGGCCCCGACAGCTGGCAGTGGCACATGTATGACACGGTGAAGGGCTCGGACTGGCTGGGCGACACCGACGCGATGGAATACCTCGCGCGTGAGGCGCCGAAGGCGGTTTATGAGCTGGACCATTACGGCGTGCCGTTTTCGCGCACCGAAGAGGGCAAGATCTATCAGCGCCCCTTTGGCGGCCACACCACCGAATACGGCGAAGGCCCGCCGGTGCAGCGCACCTGCGCGGCGGCCGACCGCACCGGCCACGCCATCCTGCACACGCTTTACGGCCAAAGCCTGAAGAACAACGCGGAATTCTTCATCGAATACTTCGCCATCGACCTGATCATCACCGACGGTGCCTGCACCGGCGTCGTCTGCTGGAAGCTCGATGACGGCACCATCCATGTGTTCAACGCCAAGATGACGGTTCTCGCGACCGGCGGCTATGGCCGCGCCTATTTCTCGGCCACCTCCGCGCATACCTGCACCGGCGACGGTGGCGGCATGGTGGCCCGCGCAGGCCTGCCTTTGCAGGACATGGAGTTCGTGCAGTTCCACCCGACTGGGATCTATGGCTCGGGCTGCCTCATCACCGAAGGCGCGCGCGGCGAAGGTGGATACCTCACCAACGCCAATGGCGAGCGGTTCATGGAGCGTTATGCGCCCCATTACAAAGACCTCGCCCCGCGCGACTATGTCTCGCGCTGCATGACCTTGGAAATCCGCGAAGGCCGCGGTGTGGGCGAACATGGCGATCATATTCATTTGCACCTGAACCATCTGCCCAAGGAAACGCTGGACCTGCGCCTGCCGGGCATCTCGGAATCGGCCCGCATCTTCGCCGGTGTCGATCTGACCAAAGAGCCGATCCCGGTTCTGCCGACGGTGCACTACAACATGGGCGGTATCCCAACGAACTATTGGGGCGAGGTTTTGAACCCCACCGCCAAAGACCCGGACGCGATCTTCCCCGGCCTGATGGCCGTGGGCGAGGCGGGCTGTGCCTCGGTCCATGGCGCGAACCGTCTGGGCTCGAACAGCCTGATCGACCTTGTGGTTTTTGGCCGCGCCGCCGCCATTCGCGCGGGCGAGATTGTGAACCCCAAGTCGCGCAATGCCCCGGTGAATGAGGCCGAAATCGACAAGGCCTTGTCGCGCTTTGACGGCTTGCGCCATGCCAATGGCGCGGTGCCGACGGCCGAGCTGCGGCTCGAGATGCAGCGCACCATGCAATCGGATGCCGCCGTGTTCCGGGCTGAGGAAACGCTGTCAGCGGGCGAACGCAAGATGACGGCAATCGCCGCGAAGATGGACGATCTGAAGGTCACCGACCGCTCCTTGGTCTGGAACAGCGACCTGATGGAAACGCTGGAGCTTGGCAACCTGATGCCCAATGCGCTGGCCACCATCTACGGCGCCCATGCCCGTACCGAAAGCCGGGGCGCGCATGCCCACGAAGATCACCCGGTCCGCGATGACGCCAAGTGGCGCAAACACTCGCTGGCGTGGGTCGATGGCGCAAAAGTCCGGCTGGACTACCGTCCGGTCAAGACCGAGCCTCTGACATCCGAAGCACAAGGCGGGATCTCGTTGAAGAAGATCGCCCCGGCAGAGCGTAAATTCTGATGCGCGCGCTGGCCCCCCTGCTTGCCGTTCTGGCGCTGGCCGCCTGCGATCCGGCGCAAGTGGCGGACAAGGTGGGCCGTCGCGCGGCCGATACCGTGGTGCGCCCGATCGTGGCCGATTATGTGCCCGCCGGGCAATCAGAAACCGCTACGCGCTGCATCGTCGACAACGCCAGTGCCGAGGATGTGAAAGCCTTGGCGCAGGATATTGGCGTCGGCGCGGGCAGCCGCACGGTGGCCAATGTCATGCGGATTGCCGCCACGCCTGCGGCAGCGGCTTGCCTTTCGGCCGCCAATATCCGGCTGGGGATGTAACGCCCATGCTGCGCGCCGCTCTCCTCGTCCTTGTCGCCCTGCCGCCCTTGGCGGCCTGCGGGCCGATCCCGGTGGATCAGGCCGAACGGATGTGCGTCGAACAGGCCAATCAGGCCCGCCGTCCGCGCGGCGAGATTGCCTTGGGTGTCGGGTCGGGCGGCAAGGCCGTTGGGGCCTTTGATGTGACGGTCTCGACCGATTTTCTGTTGGGCCGCGATCCGGCCCAAGTGTTTGACGCCTGCGTCAAGGCGCGCTCGGGCCAGTTCCCGGCCCGCCCGCTTGACGCGCAACCGGGATGGGTGGGTTAAGATGGCCCGCCTTGCCCCCACCCCCGCCATTCTGCGCCCCGCGGCCCTGTGCCCGGCCATGATCTGACGAAGGAAAGCCCATGGTTCAGTTCACTCTTCCCAAGAACTCCAAAGTCATCACCGGCAAAACCTGGCCGAAGCCCGAGGGCAAGAACGTGCGGAAGTTCCAGATTTACCGCTGGAACCCCGATGATGGGAAGAACCCGTCGGTCGACACCTATTTCGTGGACATGGACAAATGCGGCCCCATGGTTCTGGACGCGCTGATCAAAATCAAGAATGAGATCGACCCGACCCTGACTTTCCGCCGCTCTTGCCGCGAAGGAATTTGCGGGTCGTGTGCGATGAACATCGACGGGATCAACACGCTTGCCTGCATCTATGGGCTGGATGAGATCAAGGGCGATGTGAAGATCTACCCGCTTCCCCACATGCCGGTGATCAAGGACCTGATCCCGGACCTCACGCATTTCTATGCCCAGCATGCCTCGATCATGCCCTGGCTGGAAACCAAGACCAACCGTCCGGCCAAGGAATGGCGCCAGTCGATCGAGGACCGCAAGAAACTGGATGGGCTTTATGAATGCGTGATGTGCGCCTCATGCTCGACCTCTTGCCCGTCCTACTGGTGGAACGGCGACAAATACCTTGGGCCAGCGGCGCTGTTGCACGCCTATCGCTGGATCATCGACAGCCGTGATGAGGCGACGGGCGAGCGGTTGGACAATCTTGAGGACCCCTTCAAGCTCTATCGCTGCCACACGATCATGAACTGCGCCAAGACCTGCCCCAAGGGGCTGAACCCGGCCAAGGCGATTTCTGAGATCAAGAAGATGATGGTGGACCGGGTGGTCTAAGGGCAAAGCCCCCACCCTCATCCCCTCCCCATTGGGGGGGAAGGTCACGACCTGCCACGCTCACTGCCTTTGCCGCCCTGTCGGCTCACCTCCCCCGGCGTGGGGAGGGGATGGGGGAGGGGGGCCACGAAAGGCCCCCGATGCCGCTCCTTCTCCTTACCCTGTTGATCGGTGTCTTTGCCTATGCGTGGTTTGCGCGGCGGGGTGGCACATTGACCCGCGCTTGCCTTTGGCGGCAAGAAAAGGCCGCAGGGATTTGGCGCTGTGCGGCCTGCGGAGCCACCTGCACACCTGCGCCCGGAAAAGCCCCGCGCCAGTGCCTGAAGGGGTCTTGACCACCCCCCGACCATGGGACAGCTTGGCCCCCCGGAGGTGCCCATGAAACCCGATACACCCGCCCACCCGATGCCCGCCGATGGTGCCGCCCGCAAGGCCGTGCGCCCGGTGATCTGCTATCCCGTCGCGGGCCTGCCCGCACCTGACCTTGCCCCCTATCACGCCGCCCGGGAGGGTTGGGAAAAGGTGGATGAGGTGCGGGTGCCCGCGCGTGAGGCGCGCTGTTTCGATGTGCCGGCCGGGCATTTCTTTCGCATCACCTCGGTTGAGGGGCCGCAAGTGGGCGATCTGAACCTGTGGAACGCTCATGACTTGGGTGAACGGTTTTTCAGCGGCAAAACCCGCGCGCTGCATGGCACGCATTTAAGCGCGGGCGACCGGATGTGGTCGAGCCTGCCGCATCTGCGCAGCCTTGCGACCATCACCGAGGATACGCTCGACTGGTATCAGTTCGACGATTTTGGCGGCGGGGTGCATGATGTGATCGGCACGCGCTGTGACCCTTACACGCATAACCTCCTCAGCCATGGCGGTCAGTATCACCACTGCTGCCATTCCAACCTGACCCGCGCGCTGGCGGATCGCACGGGGCTGCCGCTGCAGGTGGCCGAGTTGCATGTGCATGATGTCTTGAACGTCTTTATGTGCACCGGTTTTACACGTGACACCGGGCAGTATTTCATGAAGGCAAGCCCCGTGCGGCCGGGCGACTTCATTGAATTCTTTGCCGATATCGATCTTCTGGGCGCCCTTTCGGCCTGTCCCGGCGGGGATTGCAGCGCGGAACATTCCTCGGATCAGGCGGCGTGCCATCCGCTTTTGGTCGAAGTGTTCCGCCCCATGACCCCGCCTCTGGGTTGGGCGCCCTCACCCGCCAATGGCTATGATCGCAGCCACGGGCGTTAAAAGGGGGCCGTCTGCCCCCCTCGGCCTGCGGCCTCACCCCCCGAGGATATTTGAGCCGCATTGAAGGCGACACGGGTTCAGACCCTCTCGACGACAGGGCAGATCAGGCGAAAGCCGCCTCAAGCGCCACTTCGACCATGGCCCCGAAGCTGCGTTCGCGCTGGTCAGCGGGCAGGGCCTCATGCGTGAGGATGTGGTCAGAGATGGTCAGCACGGCCAGCGCGCGGCGGCCATAGCGGGCGGCGAGATGGTAAAGCTCGGCCGCTTCCATTTCCACGCAGAGCGTGCCGTGGCGTTGCAGTTGCTCGCTGAGATCGGCGCGTTCGTCATAGAAGGTGTCGGAGGAATAGATGCCCCCGACATGCACCGGCACACCAATCTTTTGGGCCGCATCATGGGCGGCGCGCAGCAGGCCGAAATCGGCGCAGGGGGCGAAATTCAGTTCGCGAAAGATCGACCGCGAGGGAGAGCCGCAGGTGGAGGCTGTTTGGGCCAGCACCACATCGCGCACCTTGACGTGATGCTGAAGCGCGCCCGCGCTGCCGATGCGGATCAGCGTTTGCGCGCCGTAATCCTTGATCAGCTCATTGGCATAGATCGACAGGGATGGCATGCCCATGCCCGAGCCATGGATCGTGACCGGGTGCCCGCGCCATGTGCCGGTATAGCCCAGCATGCCGCGCACTTCGTTGACCAAAACCGGGTTCTCGAGAAAGGTTTCGGCCGCCCAGCGGGCGCGGTAGGGATCGCCCGGCAACAGCACGGTTTCAGCAATTTCCCCGGGTTTGGCACCGATATGGAATGTCATCATGATCTCCCTTTGCAGGGCAGGCTATGACAGCTTGACCGCCGCTGGAAGCCCCCGTGCGGCGGGTTCAGGCCGCGCGGTCTTGGGCGTCGACGATGCCAACGATGTCGAGCATGATGCGGTTCAGCTCAAAATCCTTCGGCGTGTAGACGGCGGCAACCCCCATGGCGCGCAAGGCGCTTGCGTCATCCTCGGGGATGATGCCGCCGACGACCAAAGGAATATGCCCAAGGCCCGCAGCGCGCATCCGCTCCAGCGTCTCAGTGATCAGCGGGATGTGGCTGCCCGACAGGATCGACAGGCCAATGACATGGGCCTCTTGATCGGCGGCGGCCGAGACGATTTCGGCAGGCGTCAGCCGGATGCCTTCGTAGTGAATGTCCATGCCCACGTCGCGCGCACGGGCGGCGATTTGTTCGGCGCCGTTCGAGTGCCCGTCAAGGCCGGGCTTGCCGACAAGGAATTTCAACTGGCGGCCCAGTTTGGCCGAAAGGGTGCTGACGGCCTCGCGGATCGGCTCCAGCCCTTCGGTGCGGTTCGACGGGCTGCGCGACACGCCGGTTGGCGCGCGATATTCGCCAAAGGCTTGGCGCAGCATGGCGCCCCATTCGCCGGTGGTGCAGCCCGCCTTGGCGCAGGCGATGGAGGCGGGCATGATGTTGGTGCCGGATTTGGCGGCGTCGCGCAGGGCGGTGAGGGCGGTGTTCACCGCCGCCGCGTCGCGGGTGCTGCGCCATGCGGTCAGGCGGGCGATCTGGTCGGCCTCGGCGTCGGCATCGGCGACCATGATGGAGCCGTCGCCTGCGGTAAGGGGCGAGGGGGCGGCCTCGGTCCAGCGGTTGACGCCGACAACGGTGGTTTCCTTGGATTCGATCTTGGACAGACGTTCCGAGTTCGCTTCGACCAGACGGCCCTTCATGTATTCGATGGCCGCAACCGCGCCTCCCATGGCGTCGATCTGCGCCAGTTCAGCCCGTGCGCCGTCTTTCAGCGCAGCCACCTTGCGGTCAATCGCGGGGTTGCCGTCGAAAAGATCGTCATATTCCAGAAGGTCAGTTTCATAGGCGAGGATTTGCTGCATCCGCAGCGACCATTGCTGATCCCACGGGCGTGGCAGGCCCAAAGCCTCGTTCCAGGCGGGCAGTTGCACGGCGCGGGCGCGGGCTTTTTTGGAGAGCGTGACGGCCAGCATTTCCAGCAAGATGCGGTAGACGTTGTTTTCGGGCTGCTGTTCGGTCAGGCCCAAGGAGTTGACCTGCACGCCGTAGCGGAAGCGGCGATACTTCGCCTCGGTGATGCCGTAGCGGTGTTCGCAAATCTCGTCCCACAGATCGACAAAGGCGCGCATCTTGCACAGCTCGGTCACAAACCGGATGCCCGCGTTGACAAAAAACGATATCCGACCCACCATATTGGGGAATTCGGCGGGGGAAACTTTCCCTTTCAGATCATCCAGCACCGCGCAGGCGGTGGCCAGCGCAAAGGCCAGTTCCTGCTCGGGCGTCGCACCCGCCTCTTGCAGGTGATAGGAACACACGTTCATCGGGTTCCATTTGGGCAGGCGCTTTTGGGTATAGGCGGCCACATCGGTGATCATGCGCAGCGAGGGCTTCGGCGGGGCGATATAGGTGCCACGCGACAGGTATTCCTTGATGATGTCGTTCTGCACAGTGCCTTGCAGGGCAGAGATATCCGCGCCCTGTTCCTCGGCCACCGCGATATACAGCGCCAAAAGCCAAGGGGCTGTGGCGTTGATGGTCATCGAGGTGTTCATCTGCTCAAGCGGGATATCCTTGAACAGGGCGCGCATGTCACCCAAGTGGCAGACCGGCACGCCGACCTTGCCAACTTCGCCCTTCGAGAGTTCGTGGTCAGAATCATAGCCCGTCTGTGTGGGCAGATCGAAAGCCACCGAAAGCCCGGTTTGACCGCGCGACAGGTTGTTGCGATAAAGCGCGTTGGACGCGGCCGCGGTGGAATGGCCCGCATAGGTGCGGAAGAGCCACGGTTGTTCTTTCTGCGCGTGCATCGCGGGCCTCATCAGGTGAATCGCTTCGGCAATTTTATTTCGTCAGGGGCTAGATAGGCGACATTTTCGGGCGCTGTCAATCGCTGCGCTGCGGCGAAATGGGAACTCCTCGGGCGACTTTGTCTTCTCGTCGAGGCGGTGCCCTCCGAAGAGGGACGCAAGGACCGAAGAGGCGTTTGGATTTTGCCGTGGAATAGGGCAGGCTGCCGGAATGTTTCGCGACGTGACGCTTCCCTTCTGGCTCTTGGTCTTGATCGTCGGCTTTGCCGCCGTGACCTTTGCCTCGCATTTCCTGTTCCCTTCCGTGCGCTGGTTCTTCCGCAAGCGGGCCGAGCGTGCCTTGGCGCGGTTGAACACAAGGCTGGATCGCCCGATTGAACTGTTCAAGCTGGCGCGGCGTCAGGACATGATCGTGCGGCTGGTCTATGACCCGCGCGTGATGGAGGCGGTGGCCGATCACGCGGCGGAAACCGGTGTGCCGGGCGCCGTGGCTTTTGAAGAGGCCCGCCTCTATGCCCGCGAAATCGTGCCCGCCTTTTCGGCCACGCTCTATTTCGGGGTGGCCACGCGTCTGGCGCGGTGGATCAGCCGGGGGCTTTACCGGGTAAGGATCGGCAAGGTGGACCCGGCGCTGAATGGCCAGCTTGACCGCAATGCCACCGTGATCTTTGTGATGAACCATCGCAGCAATATGGATTATGTGCTGGTGACATGGCTGGTCGCCAACCGCTCGGCCCTGTCCTATGCGGTGGGGGAATGGGCGCGGATCTGGCCGTTCTCGCGGATGATCCGGGCGATGGGGGCCTATTTCATCCGGCGTGGCAGCCGCAACACGCTCTATCGTCGGGTGCTGGCGCGCTATGTGCAGATGGCCACCGACGAGGGCACAACGCAGGCGTTTTTCCCTGAGGGCGGTCTGTCTTTGGATGGTCGGGTGGGGCCGGCCAAGATGGGCCTGCTGAACTACGTCGTCACCGGCGCGGGGCGCGAGCGGGATGTTTTGTTCGTGCCGGTGGGGCTGGCCTATGACCGGGTTCTGGAGGATCGGGTTTTGGTGGCAGCCGGGCAGGCGGGGGAACGGAGGTTCCGGGCTGGCATTGGCGCGATCGTAGGCTTTGTCGCGCGCAATCTGTGGCGGCGGATGCGCGGACGGTTTCAAGGCTTTGGCACGGCGGCGGCCGGGTTTGGTCCGCCGGTGTCCTTGCAAGGCTTCCGCGCGGCCCATCCCGATCTGTCGGCAGACGCTCAGACGGCGGCCTTGGGCGCGCTTTTGATGTCCGAGATCGAAAAGGCGGTGCCGGTCTTGGCGGTGCCTTTGGTCGCAGCAGCACTGCAAAGCCAGCCCGCCGACCGCGCTGCGCTTGTTGACCGGCTGGCCGATCTGGTGGCCCAATTGCAGGCGCGGGGTGCAGTGCTCAAGCTGCCGCCGCAAGGTCTGGCGCAAACGCTGGACGAGGGGCTGCGCCCACTCGTCGGGCGCGGGTTGGTGGGTGCAGACCTGCGCCCCAGGTCCGACGCGGCCTCGGTTCTGGCCTTTTATGCAGCCCCGGTCTGGCAACGGTTGGAACCCGCAGATGCCGCAACGCGGCAGACATAAAATTACAATTTCTGCGCTGCACCTATTGCAATGTTGCGCAAGTTGGGTATCCCTAAGCCGCGAACCGCGTCGATTCTGCGTCGCGGCATGATCGACGCGGCACACTTCTCAAGGAGGCCCTTATGGCACTGGACACCGCCCCCACCATCGCGCCCTACGATGCGCCGGTGAAGGACCTCTATGAGATCGGCGAGATGCCGCCCTTGGGCCACGTACCAAAGCAAATGTATGCCTGGGCCATCCGCCGTGAACGCCACGGGCCGCCGGAAGATGCGATGAAGCTTGAGGTCGTCGACACTTGGGCGCTTGATAGCAACGAAGTGCTGGTCATGGTGATGGCGGCAGGCGTCAACTACAACGGCGTCTGGGCTGGCCTTGGTCAGCCGGTCAGCCCGTTTGACAACAGCAAGTCCCCCTATTTCATCGTCGGCTCGGATGCCGCCGGCATCGTTTGGGCCGTGGGTGACAAGGTCAAGCGCTGGAAGGTCGGCGATGAGGTGGTAATCCACTGCAACCAAGACGACGGCGATGACGAGGACTGCAACGGCGGCGATCCGATGTTTTCGACCAGCCAGCGGATCTGGGGCTATGAAACCCCTGACGGGTCGTTCAGCCAGTTCACCCGCGTGCAGGCCCAGCAGTTGATGGCGCGCCCGCGCCACCTGACGTGGGAAGAATCCGCCTGCTACACCCTGACGCTGGCCACCGCCTACCGGATGCTCTTTGGCCATGCCCCGCATGACCTGAAGCCGGGGCAAAACGTGTTGGTCTGGGGCGCCTCGGGCGGCCTTGGCTCTTATGCGATCCAACTGGTGAACACGGCAGGGGCCAACGCGATTGGCGTGATCTCGGACGAATCCAAGCGTGACTTCGTGATGTCCTTGGGCGCCAAGGGTGTCATCAACCGCAATGACTTCAAATGCTGGGGCCAGCTGCCCAAGGTTGGCTCGGAAGAGTATAACGTCTGGCTGAAAGAGGCCCGCAAGTTCGGCAAAGCGATCTGGGACATCACCGGCAAGGGTGTGAACGTCGATATGGTCTTTGAACACCCCGGCGAGGCGACCTTCCCGGTCTCGTCCTTGGTGTGCAAAAAGGGCGGCATGGTGGTGATCTGCGCCGGCACCTCCGGCTTTAACTGCACCTTTGACGTGCGCTACATGTGGATGCACCAAAAGCGCCTGCAGGGCAGCCATTTCGCCCATCTCAAGCAGGCCTCGGCAGCCAACGCCCTGATGTGCGAGCGTCGTCTTGATCCCTGCATGTCCGAAGTTTTCCCTTGGGCCGATATTCCCAAGGCCCACACGCTGATGTGGAAGAACCAGCACAAGCCCGGCAACATGGCCGTGCTGGTGCAGGCCCCGACCACGGGCCTGCGCACCTTTGAGGACGCGCTGGAAGCCAGCCTCGGCCGCTAACCCGGCCCCCACCTGACCAGCGGCGGCGCAGTCTCCCGACTGCGGCGCTGCTTGCATCTTCAGGTTGCACTATTCGACGGACTCTTCGCAGGCGCGGCGCTAGACTGTTCACAGAATCGAGACAATCCGCCGGTTCGTCAGGTGATGTGAAGAGGGCCCCATGCGTCATGATTGGATTTTTGATGTGCTGCGCGACCTGAGGAGCTATGCGCAAACCAACGGGCTGCCGGCCTTGGCCCTCAAGGCTGATGAGGCGATGCGCGTGGCCCGTGCCGAGGTTGCGGCCTGCCCCAGCCAAGAACCCGCCGCAGAAGGCGGCCCTGACCCGGACGAGGCCGCCCCCCCCGCAGGACGCCCGCATTGATCGGCGGCTCTGGCCCTTGGCGCCCGCCTCGCCTATGGTCGCCCCATGCTGCCAACCCTCACCTTCTCTGACGATCAGGCCGAAGCCTATGACCGTGTCGCGGCCACACTTTTGGGCATGGGCATCGACCTTGCCGATGCCACGCTGACCCCGCGCGCCGAAGGTAAGGCCTCGGTTCTGGCGGTGGTGGGTAAGGCGGGCTCGGGCAAGACCATGCTCTTGGCCAGCCTCTACCGGGCGATGCAGGCGGCCGGGGTTGACCTTGTCTCGGGCGATTACGAACCCCGTCGCCGCAAGGACCGCCGGACGCTGGCCATTCTCGCCCCCACCAACAAGGCGGCTTCGGTCCTGCGCCTGCGTGGGGTTCCGGCAACCACCATTCACCGCATCCTTTATACCCCGGTCTATGACCCGCAATATGAGAAGATCGCCGAATGGCTGACCGGCCAAGGCAGCCGCCCGGTGGTCGAGGGGTTAACAGACCTCGCACTGGACCGCGCGAAGGCCTTTTATGACACTGTCGCCTCGATCCCCGGCGCGCTGGCGGCGGCGGGCTTGCGCGGCAGCGATTTCATCAAGGGCTGGAAGCGGCGCGAAGAGCCTTTGGATGTGGGCTTTGTCGACGAAAGCTCGATGCTGGACGAGCGCCAGCTTGACGACCTGCGCGAGATTTTCCCGACGCTGGTGCTCTTTGGAGATCCTGCCCAGCTGGCCCCCGTGGGCCAGAGCGGGGCGATGGTGTTTGACAAGCTGGCCGACCCCCTGCGCCTTGTGCTGCACCGCATCCACCGCCAAACGCAAGACAACCCGATCCTTGATCTGGCCCATGCGCTCGCCGATGAACGGATGGGCTTTGACGATTTCGAACGCCTCGTCGAAGAGACCGCCAAGCGCGATGACCGCGTGGTCTGGGCAGAACGGGTGGACGCCGACCTCATGGCACGCAGCCCGGTGCTGGTCTGGCGCAATGCCACCCGCATCCGGCTGATCACCGCCTTCCGCGCCGCCCATGGCGCGCCCGAGGATGATCTTCTGCCGGGCGAACCCTTGATCTGTGATGGCATCGAACTGCCCCTGAAACACCGCAAGAAACGCATCGACCTCGAGGCGCGCGGCCTCATCAAAGGCGCGCAGGTGATCTACCTTGGCCCCGGCAACCGACCGGGCTTTGCCAAGTTGCACGTCATCGGCGCCGAAGAGCCGCAGCTCTCCGCTGCATCGATCATCAAGATCGAACGTCCCGATGAGGAAGAACCCTTCATCCCCCACGCCGCCACCATGGGTGCTGCCTTTCTTCATGGGGCGGCGGTCACCATACACAAGGCCCAAGGCTCGCAATGGGAAACCGTGCAGGTCTTTGCCCCCGACCTTTACGCCGCCGCCGCGGCCGGGCGCAGCGAGGCAGGCGTGCCCTTGTGGAAACGTCTGGCCTATGTCGCGATCACCCGCGCCGAAAAGCGGCTGATGTGGGTGGTGCGCAACCGACTTGGCCGCCCGACCTATCCGCTGACCGTGGCCGACTTGAAACAAGGCCCCGCCCCGCTTAAGCTTGCAACCGAGGATGACCCACTCTAACCCCCGGCCGCGCCCACCGTTGAGGTCTTGCGCCTTTTGAAATACTCCACGGGGGTCCGGGGGTGTGAAACCCCCGGGGCAAGCCCCAAGAACCCGCCCATAGGACCTCCGCCATGACCTGCGTCTTTGTTCAGTTCCGCTGCACCCCCGGCAAGACCTATGAGGTTGCCACCGCGATCTATGACCGTGAGGTGGTGAGCGAGCTTTACTCGACCTCGGGCGAATATGACCTGATCGCCAAGATCTACATCCCCGAGGGCGAGGATGTCGGCCATTACCTGTCGGGCAAGCTCTTCGACATTCCGGGCATTGTCCGCACGCTGACCACGATGACGTTCAAAGCCTTCTAGGCTAGGCGCGATGTTCCGTCGCAAAGCCCGCCCCGCATCTAGCGCAGGATTGGCGGGCCATCTTCTGTAGCCGCGCGAACGAAATCCGCGATGCGGGCCGCATCCTTGACGCCCGGGGCAGATTCCACGCCGGATGAGACATCGACCTGCCGGGCATTGGTCAGCCGGATCGCCTCGGCCACATTGTCGGGCCTCAGCCCGCCCGCGAGCATCCAAGGCCGCAGCCAGCGGCGCTGGGCCACCAGTCGCCAGTCGAACGACAGCCCGTTGCCACCGGGCAGATCGGCGTTCTTCGGGGGCTTTGCATCAACCAAAATCTGGTCAGCCACCAGCGAATAGTCAAGGACCGCCGCCAGATCGCCCTCATCCGCCACGCCCACCGCCTTCATCACCGGCAGGCCATAGCGGGTGCGGACTTCGGCCACGCGGTCGGGGGTCTCATGGCCATGCAGTTGCAACATGTCCAAGGGCATGGCCTCGATGATCGCATCCAAAAACGTATCATCCGCGTCGACGACCAAGGCCACCTTGGCCAGACCAACCGGCGCGGCCAGCGCCAACGCGCGCGCCGCTGGGATGGTCAGGTTGCGCGGGCTTTTGGCAAAGAACACCCGCACAGGCCGCGTTACTCAGGAAGGCAAGCGCAGGGACATCGTTGGTGCATCTCAGGAAGTTACAAACGCGCTTATTGCTAGGCGTGCTGAGTTGGCCGAGTTGAATCCCCGTAAAGACTTTCTGCAATCAAATGGCAAGCCTGTTCCAAGAACGCTTACTGCCGACATTAAGAAAGCAGAAAAGGCTGTCAACACTGCGCGAAACGAACAAAACAAAATTGCGGCTGAAGAACTTGCCACCCGCAAAGCGTTTCGTGATCTACAAGGCAAACGGATTGCCCGAGAAGCAAAACGTTTTTCAGAAGCGGACGAAGAAAACCGGATGGCCCGTGGCGTTGAGACCGTGAGCCCTGACC
>JBMSKG010000013.1:0-23917 GCA_049419625.1 Paracoccaceae bacterium | reverse complement strand
CAGATAGAGCCCTTTGCAATCTGTGTTCAGGTGCTCGCAAAACTTGCGTCAATCTCAAAAAAATGAGGTGTGAATCCGATTTAGCATAATGGTCTAAGCATATACACTCCCAGACATATACTGCCGCTGCAGGCATCCGACACTGGCCTTCGGCGCATCGGCGGGGCAATCTTTGGCGATACTGCAGGCAAACTGGGCAACAGCGCACCCCAAGCTGGCCCCTAGTCTTCGCCTGCTGCAAAATTCCCCCTTGACCCCACAGCCCCGCCTGTCAAAACCCAAGCCCATGTCTACAGCCCATCTTACCATCGATCTTGACGCCATCGTCACAAATTGGCGCGCTCTTGACCGGGCTTCGGCCTCGGGTGTGCAGACGGCTGCCGTGGTCAAGGCGGATGCCTATGGCCTTGGGGTCAAGCGGGTGGCGCAGGCTTTGGCGCGCGCTGGGGCGCGGCGGTTTTTCGTCGCTGCCGCTGAAGAAGGCGCGGCCGTGCGGCAGGCTTTGGGTCCGGGACCGCAGATTAACATCTTGTCCGGTCATATGGCGGGCGATACCGACATGATCGCCGATCTGGACCTGACCCCGATGCTCAACAGCCTTGATCAGGTCACGCGTCATCTTGAAGCGCTTTCTGGTCATGCCTTTGGCGTGCAGCTGAACACTGGCATGAACCGGCTCGGCATGGATGAGATGGAATGGGAGGCTGTGGCACCTTATGTGCTGGACGCAGGGCCCGAATTGTTGATGTCGCATCTGGCTTGCGCGGATGAGCCGGATCATCCGTTGAACGAAACCCAGCTGGCCCGGTTCCATGCCATGACCGATGGCACCGGGGTGCCGCGGTCCTTTGCGGCCACCGGCGGTATTCTGATGGGGCCGCGCTATCATTTTGATCTGACGCGGCCGGGAATCGGGCTGTATGGTGGGCGGCCTTATGAAGGGGCGGTTCCGGTGGTGACATTGTCGATTCCGGTGGTGCAAACGCGCGAGATCGCTGCCGGGCAGCCCGTGGGGTATTCCTGTGCTTGGGTGGCCGACCAGCCGTCTGTGATCGCCACACTGGCCGCGGGCTATGCCGATGGGCTGATCCGCAGTTTGTCCAACGTGGCTGTGCTATGGGATGGTGACACCCCCTGCCCCTTGGTCGGTCGGGTCTCGATGGATCTCATCACGGTAGACATCACCCATTTGCCTGAAATTCCGCGCTATCTGGATATCTTGGGTCCGTATCAAGGGGTGGATGATCTGGCCGACACGGCCAAGACCATCAGCTATGAAATCCTCACCCAATTCGGCACGCGCTATTCGCGGCGCTATCTTGAGGGGCGCGCGTGACGGGCGCTCTCGCCGCCCTTGGCCGTCCGGTGCTGGCCGCCTTGGCGGCCTTTGGACGGGTGGCGATCTATGCCGCCCAGACCATCAGCCATCTTGTGCGCCCGCCCTTCTATACGCGCGAGTTTCTCTCGGCGCTGTTGCATGTCGGCTGGCTGTCCTTACCCGTGGTTGGGCTGACGGCGATCTTCACCGGCGGAGCGCTGGCCTTGCAGATCTATGCCGGCGGCCAGCGGTTCAACGCCGAAGCCGTGGTGCCGCAGATTGTGGCCATCGGCATGGTGCGCGAGCTGGGGCCTGTCTTGGTGGGTTTGATGATTGCCGCGCGTGTCACCTCGTCGATTGCGGCGGAGATTGCCACGATGAAGGTGACCGAGCAGATTGACGCTTTGGTAACTTTGTCCACCAACCCTATGAAATACCTGACAGTTCCGCGCGTTCTGGCCGGCACTTTGACAGTGCCTTTGCTGGTGGCGGTGGGCGATGTCATTGGCATTATGGGCGGTTTTCTGGTCGCCACTGGGCAGCTTGGGTTCAACAAGGCCACCTATATTCAGACCACGCTGGACTTTCTGGAAAGTGCCGACGTGATCTCGTCCTTGGCCAAGGGCGCGGTCTTTGGATTTATCGCAACGCTGATCGGCTGCTATCATGGCATGGCCTCGGGACGCGGAGCGATGGGGGTCGGTGGGGCCACAAAAACCGCTGTGGCCGCCGCCTCGATCCTTATTCTGGCCGCGAATTTCCTTCTGACATCGGTGATGTTCACGCCATGATCGAGCTTAGCGGTGTCACCAAATCCTTTGGCCCCAAACAGGTGCTGCGCGGCATCGACCTGCAGCTCGACCGGGGCAAATCGCTGGTGGTGATCGGCGGATCGGGCACCGGGAAATCGGTGCTGTTGAAGTGCATCCTTGGTCTTGTGCGCCCCGATGCGGGGTTGATCACGCTGGAGGGGCAAAACGTGCTGACTGCCGAGCGCGAGGCTTTTCTGGCGCGGTTTGGCATGCTGTTTCAGGGTGGTGCGCTGTTTGACAGCCTGCGAGTTTGGGAAAATGTGGCCTTCCGGCTGATGCGCGGCCCCTTGAAGCGGCCCAAGGATGAGGCGCGCGAGATTGCCGTTGAAAAGCTGCGCAGGGTGGGTCTTGGCCCGGAAACTGCCGATCTTTTCCCGGCCGAACTCTCGGGCGGCATGCAAAAGCGCGTGGGGCTGGCCCGCGCGATTGCTGCGGAACCCGAGATCATCTTTTTTGATGAGCCCACAACGGGCCTGGATCCGATCATGGCCGGCGTCATCAACGCCCTGATCCGCGAGATCGTCACCGAGATGGGCGCCACGGCCATCACCATCACCCATGACATGACCTCGGTCCGCGCCATTGCCGACCGGGTGGCCATGCTGCATGACGGGCTGATCCGCTGGAGCGGGCCGGTGAGCGAGATGGACAGCACGCCAGACCCCTATGTCCAGCAGTTCATCCATGGCCGGGCGACAGGTCCAATCGCGGCGGTACGCTAAGTCGATTCTGCGGCCTCTGCGAGCCCCGCACGCCCAGGTTGTGCAACTGCTGCCGCATCGTAAACAACGCAGCTTGTCCACATGAATTTGTCGCAGCATTTCAAAGCTCTGCCCCATTTTCGTTGCAATTTTTCCTTAATTCGCAATTCTCAAACCAAGAATTTTTGGCCGGTAACGGGCCAGCTGCAGGGATTGTGTGGAATGGTTTTAAGGATGCTCGGGCGTTTGCGCTCTGCGCACGCGGCTTTTAACGCTGTGGCTGTGGCACTGGTTGGACTTGTGGCGGCGGCCCTTGGGGTGGCCAGCCTGCTGGCCGCCTTCAAGGTCATCCCCTGGCCGCAGATCGCGCTCTTTTTCGGCGGGCAGGCGGTACCACAGGCGGGCATGTGGCTGCAACTGGGTCTGACGGGATTGATGCTGCTGTTGCTGCTTTATCTGCCCGCCAATCTGCGGATTTCCCGGCTGGAACGCAGCCATCGGAGCTTTGCGATGGACATGCATGACGTGGCGCGTGCCTATGCCCACGCCCATGCCGCCGACCGCAAGGGCGTGTTTGGCCTGTCGTCAGAGTTTGAGGGCATGAAAGCACGGCTGAACCATCTGCGCGAGCATCCGGACCTGCGTCATCTGGAGCCGGAACTTTTGCAGCTTGCGGCCCAGATGAGCTTTGAGACGCGGGAACTGGCGCAGACCTATTCGGATGAAAAGGTCAATCGTGCCAAAGACTTCTTGCGCCAACGGCAGCAAGAGGTACAGGCCTTGACCGACCGTCTGGCTGCGGCCCGCACCACCTGTGACGAGCTGCGCCGCTGGTTGCAGGATGTCGAGGCCGAGGAACGACAGGCCCAGACCCAGATCAAGCGGCTGGAGGCTGATCTCAAGGAAATCCTGCCAACCCTGGGATATGATTTCGATCTTGAGGACCACCGCGAGCAAAACGTCGTGCAACTGCCGAAACCCGGCAAGTAACCCGCGCTTGACATCACGCGCTTGACGCGGCGAGGTCGGGGGATGAGATACCTGAACCTGTGCCTTTTGGTCCTGTTCCCCCTTGCGTGGTTTGCGCCCTTGATGCGTGCCGCCGTGCTGCCGATCTTTGGGATGGACGAAATCTCGGTCATCACCGGGTTGCAGGCGCTTTGGGCCAGCGATGCGGTCTTAGCGCTGGTGGTGACCTTTCTGGCCGTCTTTGCGCCGATGGCCAAGGTGGTGGGCGTCGCCTTGGTGGATTTCGGACTTTTGGCACCCCGCGTGATGCCGGTTTTGCAAGTGATGGGAAAGCTTGCCATGGCAGATGTGTTCCTGCTGGCGATCTATATCGTTCTTATCAAGGGCGCGGGGCTGGTGACGGTGGAAACCGCCTGGGGGCTTTATCTGTTCACCGGCTGTATTCTGACCTCACTTGTGCTGTCACATCGTGGACCTGCCAATGCGGCTCATCGAGCCTGACGGCACTCTTCGCGCGCACCCTGCACCGTTCTCCCGACGAATGCCCGTATGGGCTTGAGGAGGCGCGCGTTTCAAGGCAACAAGACGTATGAGCAAATCGTCCCCCTCGTTCACCTGTTCATCCTGTGGTGCTGCCCATCGCAAATGGGCTGGACGCTGTGATGCGTGTGGCGCCTGGAATTCGATTGTGGAAGAGGCGCCGCTGTCCTCGGGACCAAAGGCGCTCGGTGCCAAGGGGCGCACGATAACCCTGACTGATCTGGCAACCGAAGAGGCACCACCACCCCGCGCCTCGTCCGGCATTGAGGAGTTTGACCGCGTGCTGGGCGGCGGGCTTGTGCCTGCCAGCGCTATACTGGTCGGCGGTGATCCGGGCATCGGCAAGTCGACGCTCCTTTTGCAAGCCGCGGCCTCCTTTGCCCGCCATGGCGTGAAATGCCTCTATATCTCGGGCGAAGAGGCATCGGCGCAGGTCCGCATGCGCGCCCAGCGCCTGGGGCTGACCGATGCGCCGGTGGCTTTGGCGGCCGAAACAAACCTGCGCGATATTCTGACCACGCTGGATGCCGAACGCCCCGGATTGGCGATCATCGATTCCATCCAGACCATGTGGCTGGACACGGTCGAAGCCGCGCCCGGCTCGGTCAGCCAAGTGCGCGCCGCCGCGCATGAGCTGGTGACCTTTGCGAAAAAGCGCGGCGTGGCGATCATTCTGGTCGGCCATGTCACCAAAGACGGCCAGATTGCCGGCCCGCGCGTGGTGGAGCATATGGTGGACACCGTCCTTTATTTCGAGGGCGAGCGTGGCCATCAGTTCCGCATCCTGCGCGCCGTTAAAAACCGCTTTGGTCCCGCTGATGAGATTGGCGTCTTTGAGATGACGGGCGGCGGGCTGTCGCAGGTCTTGAACCCTTCGGCGCTGTTCTTGTCCGAACGCGGACAGGCCAGCCCCGGCAGCGCGGTCTTTGCCGGGATCGAAGGCACCCGCCCCGTGCTGACCGAAATTCAGGCCCTTGTCGCCCCCTCGCCGCTTGGCACCCCGCGCCGCACGGTGGTGGGGCTGGATTCGGGGCGGCTTTCGACCATTCTGGCCGTGCTTGAGGCGCGCTGCGGCATCCCCTTCACCGGGCTGGATGTGTTCTTGAACGTGGCCGGTGGCATGCGCGTGACCGAGCCTGCCGCCGATCTGGCCGTCGCCGCGGCCCTTGTCTCGGCGCGCGAGGATGTGGCGATCCCGGCCGAAACCGTGCTTTTTGGCGAAATTTCCCTCTCTGGCGCCCTGCGCCCGGTGGGTCAGACCGAAAACCGGTTGAAAGAAGCGGCAAAACTTGGTTTCTCACAAGCGATTGCACCAAGCCGCTCAAAGCTGGTGGCCGTCGAGGGGATGAGCGTGCGGGAAATGCCCGATCTCACCGCCTTTGTCGGGGATATGTTTGGCGCGGGTTGACGCGCGAAGGAGAGTTGGATGGAAGGCTTTACCCTGATCGACGGCGTGGTCGCGCTGGTCATCGTGCTTTCGGCGATCCTCGCCTATTCGCGCGGCCTCGTCCGCGAGGGGATGGCCATCGCGGGATGGGTCGGGGCGGCCGTTCTGGCCTTTCTCTTTGCCGAAAGCGCGCAGCCCTTGGTCAAGGAAATCCCGGTTCTGGGCGATTTTCTGAAAGACAGCTGTGAGCTTTCGATCATTGTGGCCTTCGGCCTTGTTCTGGCGATCGGTCTGATCTTGGCTTCGCTGTTTACACCATTGTTCTCCTCGATCGTGCAGCGCTCGGCGCTTGGGGGCATTGATCAGGGCCTTGGGTTTGTCTTTGGCGTCTTGCGCGGCATCGTCTTGGTGGGCGTGGCGCTTTTGGTCTATGACCGGGCCGTGGCGTCGAACACTGTGCCGATGGTCGATGAATCACGCTCGGCCAAGATTTTCGCGTCCTTCCAAGCCAATATCGACGCCGCCGTTCCCGATGACGCGCCGGGCTGGATCCTGTCACGCTATAACACGCTGACCAAGGCTTGCGCCGCCCCCGAGACGGCCGCGCCTGCCGAACCGGCGCCGGCCAACCCCACCGCGCCGTCGAACTGATCTCGCGCCGCTGCCAAGGGGGTGTCTGGTCGGCTTTGGGGGTGACAGGGCCGCACATTCAGCCTAAACGAAGGCCAGCCCACCCTCAGGATTCGGAGAGCCCATGCGCCGCTTCCCCGCCCACCCGTTTTCGCCCCTCGATGACGGCGATAAACTGAAGGAAGAATGCGGCATTTTTGGCGTGGTCGGCGTGAATGACGCTGCCAATTTCGTCGCCCTTGGCCTGCATGCGCTGCAGCATCGCGGGCAAGAAGCCGGTGGCATCGTGGCCCATGACGCGGAACAGGGTTTCAACTCGGTCCGACGCTTTGGCTATGTGCGCGACAACTTCACCAAGGCCGAGGTGATGAAGGACCTGCCCGGGTCGCTGGCCATCGGCCATGTGCGCTATTCCACCGCCGGGTCAAAGGGTGCTACTGCGATCCGTGATGTGCAGCCCTTCTTTGGCGAGTTTTCGATGGGCGGAGCCGCCATTGCCCATAACGGCAATCTGACAAATGCCAGCGCCCTGCGGCGTGAACTGATCGAACGCGGATCGATCTTTCAATCCTCGTCCGACAGTGAATGCATCATCCACCTCATGGCGCGCTCGATCCAGAAAACCATTGCCGAGCGCATCAAGGACGCGCTGCGCCGTGTAGAGGGCGCGTTTTCCATCGTCGCCATGACGCGCACCAAACTGATCGGCGTGCGCGATCCTTTGGGCGTGCGCCCCTTGGTGCTGGGCCGGCTGGGCGACAACGCCTGGGCGCTCGCCTCGGAAACCTGCGCCTTGGACATCATCGGTGCCGAGTTTATCCGCGAGATCGAGCCCGGCGAAATGGTGGTGATCGAAGATGGCAAGGTAAACTCCACCCGCCCCTTCACACCCGCCGCCTCGCGGTTTTGCATCTTTGAACAGGTGTATTTCTCGCGCCCCGACAGCATCATCGGCGGCCGGTCGGTCTATGAGACCCGCCGCCAGATCGGCATCGAACTCGCCCGCGAAGCCCCCGTTGAGGCGGATCTGGTCTGCCCGGTGCCCGACTCTGGCACGCCTGCGGCCATTGGCTATTCCCATGAAAGCGGCATTCCTTATGGGATGGGCATCATCCGCAACCAATACATGGGCCGCACCTTCATTGAGCCGACCGAACAGATCCGCAACATGGGTGTGCGCCTAAAGCTGAACGTCAACCGCGCGCTGATCAAGGGCAAGCGGGTGATCTTGGTCGATGACTCGGTGGTTCGCGGCACCACCAGCCGCAAGATCAAGGATATGATCCTTGATGCGGGTGCCGCCGAGGTGCACTTCCGCATCGCCTCCCCGCCCACCGCATGGCCCTGCTTTTACGGCGTCGACACCCCGGAACGCGCGAAACTCTTGGCCGCGACCATGACCGAGGACGAGATGCGCGACTGGATCGGCGTTGACAGTCTGAAATTCATCTCGCTTGACGGCCTTTACCGCGCCGCGGGCGAGGCGGCTGGCCGGGATGCGAAAGCGCCCAAGTTCTGCGACGCCTGCTTTTCGGGCGATTATCCGGTGGCCCCGTCAGACAAGATCGAGGAAGGCTTCCAGATGAAGGCGGCGGAATGACGACTGGGGCCGAGGTCGACGCCTATATCGCCGCCCAGCCCCCCGCCTTTGCCGCAGCGCTGACCGCTCTTCGCACCCGTCTCAGGGCCTTGCTGCCGGGTCACGTCGAATGCCTATCCTACGCCATGCCGGGCTTTCGTATGCCGGGACCAAAAGGCAAGATGGTGGTCGGCTATGCCGCTTTCACACATCACATTGGCCTTTACCCCCATTCCGGCTCGATCATCCCCCAGATCGACTGCACGCCGTTCAAGACCTCCAAGTCGGGTGTGCTTTTCACCCCTGACCGCCCCCTGCCGGAAGCCCTGTTGCGAACCATCCTCAGCGCCCGCATGGCCGAAATTGCCGCAGGCGATCCCCGCAAAGGCTGATCCGGCCCCTTGCCCCTTCATCTGTTCTTAAATATCCCCGCCGGAGGCTACGACACTTGCCACAGGAGACCCCGATGACCAGAAAACTCGCCCTCATCACCGGCGCCTCGCGCGGGATTGGCGCGGCCATGGCCGAGCATCTGGCAATCAGGGGCTGGGACGTGGTGGCGGTCGCCCGCACCGTTGGAGGCTTGGAAGAGCTGGATGATCGGGTTAAGGCGCTTGGCCTGCCGGGAGCGGGCTATCTCACGCTGGCCCCGATGGATGTGACGAACGAAGACGCGATGCGCCATCTGTGTCGCTCGATCCATGACCGTTGGGGCAGTTTGCAGCTTTGGGTGCATCCCGCGGTGCATGTCGCCCCCCTGTCACCCGCGGGTTCCTTGGATATGAAGGATTGGGACAAATCCATCGCCACCAATGTCCGCGCGACGGGCAGCCTCATTCCGCTGGTGGAACCTTTGCTGATCGAAGGCAACGGCACGGCGCTGTTTCTTGACGATCCGCGCGGCGGAGAAAAGTTCTTTGGTGCCTATGGCGCGACGAAAGCCGCGCAAATTGCCCTGGCGCAGTCTTGGGCGCTTGAAACGGCCAAGCATGGCCCGCGCGTCGTTATCGCTGTCCCGCGGCCCATGCCCACGGCGACCCGCGCACGGTTTTTCCCCGGCGAGGATCGCAGCCCGCTGATCGACATTCGGGTCGAGGCCGCCCGCCTTTTGGACGCGCTCTGACGCCTTCTTGGGCCGACCGTTAAGGTTTTTCCTATTCTCAGCGTGAAGCGTGGAACGCGCTGTGCTATTCTGCACGGTGGGGGCGTTCATGTTGATTGAGGGTGCAGATGACCATCTCGCCAGCACTGACGGTTGCCGCCGTGCAGCCCTTCCATACCCCGGCCCCGCAGCCCCATTTGCTGCGTGAGCCGCCCTTGCCCGGCCCAGCCAAAGAGCCAAGCCGCCCGGTTGCTACCGAAATCCTGCCGACCCAACCCGTCGCCATGCCGCCGGTTGTCACCGCGCTGACCGCCGATTTTGAAGCCGGCCGCGCCGCGGCCGAGGCGGCTCGCGCGGCCTATCTGGCCGAACGGCGGCAATCGCAAGGTTAAAGGGCGGGCACATGGCCCGCCTTTCCGTCAGTTACGCAGCCGTCCCTTACTCCGCCGCCACGGCGCCGGGGTTATTGGGATGCGTCGTCCAGTTGGCGTAGTCGCCCACCTTGCGACCCGTACGCTCATCCAAGGCACCGTGCGGCAGGGTTTTCATGGTGATGCAATTGTCCACCGGGCAGACGTTGACACACAGGTTACAGGCCACGCATTCATCATCCTTGACCGTAAAGGTGCGGTCTTCGGACATGGCAATCGCCTGATGGCTGGTGTCCTCGCAGGCCGCATAGCAACGCCCGCATTTGATGCAATCGTCCTGATTGATCACCGCTTTGGTGACATAGTTCAGGTTCAGATGCTGCCATTCGACGAAATTCGGCACCGCGCGACCGATCAGGTCGGTCAGAGCCATCTCTTTTTCATCAAGGTACTGCGAAAGCCCCGAGATCATCTCTTGCACGATCTTGAAGCCATAGGTCATGGCCGCCGTGCAGACCTGCACATTGCCGGCCCCAAGCGCAAGGAACTCCGCCGCATCGCGCCAAGTCGTCACCCCGCCGATGCCGGAAATCGGCAGGCCGCGGGTTTCCTCGTAGCGGGCAATTTCGGCCACCATGTTCAGCGCAATGGGCTTCACCGCAGGGCCGCAATAGCCGCCGTGGCTGCCCTTGCCGTCAATCATCGGGAAGGGCGAAAACGCGTCCAGATCAACATTGGTGACCGATTTGATGGTGTTGATCAGGCTTACCGCATCCGCGCCGCCCCGGTTCGCCGCCATCGCGGGCGGCAGGATCGAGGTGACGTTGGGTGTCAGCTTCACAATGCAGGGCATGCGGCTGTATTTCTTAACCCAGCGCGTGACCATCTCGATGTATTCCGGCACCTGCCCCACGGCCGATCCCATGCCGCGCTCGGCCATGCCATGCGGGCAGCCGAAGTTCAGTTCCACCCCATCGGCTTCGGTATCCTCAATCTGCTTGAGGATCGCCTTCCAGCTGTCCTCTTCGCAAGGCACCATCAGGCTGATGATCATCGCGCGGTCTTTCCACTTGCGCTTGACCTCTTTGATCTCCTGAAGGTTCACCTCCAACGGCCGGTCGGTGATCAACTCGATGTTGTTCAGCCCCAAAAGCCGACGATCCGCGCCCCAGATTGCGCCATAGCGCGGGCCCGAAACGTTGACGATGGGCGGCCCTTCCGAGCCCAAGGTTTTCCAAACCACGCCGCCCCAGCCCGCCTCAAACGCCCGCTCGACGTTGTATTTCTTGTCGGTGGGTGGGGCCGAAGCCAGCCAGAACGGGTTGGGGGATTTGATGCCGATGAAGTTAGATGTCAGGTCTGCCATGATCTTTCCCCTTACGCCATCAAGCTTGCATGGATGTCTTCAGCCGCATCGCGGCCCTCTTTCACGGCGGTGACCGTCAGGTCATCGCCGCCTATGGCGCAGTCGCCCCCGGCCCAGATGCCCTTGACCGAGGTGCGGCCCTTGGCGTCCACCGCGATCTTGCCGCCATCAAGCGCCAGCCCCTCGGGCGCGCCCGCCAGTGTTTGACCAATGGCCTTGAACACCTGATCCGCCTTCAGCGTGAAGGTCTGCGCCGTCACAGTCAGCCCCTTGGGGCCGTCTTCGGTATAGGCAAACTCGACCGCGCCCTCATGCACCGCCACGGGGGCGGCATGGGTGACGATGCGCACGCCCGCACTGGCGGCGTGGTCTTGTTCATAGCCCGAAGCACTCATCTTCTCTTGGCCGCGGCGATAGACGATGGTGACGTTTTCTGCCCCCAAAAGCTTGGACTGCACTGCAGCATCAACCGCCGTCATCCCGCCACCGATCACCACCACATCGCGCCCAACGGGCAAGGTGGACTTGTCAGACGTTTGGCGCAACTCGGCAATAAAATCAACAGCATTTCGGACGTTCTTTATGTCCTCGCCCGGCGCACGGAGCGCGTTCACACCGCCAAGCCCCATGCCCAGAAACACCGCGTCATGGGCCTTTTGCACATCGGCCAAAGCCAGATTGCGGCCCAAAGCCTTGCCGGTTTCAATGCGGATGCCACCGATCTTCAAAAGCCACTCCACCTCGCGCGCGGCGAAGTCATTGGTCGATTTATAGCTGGCAATCCCGTATTCGTTCAGGCCACCAGCCTTCGGACGCGCGTCATAGACCACCACATCATGGCCCTTCATCGCCAGACGGTGTGCGCAGGCCAGACCCGCCGGGCCTGCCCCGACCACCGCCACCGATTTGCCAGTGACAGCCGCACGCTTGAAGGGATGCACGCCCTTGGACATCAGCGTATCGGTCGCAAAGCGCTGCAAGCGCCCGATTTCCACCGGCTTGCCCTCCGCAGCTTCGCGCACGCAGGCCTCTTCGCACAGCTGTTCCGTCGGGCAGACCCGCGCGCACATGCCGCCCAGAATGTTCTGGTCAAAGATCGTCTTGGCCGCCGCCTCGGGCGTGCCCGTGGAGATCTGGCGAATGAACAAGGGAATGTCGATGGTGGTCGGACAGGCCGTCATGCAGGGCGCATCGTGGCAGAAATAGCAGCGATCTGCCGCCACCCGCGCCTCGTGCCGATCAAGCGCTGGCTCGTGATCGGCGAAATTGGTCTGATAGGCGGACTGAGGCAGACGCGCGGCCACGATGCCGGGGGTCAGCGGGCTGTTGGACAAGGTGGAACCTCCCATTGGCTTTGCTTTTTCTGAGATCAGGCTGCCATAGGTTCATTTTTTTATCAAACGGTAAAATCAGTCACGTCTCATTTTTTATGAACCGCGCGCGGCGCCCCGGTTCCCACTCAGCTGCCTATTCAGGGCTTCCTTCCCCTGCTCCAAAGCCTTATACAGACGCCTGATCCAAGGTGCGGCCAAAATGGCCCAATACGTCAAATGAGGACGGAATGAGCAAGAACACCTCCGACGCCGATGTTGCCTTTATTTCGGCACTGGCTGAACTGCTGAACAAGAACGAACTGACCGAACTTTCCGTCAAGCGCGAGTATGGCGAAGACGACAGTCTGGAAGTGCGTGTGGTCAAGCAAGCCAATGTGGTGCAGATGGCTGCCCCTGTGATGCAAGCCGCTCCTGTCGCAGCCCCGGCCGCAGCCGCCCCCGCCGCCGCGCCGGTGGCGGTCAATGACGATCCGGCCCAACATCCCGGCGCGATCACCTCACCCATGGTCGGCACCTGCTATATGGCGGCGGAACCGGGCGCGGCCCCCTTTGTTGCGGTCGGATCGGCCGTGACCGAAGGCCAGACTGTTCTGATCATCGAAGCCATGAAAACCATGAACCACATCCCGGCCACCAAGTCTGGCACGGTCAAGCGTATTCTGGTCACCGACGGGCACCCGGTTGAATACGGCGCGCCCCTGATGATCATCGAGTAAGCCCATGTTCGACAAAATCCTGATCGCCAACCGGGGCGAGATCGCCCTTCGCGTGATCCGCGCCTGCCGCGAGATGGGGATCAAATCGGTTGCGGTGCATTCCACGGCGGATACCGATGCGATGCACGTCCGGATGGCCGATGAATCGGTCTGCATCGGGCCTGCGCCCTCTTCCGCAAGCTACCTGTCCAAGGCTGCCATCATCTCGGCCTGCGAGATCACCGGCGCGCAGGCCGTGCATCCGGGCTATGGCTTTCTGAGCGAGAACGCGAGCTTCGCGCAAGCGCTGGAAGATCACGGCATCACCTTTATCGGCCCCTCGGCGGAACATATCCGCATCATGGGCGACAAGATCACCGCCAAGGAAACCGCCAAGGCACTGGGGATTCCGGTTGTGCCGGGGTCCGAAGGCGGCGTGCCCGATTTTGAAACTGCCATTGGCGTGGCAGCCGGCATCGGCTTCCCCGTCATCATCAAGGCCACCGCCGGCGGCGGCGGGCGTGGGATGAAGGTCGCCAAGAACGCCGAAGAGCTGGAGATCGCCTTCCGCACCGCCCGGGCCGAGGCCAAATCGGCCTTTGGCAATGACGAAGTCTATATCGAAAAATACCTGCAAAAGCCCCGTCATATCGAGATTCAGGTCTTTGGCGATGGCAAGGGCAAAGCGGTGCATCTGGGCGAGCGGGATTGCTCGCTGCAGCGCCGCCACCAGAAGGTGTTCGAAGAGGCCCCCGGCCCCTGCATCACCCCCGAAATGCGCGCGCGCATTGGCAAGGTCTGTGCCGATGCTGTGGCCAAGATCAACTATATCGGCGCGGGCACCATCGAGTTCCTTTACGAGGACGGCGAGTTCTATTTCATCGAAATGAACACCCGCCTGCAGGTGGAACATCCGGTCACCGAAAGCATCTTCGGCGTGGACCTTGTGCGCGAGCAGATCCGCGTGGCCGCAGGAATGGACATGTCTTTTGGCCAAGAGGACCTGGAAATCAACGGTCATTCGATCGAAGTGCGGATCAATGCCGAGAAGATCCCCGCCTTCTCGCCCTGCCCCGGCAAGGTGACGCAATACCACGCGCCGGGCGGTCTTGGCGTGCGGATCGACAGTGCGCTTTATGACGGCTATCGCATCCCGCCCTATTACGACAGCCTGATCGGCAAACTGATCGTGCATGGCCGCGACCGGCCCGAGGCGCTGGCCCGCCTGCGCCGCGCGCTGAGCGAGTTGATCATCGACGGGGTCGACACCTCGATTCCGCTGTTCCACATGCTTTTGGCCGAGCCCGACATCCAGAACGGCGAATACAACATTCACTGGTTGGAAAAATGGCTGGAAGCAAAGTTCAGCTGAAAAAGGGCGCCTGCGGGCGCCCTTTGACTGTCTGGCCCGTGCACAAATGACGGGCGGGCTGACCCCCGAGCGGCTGCTGAATGCCTATGCCATGGGCGTCTTTCCCATGGCCGAAACGCGCGACAGCACCGAAATTCATTGGGTTGACCCGCGGCGACGTGGCATTTTTCCGCTGGATGCGTTCCACATCTCGCGCAGTTTGGCGCGCACCATCCGGCGCGGCGGCTTAACCATCACCACAGACACCGAATTCGGCGGTGTGGTGCGCGCTTGCGCTGACCGTCCCGAGACGTGGATCAATGATGAGATCTTCCAGCTCTATGGCCAGCTTCACCAGATGGGCTATGCCCACAGCCTTGAAGTCAGGGCCGAGGGTCGGCTGGTGGGCGGGGTTTATGGTGTGACGCTGGGGGCCGCATTCTTTGGCGAATCCATGTTCTCACGGATGACGAACGGATCAAAGATTGCGCTGGCCTTCCTGTGCCATCGGCTGCGGGCGGGGGGATTTAAGCTGTTTGACACCCAGTTTCTGACGCCGCATCTGGCCAGCCTGGGCGCTGTCGAGGTGTCGCGCGGCGAGTATCATCGGATGCTGCGCGCGGCCCTAGGGCAGCTCGCCCAGTTTGACCCGCCGGGTTATCAGCCGTCGGTATCAGCGGTCGCAGGATCGACCGGCTCTTCTTCAACCGCGTCCTCAACCTCGGGCAGTGCCAGTTCCGGCACGTCGCAGCCTAACACCCAAACGTCATAGCGCGGATGGTCCAGCGCCGAGAGTGCGGGCGCGGTGGCCAGCATCCAGCCCGCAAAGACCGGCGCCGTTGATGCCATATCCATGATGGTCAGATGGGCATCTGCTTCGGCCACAGTATTGTCAGCCGGGGACCGGCAGGAATCCAGCTGCACCGTCAGCCGCCCTGTGACCACCGACTGGCCACGTGCCAAGGTCACGTCCTGCACTTCCCCGGTCAGCTTGTCGAGGATGCGCAGCTTGGCACCCGGCGCATCGGCCATGTCTTCTGCAAGCAAGGGGCAGGCCAAACAGATCAGCAGGCCGGCCAGCCACTTCATGGTGCTGCTCCGGTGGCATCCTCGCCGCTGCTGCCGACCCATTTCATCAAAAGTGTCAGCAAACTGACCGCACCTTGGGTGTCTTCAATCTCATCGCCGGCCATCAGCACCTCTTCGGCACCTCCGGGGACGAGTTCGATGAAATTGCCGCCCAAAAGCCCTTCGGACGAAATCAAGATCGCCGAATCTGTCGGCAGTTTTACCGCCGCATCCACTTCAATGACGGCGTCGGCGTAAAAGGTCTCGGGGTTCAGCGTCAGCGCTGTGATGGTGCCTACCTTCACACCAGCCAGCCGCACATCCGACCCGGTCCGAATCCCCTCGGCCGAGCGGAATGAGGCAGTCAGCTGATAGCTGTCCGCCCCGCCCGTCAGTGTGCCACCGCCCACCGACCATGCCAAAAATCCAATGGCTGCGGCCAGAACCGCAGCGCCTGCTAAAACTTCTGCGCGATTTTCAGCCATTACTCGGGCTGCCACGCCTCGTAATCGGCGCGCGCTGCTGGCGCACCGGCGCGGATCGAGCCGGTCGGGGCATAGGCCGCGGCCGTGCCGGTCAGGTTTTCCTGATGCGGTTTTTCCCATGACTTGTGCTTGAGCGGTGCCTTGGTCGGCGGTTCATCCCATGTGAAATGCAGCCAACCGTGCCAGTCGGGCGACACACGCGATGCTTCAGACTCACCATTGTAGATCACCCAGCGGCGTTTGCCGTCGCGGGTCTGGTAGAACACATTGCCCTGATCATCCTCGCCCACACGCACGCCCTTGCGGGCGGTAAAAATCTGGGTGCCCAGCGTTTGGCCGTTCCACCAGGTCAACAGGCGAAGAAGGAAGTTCATCATGGCCTCCGGGGTCTTTTGCCCTGATATGGCCGAAAGGCGGGCCAAGGTCCAGAGGAGTTGGCGGCGAAGGGCAAAGAGTCGCTGGGAAATTCAAGAAAAAAGCGGGCCAATGGCCCGCTTTTTCTGGATAAGCTCATGCCTCGATCAGCCAGCGGCTGCCGGTTCTTTGGCCTTTGCCTCGGTGTGCACGATCAAGGGCTTGGCGCCGTTGTTCACCGCTTCTTCGTTGACCACGACCTCCTCGACGCCCTCCATGCCCGGCAGTTCGAACATGGTGTCCAGAAGGATGTCTTCCATGATCGACCGCAAACCGCGCGCACCGGTCTTGCGCTTGATCGCGCGCTTGGCGATGGCCGAGAGCGCATCGGTGGTGAAGGTCAGCTTGACGCCTTCAATCTCGAACAAACGCTGGTACTGCTTGACGAGCGCATTCTTCGGCTCGGTCAAGATGATGATCAGCGCCGCCTCATCCAGATCGGTCAGCGTGGCGATCACCGGCAGACGACCGACGAATTCTGGGATCAGGCCGAATTTCAACAGATCTTCCGGCTCCAGCTCTTTGAAAAGCTCGCCCACGCCGCGCGCATCGGGATCTTTCACATCGGCGCCAAAGCCGATGCCCGAGCCTTTGTTGCGATGCGCGATGATCTTTTCAAGGCCGGCAAAGGCCCCACCACAGATGAACAGGATATTGGTCGTGTCCACCTGCAGGAATTCCTGCTGCGGATGTTTGCGCCCGCCCTGCGGCGGTACTGATGCCACGGTGCCTTCCATGATCTTCAGCAGCGCCTGCTGCACGCCCTCGCCCGACACGTCGCGGGTGATCGAGGGGTTGTCAGACTTGCGGGTGATCTTGTCGACCTCGTCGATATAAACAATACCGCGCTGCGCACGCTCGACGTTGTATTCGCTGGCCTGCAGAAGCTTGAGGATGATGTTTTCCACATCCTCACCCACGTAACCCGCCTCGGTCAGCGTGGTGGCGTCGGCCATCGTGAACGGCACATCCAGAATCCGCGCCAGTGTCTGGGCCAAAAGCGTCTTGCCGCAGCCGGTGGGGCCGATCAGCAGGATGTTCGACTTCGACAGTTCGATGTCGGTCTTGGAAGAATGGTTCAAACGCTTGTAATGGTTATGCACCGCGACCGACAGCACGCGCTTGGCGTGTTCTTGACCGATCACATAGTCATCCAGCACTTTGCAGATGTCACGCGGGGTCGGCACGCCATCGGTGGCCTTCAGCCCCGTGGTCTTTGTCTCCTCGCGGATGATGTCCATGCACAGCTCGACACATTCATCGCAGATGAACACGGTCGGCCCTGCGATCAGCTTGCGCACCTCATGCTGGCTTTTGCCGCAGAAGGAGCAATAAAGCGTGTTCTTGCTGTCGCTGCCCGAGTTCGTTGCCATGGGTATCCTCTGCCAATCCCCGTCACCGGGCTGTCACGGGAAGTCTAGGACAACCCCTAGACCTTCACAACCAGAAATCCCCCCAAGGATTGGCCTCGGGGGGGAAAGCACCTTTGTTACGCAGCGGCGTCAGATTTGTCGCGCGGGGCCACGATTTCATCGATCAGGCCCCAATCCTTGGCCTCTTCGGCGGACATGAAATTGTCACGCTCCAGCGCGGCCACGACGGTGTCATAGTCGTTGCCGGTGTGCTTGACATAAACCTCGTTCAGCCGCTTTTTCAGGCGTTCCGTTTCGCGGGCATGGATCAGGATGTCGGTCGCCTGTCCCTGATACCCCCCCGAAGGCTGGTGCACCATGATGCGGCTGTTGGGCAGGCTGAACCGCATGCCCTTTTCGCCAGCGGTCAATAGAAGGCTGCCCATCGAGGCCGCCTGACCGATGCAAACGGTCGAGACCTTGGGCTTGATGTATTGCATCGTGTCGTAGATCGACATTCCGCTCGTCACCACGCCGCCGGGCGAGTTGATATACATCGAGATTTCCTTCGACGGATTTTCCGCCTCAAGGAACAAGAGCTGCGCCACGATCACCGTGGCCATTTCGTCATGCACGGGGCCTGCGACGAAAATGATCCGCTCTTTCAGCAGACGCGAGAAGATGTCGTAACGGATCGATCCGCGCGCGTTGGTCTCTTCAACGGTCGGGATGATGAAGTTGTAAAAGGTGGAAACCGGATCTCTCATGTCAAACCTGCCTGTCTCGAGTTCGAAGCTTTATCGCGCGATACTTGCCAGAGTCTTAGTGTCGCGCGCCGGGGGCTGCAAGGGCACGCGGTTTTTTGCATGTCTGCCCACCTAGGTCGGCCGGGCGGAAGGGCTAGCTGAAGACCCGCCGCGCCAAGGCAATCCGTGCCCCGGTGGTGAAGAGGCACAGGACCCCAAAGATCACCGCAAGGGGCACAAACGCACCGGGCCATAGGCACAGGATGACGAAAAACCCAATCGTTTCCGTGCCCTCCAAAAGCCCAGCCGAGTAGTACAGCGACTTTTCTCCCTGCGCCCGCGTCTCGATCCCACGCTTTTCAGCCATGATCGCGTAGCCCAAGAATGAAGCCCCGTTGATGTAAAAGGCCGCCAAAAGAAAGGCCGCCGCCAGCGCATTGCCATTCTCGCGCAGGGCAAAGGCCAAGGGAATGGCGGCGTAAAACACGAAATCGCAGACAATATCCAAAAGCCCGCCGAAATCGGTCTTTTCCGTGGCCCGCGCGACGGCACCATCAATCCCATCGGCCAGACGTCCGATCAACAAGGGCACCAGTGCCAGAACGCCCGGCAAACCCAGTGCCAGCATGCCTGCCGCAAGCAGCCCCATGAACAGGCCAAACAGCGTGACCTCATGGGCCGAGATTCCCCGCTCGGCCAGCATCTCTCCCACCCGGTTGAGGGGGCCTTCGATCCAAGGTCTGACTTTTGCGTCCAACATCACCAACCCCTCACGTTTGCGTATGACAGCTTGCCAGAACCACGGCCGCCCGCATATCCCTTGGCCAATCAGACCTGAAAAAGGGATTACCATGAACCGCCGCGCCTTTGGCAAGACCGCCCTTTCCACATTGGCCTTGATGGCTGTTGGCCCCCGCATGGCCTTTGCAGGTGACTGGGACGCCATTCTGGCTGAAGCCAAGGGCCAGACCGTCTATTGGCACGCATGGGGCGGGGATCCCAAGATCAACGATTTCATCGCCTTCATCGGTGCCGAGGCGCAGGCGCGCCACGGTGTGTCGCTGGAACATGTCAAACTGGCCTCCACCGCCGATGCGGTGGCGCGGGTGCTGGCTGAACGTGATGCCGGTCAGACCAGCGGCGGCGCGGTCGATCTTATCTGGATCAACGGTGAGAATTTCGCCGCTATGAAGGCGCAGGGCCTGTTGTTTGGCCCCTTTGCCGAGGCGCTGCCGAACTGGCCCTTGGTCGACACGGTGGGCAAGCCGGCAACGGTCACCGACTTTACCCTGCCGACCGACGGCTTCGAATCCCCTTGGGCCATGGCGCAGCTTGTCTTTGAACATGACAGCGCCACTCTGCCCACCCCGCCCAAAACGCTTGCTGCGCTGCAAGAGTGGATCAAGGCCAACCCCGGCCGTTTCACCTATCCACAGCCACCCGATTATCTGGGCGTGACCTTTCTCAAGCAGGTGCTGCACGGCACGCTTGCAGAGCCAAGCATCATGCAAGCCCCGCTTGACCCCGCGACCTATGAGGCGACGGTGGCCCCCCTTTGGGCTTTCCTTGATGACATCCACCCCAGCCTCTGGCGACAGGCGCAGGTGTTTCCAGAAAATGAACCTGCCTTAGGCCAACTATTGGCCGATGGCGAAATCGGCATTTCTTTCGCCTTTAACCCCGGCCGTGCAAGTGCCGAGATCGCGGCAGGCACCCTGCCCGACACCATTCGCACCTTTGTGCTGGATGGCGGCACTATCGGCAACGCAAGCTTCGTCGCCATTCCCTTCAACGCCGCCCATCAGGCCGGTGCGCAAGTGATCGCCAATCTGATGTTAGACCCCGCGATTCAGGCCGCCGCCCAAGACCCTGCGACCTTGGGCTTTCAGACCGTGCTCAACCTCACGGCCCTTGCCCCCGACGACCGCGCCCGCTTTGACGCTCTGACCCTTGGCCCGGCCACACTGTCGCCCGCCGATCTGGGCCCGGTGCTCTTAGAGCCGCATGCCAGCTGGATGGTCAAGATCGCTGAGGATTGGGCGCAGCGCTACGGCGTCGTTCAGTGAGCCATTCGGGCCGGTCCCTTGCCTTTGGGTTGCTGGCCCTTGCACCTGGACTTATGTTGGCCGGCCTGGCGCTGCCCATCGCGGCAGGATTGGCAGGGACGCTCGCCCCGGCGGTGTCGGGCCAAGGCTTTGCAGCAATTGTTCAGTGGCCGGGCCTGCCGCGCGCGCTTGCCTTGTCCTTTTGCACAGGTCTTGGCTCGACGTTGGCGGCCTTGGCGATCACGATCCTGATGATTGCCGCCCTACATGATCGGCCGGGCTTTGCCAGCTTCCGCCGTGCGCTGTCACCCCTTTTGGCGCTGCCGCACGCCGCCGCCGCGTTGGGGCTGGCCTTTCTGGTGGCCCCCTCAGGCTGGCTTGTGCGCGTGGTCTCGCCTTGGGCCACCGGCTGGGACACTCCGCCTGATCTCTTGATCCTGAACGACCCGATGGGCGTCGCTCTGACGTTGGGGCTGGTGGCCAAGGAAGTGCCCTTCCTGATGCTTATGGCGCTGGCTATCTTGCCGCAGACTGACACCCCCCGGCGCGGCCAGATCGCCGCAAGTCTGGGCTATGGCCGGGTTATGGGATTTGTGCTGTCGACCCTGCCTGCCCTCTATGCGGGCCTGCGCCTGCCTTGCTTTGCCGTGCTGGCCTATGGCATGACCAACGTCGATATGGCGATGATCCTTGGCCCGACGCTGCCGCCCACCTTGGCGGTGCAGATCACCGACTGGATGGGCGCGCCCAACCTCGCGCATCTGTCCACAGCGGCAGCCGGAGCCTTGGTGCAACTGGCGCTGGTCGCGGCAACGCTGGTGCTGTGGCTTTGGGCCGAGCGGGCACTGGCACCGCTGATCCCGGGGTTGGCCCTACGCGGCGTACGCGCCCGTGCGCTTGATGCGCCCTTGGCTGGAATTGCTGCGGCCATGGCAGGACTGATCGCCTTTGGCCTTTTCGCGGGCATGGCGGGGCTGACCTTATGGTCCTTCGCCGGACTGTGGCAGTTTCCCGATGCCCTACCGCAAAGCCTGAGCTTGCAAACTTGGGCCAAGGCCACGCCTGACCTCGCCCATCAAAGCCTGACCACCCTTGCAATCGCGCTGGCCGCAAGCCTTGGCGCGCTTGCGCTGGCCCTCGCAGCGCTGGAGGCCGAAGCAAGGCGCGGCCGCCCGATCGGCACGCCTTGGCTGATCTATCTGCCGCTTATCATGCCGCAAGTCGCGTTTCTGCCCGGCCTGCAAGTTATGGCGCTGCATCTGGGCGCCAAGGGCAGCATTCTCACAGTGGCCGCGGCACATCTGATCTTTGTGTTGCCCTATGTCTGGCTGTCCTTGGCCTCGGCCTTTCGCGGCTGGGACCCACGGATTGGCCTTGCGGCGGCCACGATGGGCACGCCGCCTGCCCGCATCTTCTGGCACCTGCGACTGCCGATGCTTCTGGCCCCTGTGCTGACCGCGTTGGCCGTGGGGGTGGCGGTGTCCGTCGGCCAATACCTACCCACCCTGATGCTGGGCGGGGGTCGGGTGGAAACGCTGACAACCGAAGCCGTCGCGCTGTCATCGGGCGGCAACCGCCGCCTGATTGGGGCGACGGCGCTTTTGCAAATGGCGCTGCCCGCCTTGGGCTTTGCCCTTGCGCTGATCGTCCCGCGTTTGATCTTCCGCAACCGCCGCGCAATGTTGTCTGAACGGAGTGTTCTAGGATGACAACCGGCCTGACCCTTGATGCCTTGCAGATCACCCGTGCGGGAACCCCATTGGTGCGTCTGACGGCCACTGTGTGCCCTGGCCAGGTTCTGACGGTGATGGGGCCGTCGGGCAGTGGCAAATCCACGCTGCTGGCAGCCCTGATCGGAGCCCTGCCACCCGCGTTTCAGATGACGGGACGGGTTCTTCTGAACGGGCAAGACATCACCAATCTGCCAACAGCCCAACGCCGCATTGGGCTTTTATTTCAAGATGATGTACTGTTTCCTCATCTGTCGGTTGCCCAAAACCTTGGCTTTGGTCTGCGCCCTGGCGGCAGCCGCGCGGACCGGCAGGCGCGGATCGAAGCCGCACTGGAGCAAATGGACCTGTCGGGCTTTGGCCCCCGCGATCCAGCCAGCCTGTCGGGCGGACAACGCGCCCGCGTGGCACTGGCACGCACGCTGTTGGCCGAACCGCTGGCGCTCTTGCTGGATGAGCCGTTTTCCCGGCTCGACCAATCTTTGCGCGCCCAAATCCGCGATTGGGTCTTTTCCCAGACCCGCAACTTGCCGGTGATCTTGGTCACCCATGACCCCGAGGACGCCCGCGCCGCAGGGGGTCAGGTTGTCAGCCCGCTCTAAGCACCCCTCCTCGTCGGCGTGCGCTGCTCGTCGCCTTCCAGGTCCCTAGCGCGCCAAAGTGATCTCGGCGCGCAAGCCGCCCAAAGCCTCACTTTGTCCCAAACGCAAAGCCCCACCGTGGCTGCGCGCGATATCGGCGGCAATCGCCAACCCCAAACCGCTGCCGCCCCCGCGGTTCGGGTCCCGCGCCGCGTCCAGCCGCTGAAACGGTTCAATTGCAGTCTCGCGCGCGCCCTCCGGGATGCCGGGCCCGTCATCCTCAACCACCAATCTGATCAGCCTGTCACTGGCCAAAAGGCCAACGACAGCGCGATTTGCGTGACGCGCGGCATTGCCCAAAAGGTTCTCCAGTGCCCGCCGCACCGCTTGGGGGCGCAGCCGCATTGTCCCACCCGGCCACTCTATAGGCCCAAGCTGCACCGCCTGACCTGCACGGACCGCATCCGCCACCACCTGAGCCAAAAGCTTGGCCGGATCGACCTCTTCGGCCGCCTCCATCGCATCGCCGCGGGCAAAGGCCAAAAACTCGTCGACCATTCTCTCCATCTGTTGCACGTCGCGCTTCAGCGCCTCAACCTCTTCCTCCTCTGGCAGAAAGGAAAGGCCGAGCTTCAGCCGCGTAAGCGGCGTGCGCAGATCATGGCTGACCCCAGACAACATCTGCGTGCGCGCCTCGATCTGACGTTCGATCCGCAGGCGCATGTCCAAGAATGCTTGCCCCGCGGCACGCACCTCGGTGGCCCCTCTTGGCCGGAAGGGAACGATTTCGCCTTTACCAAAAGCCTCGGCGGCCTGCGCCATGCGCGCAATCGGCGTCAATTGGTTGCGCAAAAAAACATAGGCAACACCTGTCATGAGGATCGAGGTGAACACCATCAGCACCAAAAGCTGATGCGGGTTTGACGCCGACATTCGGCGTCGGTCGACGGCCACCCGCATCACCCCGTGCTGCGTTTCGAACCACGCCCAGACCAGCCCATCCCCCGACACCAAATCCGCCGCAATCAGTTCGGGCATGCGCTCGCGCAGCGTCAAGATGACCTCGCGGCCCGACCAGTCGATGAACTCGCGACGATCGGCAGCGGGTGCATCGTTGTTTGGCAAGATCACCGAAAGCTCCAGCGCCGCCCCAATCTCGTCGGCACGCACCCGCGCCGTGGCCAGATCGGGTGCGGAATTCACCACCGACACCAGATGGCTGATCTCGATCTGGATCGAGGTGGTCATCTGCCGGGTCACCCGTTCGAAATGGCGCTGGATAAAGACCACCGACACGATCAACTGGATCGTCACCACCGGCACCACAAGGATCAGGGCGGC
>JBMSKG010000012.1:0-23962 GCA_049419625.1 Paracoccaceae bacterium | reverse complement strand
GGAGGCAAATGGAAAATTAGGGTCAACCACAAGTTTTTGTGCTTGACGGCTGCGGGTAAGGCTATGGGTGGCGTGACGCACAAAGAGCGCACGCGCCGGGACGGTGCAAAGCCGCCTTCACACCAGCTCTGAAGAGGCGCGAAAAACGTTGGAATTCGGCGGCCTTGCCCTTTGATTCAAAGGTCGCCAGGCCATTCGGCTAGCTGCGCCGGTTGATCAGGATGATTCCCGAGGCCACCAGCAGAAATGCCACAGCCAAGGCCAACGTAAGCGGCTCGCCATACAAGATATGGCCCAAAAGAATCGCAAAGAGCGGGGTCAGGAAGGAAAAGCTGGCAACGGTGGCGGTCGGATAGACCGACAGCAACCATAGCCATGCGACAAAACCACCCGCCACCACAATCGAGGACTGGAAGAGCAGCCAAAGCCAATGTTCAGGCTGAATATCGCGGATCAAGGGGCCGAACAGCGGCGAGACCACCAAGAGAATCGGAGCCGAAACCGCAACCATCCAGAACAGTTGCGCCTCGGGCCCGGCCTCGCGCAACGAGGTTTTGCGCGCCAAAAAGGCCGTGCCAGCCCAGCCCCAAGCCCCGCCCAGCGCAAAGAGATCGCCCCACAGGCTGGCAGCGCCCGCCCCTTCGGGCCGAGAGAAGATCGCCCAAGCGGTGCCCAGAAAGGCCAAAAGAAGCCCAAGCGCTCGGACGCCGTTCAGCCGCTCTCCGGGCAAGAAGAAATGGCCCAAAAGGCCCATCCAGACCGGCATGGAATAGAAAATCACCGAAGCGCGGCTGACAAGAGTGAGGTCCAGCGCCATGAAAAGACACAGGAATTCGGCCGCAAAGACTGTACCCATCAAGAGACCCGGCCGAAGATCAGACCACCGCAACCGCTCGGTCAGGCCACGCCATTTCAAAAAGGCCCAGACAAAGGCCACAGCAAGTGCCGAGCGCAGCCCGGCGAAGAACACCGGTTGCAAGCCCTGATTAACCTCTTTCACGATGATCTGGTTGAAGGCGAGCAACAGCGCCACCGCCAAAAGCGCACTCAGACCTACACCATCCAGCCTGTCCTTGCGCATGACGCCCCCTCAATGGCCCGTTTCAGCGGGCCTGCCATGAAAAAGGGGCCGCACCTGACGGCGCGACCCCGAAACTTGCGCAACCGCGCGGCGCTTACATATCGTCCAGCGCTTCAACCAGTTTTTGCAAAGCGTCCTTCGAGACGTCCTTGTCGGTCACTTTGGCACCGGCAACGATGTGATCGACGACCTTGTCTTCAAAGACCGGGGCGCGCAGTTGCTGCTGCATCTGGGCGTTTTTCTGAACGAATTCGAAGAACGCGCGCTCTTGGCCCGGATACTGGCGGGCGGCCGCCAGCACAGCTTGGGTCATCTCGGCATCCGTCACTGTGATCTCGGCCTTGCGGCCCACTTCGGCAAGAACCAAACCCAGACGCACGCGACGCTCGGCCAGTTTCTTGTGCTCATCGGTCGGCTCGACGCTGCCGTGGTTGTGGTCGTGCACCTCGGGGTGCTCTTCGTGCCACAGCTGATGGGCAATCTGCGCAGCCTCGGCGTCCACCAAAGCGGCCGGGAGGGCGAACTTGACCTGCGCGTCCAGCTGATCCAAGAGGCTGCGCTTCATGACGGCGCGGGCAGCGCCCTTGTATTCAGCTTCCAGACGCTCAGCGATCTGGCCCTTCAGTGCGGCCAGATCTTCGGCTCCGAACTTCTTGGCCAGTTCGTCGTCGATCTCGGCTTCCTTCGGTTCGCGCACTTCCTTGACGGTGCACTCGAACACGGCGTCTTTGCCGGCCAGATGGGCCGCGCCATAGGCTTCGGGGAAGGACACGTTGACCTTGACCTCATCGCCGGCCTTGGTGCCGATCAACTGGTCTTCAAAGCCCGGAATGAACGAGTTCGAGCCCAAAACCAGCGGATAATCCTCGCCAGCGCCACCGTCGAAGTACTCACCATCGACCGAGCCTTTAAAGTCGATCACAACCTGATCGCCCTTCTTGGCCTTTGAGGCTTTCTTCTTGGCCTCAAAAGACTGGGCCGAACCGGCCAAGTTCTTCAGCGCCTCAGCAATGGCCGCATCGTCAGCCTTCACCGACAGACGCTCCAGCTTGATCTTGCCGGCATCCACTTCCGGAATCGGCGGCAGGCATTCGTAGGTCATCTCGACCACGACATCCTGACCTTCCTTCCAGCTCTCGCCGCCCACCATCTTGACTTCGGGCTGCAAGGCGGGGCGGTCGCCGGTCTTGTCGAAATGGTCTTTCATCGCGCCATCAATGGCGTCCTGCATCGCGTCACCGATCATGCGCTGACCGAATTGCTTTTTCAGGATCGCCAGCGGCACCTTGCCCTTGCGGAAGCCCTTGATCTCGACCTCGGGCTGCGCCTCGATCAGTTTCTTTTGCACTTCGGCGTCCAGTTCGGCCGCCGTCACCGTGATGGTGTAGCCGCGCTTCAGGCCGTCGTTCAGGGTCTCGGTGACTTGCATTCCATGTCCTCGCACAAGCTGGAAGGCCGCCCCAAGGGCGGCCAAATTCGTTGGCGCCTGTCTAGAGCCGCCCGGGATAGGGATCAACCCTGAATCGCGCATGACCCGCAGATCGCGCGCAGCGAAAAATCAGGCTGCCTTTCGGGTCAGGACATGGTGCGGGTGGAGGGACTTGAACCCCCACGCCTTGCGGCGCTGGAACCTAAATCCAGTGCGTCTGCCAATTTCGCCACACCCGCTATGTCCCGGTGACCGACCCCCTGCCCTGCAGGCGGCCTGACTGGCCCGGTGCGCCCGGAGCAAGCCCCGAACCGCCGCGCTTTTAGCAAGCCAAGCGCGGGGAAGCGAGAGCAAAAAGGGAGTCATTTCTTGCACAGGTCAGGTGAGGATCGGGGCGGGGTGCGAAATGACCGCGAAAAGGGCACGCGCCAACCCCAATCTTGCCACATTTGGGCGCAAAACAGGCTGTCATGCGGGGGCGCTGACGGCACAAAGGATTTTGCAAATGGCACATCTCGCTCAGGCTCAGTTCGCTCCGCAAACCAGCGCACAAGAGATTTTCTCCGAAGCAGGCATCGCCCTTGGCACCCCGGTGTTGACGCTGGACGGTGAACTGCCAGTGGAATTCATCATGCCCGGCGACCGTGTCATTACCCGCAACGGCATGCGCAAGGTGGTGCAGGTGGAAGTGACGCGTGTTGAGAACGCCCGCGTCGTGGCCATTTCGCGCGACAGCCTTGGCGTCGGCCGCCCGACCGAAGAAATGTTCGTCGCCCCGAACCAGCCGATCATGATCCGCGATTGGCGCGCGAAAGCACTTTATGGCAAGGCCGAGGCGATGTTCCCCGCCACGCGGCTGTGTGATGGGGAATTCATTCGCGGCGACATCCTGTCCGAAGTGCGCTTTGTCACCCTGCGCTTTGAGGGCACCGAGGTGATCTATGCCGGCGGCATGGAGTTGGTCTGCGCGCCGGTCACCGTCAGCGCCTAAGCCTGCTGAACCAGATGACTGGCTTGAACCCGGCCCCACGGCCGGGTTTTTCATGTCTGTTGGGTCACATCATGGCCGTAAAGCCAATCAAACCGTGACAGGGCAAAGCCCGGATGCACCCAGCCCCCCAGTTTCAGCCCCAGATGTGCCAACCCGCGCATCGGCCCGGACAGATGATAGGCCCGCGCATTGCCATTCGCCGCCGCCACGATCCGCGCGCAACGCGGGCGGCGCAGCGCTTGCCAGCGCGCCAAGGCCTGATCCAAGGGCAGACGCGCCAGATGATCGGCCAAGGTCCAGCCGTCCTCGAGTCCCATCGCCGCCCCTTGCGACAAAAAAGGCAGCGTCGGATGCGCGGCATCACCCAAGATCACCACCGCACCCTGCGGCATGATCCGCGCCCAAGATTCGGCAACCGGATGGCGGAAAAGGCCCCACAGATGCACGTCCTGAACCTGTTCAAGCCAGCCACGCACCCGAGGGCTGAACCGTTCAAAGGCCAGCCGCATCTCAATCGGATCATCGCGCAGAGCCCAGCTCTCTTCGACCCAAGCCTTGCGCTCTTCCACCGCAACGATGTTGCGCAACCGACCGCCGCGCAGCGGATAGCTGACCAGATGGCGGCCGGGGCCCATATGAACCTCGGCCACCGGATCCGCACCGGGCGTTTCCGGCACCAGTGCGCGCCAAGCAACCTGATGGGTGAAAAAGGGCTGCGCCGCGCCGTTCAGCGCCGTGCGGGTCTTAGATTTCAGCCCGTCCGCACCGACCAGAAGATCGGTCTCCATCTGGACGCCTTGGGCCGTCACAAGACGGGGCCGCGGGCCGGTCAGATCGACCGCGTCGATCTGCTGCAACAGCTGGATCTGCACCCCGGCCGCCCGCACCGCCGTGGCCAGCATGTCGATCAGATCGGCGCGGTGGGCAAAATGATAGCTGTGGCCGGGGCGCAAGCGTGCCAAATCCATGCGCAAGACCGTCTCGCCCGTCAGCCCGTCGCACAGGTGCACCGCGCGGGCGCGCCCCTCTACCGCCTCCAGCGCCGGGCCAAGGCCCAACGCCTGCAAAACAACAGCGGCATTGGGGCTGATCTGCAACCCTGCCCCGACATCGCGGATTGCGTCGGCCTGTTCCAAAACGGTGACGCCAAAGCCCTGCTTGGCCAGCGCCAGAGCGGCGGTCAGACCCGCCACCCCTGCCCCCAGAACCGTGACCTCGCGCGCCTGCATCCGATGCCCCTGAACAGCAAAGCCGGACCTCATGGGCCCGGCTTCAGCATCCTCTCACATCTTTCCCGGCACAAGCCCCATCTTGGGCGTGCAGGTGGACGATCAATCGTCGCGGTGCACCTTTTCACGGCGCTCATGCTTTTCCTGCGCCTCAAGCGTCATCGTGGCGATGGGGCGGGCATCCAGCCGCTTTAGGCTGATCGGCTCGCCGGTCATTTCGCAATAGCCGTACTCGCCCTCTTCGATCCGGCGCAGGGCCGCGTCGATCTTGGACACCAGCTTGCGCTGACGGTCGCGGGTGCGCAGTTCCAACGCGCGGTCGGTCTCTTCCGAGGCGCGGTCGGCAATGTCGGGCACGGAACGACCGCTGTCTTGCAGGTTTTCAATCGTCTCGTTTGACTGCTCCAAAAGCTCGTGCTTCCACACCAAAAGCTTGCGGCGGAAATACTCAAGCTGCCGATCATTCATGAAAGGCTCGTCCTCGGCCGGCCTGTAATCATCTGGCAAAAACACTTCGGCTTTCATGGCAGCACTCTCCAATCTTGCGAACCTCGCGGCGGGATGGGGTGTCAAAACGGCAAACCCACAGCAAAGGCCGGATTGGGCGGTGCAATAGCCCAAAGACGGGGCCTTGTCACTAGCGGTTGCGACAAAATCCCTGTGCAGATAGCTTGGGGCCAAGCACAAACGCAGGGCCTTGATCGGATTATGAAATTTTCCTCGACCTCATCCTATGTCGCCGCAGATGACCTTGCAGTGGCCGTCAACGCTGCCGTCACGTTGCAGCGCCCGCTCTTGGTGAAGGGCGAGCCGGGCACTGGAAAAACCGAACTGGCACGACAGGTGGCTGCGGCGCTGAATATGCCTCTGATTGAATGGCACATAAAATCTACAACCAAGGCGCAACAAGGCCTTTACGAATATGACGCCGTCAGCCGCCTGCGCGACAGCCAGTTGGGCGAGGCGCGGGTGCATGAGGTGCGCAACTATATCAAGAAGGGAAAACTCTGGCAGGCGTTCGACGCCCCGGCCCGCGTGGTGCTTTTGATCGACGAAATCGACAAGGCCGATATCGAGTTTCCAAACGACCTGTTGCAAGAACTCGACCGGATGGAGTTTCACGTCTACGAGACCGCCGAGACAGTGCGTGCGATCAATCGGCCTGTGGTCATCATCACCTCGAACAATGAAAAGGAACTGCCGGATGCGTTCCTGCGCCGTTGTTTCTTCCACTACATCCGCTTTCCCGAGCCACAAGTGCTGGCCCAGATCGTGCGGCTGCACTTTCCGGCCATCAAGGAGGCGCTGTTGACCACCGCGCTCACCCAGTTCTTTGAGCTGCGCGAAACGCCGGGGCTGAAGAAGAAGCCCTCAACGTCTGAGGTTTTGGACTGGTTGAAACTGCTCCTTTCCGAAGATCTTGGGCCAGAGGATCTGCGGCGCGAGGGCAAGCACAGCCTGCCACGGCTGCACGGGGCGCTGCTGAAGAACGAACAAGACGTACAGCTGTTTGAACGTTTGGCGTTTCTGTCACGGTCCGGGCGCGGCTAAGCCTTCCCCCAGTGGCAAATTGGCCAGGCAAAACAGATGCCCGGCGCATGCCCCAATTGCGGCCATCTTGGGCCAATTGCGACCTTGGCCCTTGTTGCCGCGTCGCTGCTGATCGCGGCGGCAGGTTGAGTTTGTTGCGTCGATTTCTACGAATCGGGCGATTCTGCCAGTATTTAGCCATGGTCTTGACACAATTGAATCACGCATTGAAGTTTTATGAAACATTTTGCAACATTTCGCGATCTTCCGGGGGTATATCTGGCGTTTCCGGCCGATCACCTATCCATGGGTAGACAGCGCCATTGGGTGAAAAATCCGCAAGATTGACATGAACCTGCCCCTTTAACGACACTGCCAGCATGTTGTCTTGTCTCATGTGAGGTTTAGGTTTCGGGAACGGTTTTTCAGTTTTTCGCCACCCTTCCGCTTGCGGTGGGGGCGGGCATCCCGGTGAGTATCATCGGTCGATGTCAGCGCGGCAAAAGGCTCTGCACGCGGCACTGCTCGACGCGGGCTTAGACCAGACCGGAGCACGAACGGCACTGAATGAGGCAGGTCGCGGTGGGGATTGCGTCCGGCCTTCGGTCCCTAAGAGGCTTTGGTGTCATTTTGCACCGGGCTCTCGGGGTGTGGCGACGGAACGGGCCTTGCCCGGATCAGACCAGCCCTTGGGGCGGATGCGGGGGCATCCAACCCAAGGGCGCTGAACCGGCCGGGTGCGGGGTGGCGCTATGCCTTGCCTTTTCATCCGGGGGAAACCCCGCCTTATTAGTGGTTTAGCTGCCAAGCCATGCGTCGTATTTCAGCCCTTGCCCTGTGCATGATCACAGCCTGCGCGCCCATGCCGGGCGCCGAAGTCACCAAAAGCGCAGCTCTAGACAGCCGCGGCTTTGCCAACGGCGGTTCTTCCACGCCCTTTGGTGCAGCCTCGCCCATCCGGGCGGAGCGGTCGAATGCCGAAATGGCGCGCGACTTTTTGGACCTTACCTTTCGCATGGAAAGCGGTCGCGCCATTGCGGTGATGAGCCGCTTTAACGGCCCGATCACCGTCGGGGTGCGGGGTGATATGCCAAACCTTGCGGGGGCCGAGTTGTCCAACCTCTTGGCTCGTCTGCGCAATGAGGCCGGGCTGGATATCCACACTGTCGGGGCGGATGCACCGGCTGCAATCACAATCGATTTTGTCCCACGCGCCCAGATGCGCCGAGCAGTTCCAACGGCCGCTTGTTTCGTGGTACCGGGTGTCAGCTCGTTCGCCGATTACAAAAGCGCGCGCGGCACCGCGAAGGTGGATTGGACGCAACTGACACGGCGCGAGCGGGTGGTCATCGTCATCCCCTCTGACACCAGCAACCAAGAGGTGCGTGACTGTCTGCATGAAGAATTGGCACAGGCCATCGGTCCGTTGAACGACCTGTATCACCTACCCGATTCCGTCTTTAACGACGACAATTTCCACACCGTCTTGACCGGGTTCGATATGCTGATTTTGCGGGCTTACTATGCGCCCGAGCTTCAGTCTGGGATGAACGAGGCCGAAGTTGCCCGGCGACTGCCGGCGATTCTGGCGCGGCTGAACCCCAGTGGCGAAGGACGCGCGGCCCAGATGAAAACCGTAGCGCCCCGGTCATGGGTGCAGGCGGTGGAACAGGCCTTTGGTTCGCGTGGCGGTGCTTCGAAAGCGGCGGCGGAGCGGATGGTGTCGATCGCCAATGCCCAAGGCTGGACTGATGGGCGCATGGCCTTCTCGCATTACGCACTGGGCCGCGCTCAAGTCACCTCAAACCCCGAAGCCGCCGTGCGCGCCTTTACCCGCGCCGCCGAGATCTACCGCACCCTGCCGGGAGGCGAGGTTCACGGGGCGCATGTCGATATGCAACTGGCCGCCGTGGCACTGTCGAACAGCCAGCCTGGTCAGGCGGTGCAATTCGCCGACCGCGCAATCCCAGTGGTCCGGCAATCCCAAAATGCCGCGCTCTTGGCGACATTGATGCTCCTCAAGGCCGAGGCGCTTGAGGCGCAAGGCAAGGTGGCCGAGGCCCGCGCCATGCGTCTCGACAGTCTGGGATGGGCGCGCTATGGCTTTGGGTCGGAAGCGCAGGTGCGCGCGCGGATGGCCGAGGTTGCGGCCCTTGGCGCCCGCGGTCGGCGCGGGGGCTAAGGGGCGGACAACACCCCCGGCCCCGCAAGAAAAAGGGGGCGGAGCGGTGTATATTCCTGTCTTGGTGCTGCTGGCGTTGGTTTTTGGCGCGGCCCTTGGGGCCTGGCGCGCCAAACGGCGCGGCGGCAAAGGGTTGGACATGGCGCAATATGCGGCTGCCCATGCGATTCCGCTGATGCTTTTGGCGCTCTTCGTCACCATCTACCTCGACCGCGCCGGGCAGTAGCGCGATGTTCCTGCCCTTCTTCCTTGCCTTGCGCGATGAAGGGGTGCCGGTTTCGTTGCGCGAGTATCTGGCTTTTCTCGAAGGTCTGCAGGCCGGGCTTGTGACCTATGAGCCTGAAGGGTTCTATTACCTTGGCCGCACAGCCATGGTGAAGGACGAACGTCACCTTGACCGCTATGACCGCGCCTTTGCCAAGGCCTTCAAAGGGTTGGAGGCCATTTCGGACGCTGAGGTGCTGGAGGCGATTGACCTGCCCGGCGACTGGCTGGAAAAGCTGGCGGAAAAACACCTGACAGCCGAGGAAAAGGCGCAGATTGCGGCTTTGGGCGGCTTTGACAAGCTGATGGAAACGCTGAAACAGCGGTTGGCCGAGCAACAGGATCGCCATCAGGGTGGCAACAAATGGATCGGCACCGCCGGCACCAGCCCCTTTGGCGCCTATGGCTACAATCCCGAAGGCGTGCGCGTCGGCCAAGACCAAAGCCGCCACCAGCGCGCGGTCAAGGTCTGGGACAAGCGCGAGTTTCGCAATCTGGATGACACGGTGGAGCTTGGCACCCGCAACATCAAGGTAGCCCTGCGTCGGTTGCGCAAATGGGCGCGCGACGGGGCGGCTGACGAGTTTGATCTGGACGGCACCATCCGCGCCACGGCTGAGCATGGCTGGCTGGATGTGCAAACCCGCCCCGAGCGGCGCAATGCCGTGAAAGTGCTGTTGTTCCTTGATGTGGGCGGCAGCATGGACCCCTATATCAAGGTTCTGGAAGAACTTTTCAGCGCCGCTCGGTCAGAGTTCAAGCATCTGGTGCCGTTCTACTTCCACAACTGCCTTTATGAAGGGGTTTGGCGCGACAACGCCCGACGCTGGAACGCGCAGACCCCAACCGCCGAAGTGCTGCGCACCTATGGGCCGGATTACAAATGCATCTTCGTGGGCGATGCCAGCATGAGCCCTTATGAGATCCTCCACCCCGGCGGTGCGAATGAGCATTGGAACCCCGAGGCCGGTCAGGTCTGGCTGAACCGGGCCTGCACACAATGGCCCAACCATCTGTGGATCAACCCGGTGCCCGAACAGCACTGGGCCTATACTCAGTCGATCCGGCTGATCGGTGAGATCTTTCAGGGCCGCATGGTGCCGATGACATTGGAAGGCATTGCCCGCGGCATCAAAGAGTTACGATAGGCGCTGGAATTGGCGCGCCAAGCGCCCCATATTCCCGGTCATGTTGTTGAAACTCGCCCCTTTCATTCTGGCCATCGGCTATGGCTTGCTGATGCTGCGCTTTTCGGTCTGGCAGACCAAGCGCATGTTGGACGCCCAATCCAAGCCCTTGGTCGACGCCGAGATCACGGCGCTGGCCGGGCGGTTGGCGCGGGCTTTGGATCTTGAAGCGATCAAGGTCTATGTCTTCGAGATGGACGCAGTGAACGGGCTCGCCGCCCCCGATGGGCGCATTTTCCTGACGCGAGGGTTTTTGGCCGCGCGGGCGCGGGGGGAGGTGACCAGCGAGGAGTTGGCCTCGGTCATCGCGCATGAATTGGGCCATGTCGCGCTGGGCCATATCCGGCGGCGGATGATCGATTTCACCGGGCAGAATGCGGTGTTTGTGATCCTGTCCGCGTTTTTGAACCGATTTCTGCCCTTTATCGGCATCTGGATTGCCAATCTGATTTCCACCGCCCTGATGGCCCGGCTGTCGCGGCGCGAAGAGTTTGAAGCCGATGCCTATGCCAGCGCGCTTTTGGTCAAGGCCGGGATCGGCACGGCGCCGCAAAAGTCGCTGTTTGTCAAGCTTGAGGCGCTGACCGGTGGGCGCGGGGCGGGAATTCCTGTTTGGCTGCGCAGTCACCCCCATGCGCCCGAGCGCATCGCTGCGATTGAGGCGAATGAGGCACGCTGGGGGACGGTTTCGGGGTAAAGCACGCGCCTAAGCGCCCGGCGCGCGTTCCAAAGCCTTGCCCAACCGGCGCAACTGGGCGCGTTTCATCAAGGATTTCAGAGGAATCACCTCGCCCAACATCCGTTCGGCCGTGGCGTGCACGGTTGCCACCACTTGGGCCACCTCGCCGGGATGGTGGGCGTGTAGTTGGCACAAAAGCTGGTCAGGATCGAGCCGGACCAGCCCTTCGTCAGCCAGAACTGGCCGTGGGAAATCTGCCGCGTTGAAGGTGATGATGGCATCGGCATGGGCTGAAATCGCCACGGCCAGCACATGCACATCATTGGGGTCAGGCAGGTAGAGCCGGGCTTCGATATTGGGCTGTTCGCGCTGCATCGCGGAGGGAAAGGCAAGGCGGGCCAGCGTGGCCTGCGCTTCGGCCTCCATGGTGGCCTCGGGGCCCAGCTTGGCGGTGGCACGCACCCATTCTTGCAAAATACGGTCTGACCAGACCGGCTGATAAAGCCCCCGCGCCGCGACGCCCAGCAGGACTTCCCGCAACACCGTGGGAAACAGCACACAAGCGTCGAGAACGGCCTTCACATCTCCCTCCTCGGACGCTGACGCGTCTCGTCGGGGCTGCCGAAGAGACGACGCTGTCGGACGAGGAGGCGCGGATCAGCCATCCAGATGGAAGACCAGCGACTTGAGATAACCGCTTTCCGCCAGTTGCGGCAGGATCGGGTGATCTGAGCCGGCAAAGCCGGTGTGAATGATTTGCCCCCGCCGCCCGCCACGGCCAATGCCACGGGCCGAGGCGTTGCGGAAGGATGCAAGATCGGCGGCATGCGAGCAGGAGCACAACACCAGATAACCACCAGGCGCGACAAGGGGAGCGGCGAGCCGCGCAATGCGTTCATAGGCGCGCAAGCCCGCCTCCAGCGCAGGTTTTGCCGGGGCAAAGGCAGGTGGGTCGCAGATCACCAGATCAAAGCGCGCGCCCTCGGCACCCAAAGCCTCAAGGACCTCAAAGGCATCGCCTTGACGGGTCGCAAAACGGTCAGCAAAGCTCGAGGCTTCCGCCCCCTGCCCCGCCAGCGCCAAGGCGGCGGCCGAGGCATCGACGGCCAGCGCACTGGCCGCACCGCCGGCAAGGGCGGCCAAGGCAAAGCCGCCAACATGGGAAAACACATCCAGGACCGCCGCACCGCGGGCAAGGCGGGCGGCAAAGGCATGGTTGGGGCGCTGGTCATAAAAGAGGCCGGTTTTTTGCCCGCCCATGACATCGGCCATATAGGTGGCCCCGTTCATCGGCACCGGGATCGGCGCGTCGATCTTGCCTGCAAGAAGCGCGGTTTCCTCGGCCAAGCCTTCCAAGCCCCGTGCCCGACCCGTGCCGTTCTTGACCACACGGGTGACACCCGTCACCGTTTGCAGCGCGGCGACCAGCGCCGAAAGATGCGCCTCGGCCCAAGCGGCGTTGGGCTGGATCACCGCGGTATCGCCAAAGCGGTCAATCACCACGCCGGGCAGCCCGTCAGCCTCGGCATGGATCAGCCGGTAGAAGGGGGCATCAAACAGCCGCGCGCGCAGCGACAGAGCCCGCGCAAGCCGTGTCTCGAACCAGCGCTGGTCGATCTCAGCCTCGGGGTCGCGGTCAAGCATCCGGGCGATGATCTTGGATTTGGTGTTGACGGTGACAAGGCCCAAGGGCCTGCGCTCAACATCCTCCAGGATCGCCAGCGCGCCGGGGGCAAGGCCCTGGGTTCGCCGGTCGGTGACCAGCTCATCAGCATAGACCCAAGGAAAGCCATGGCGGATCGCGCGGGCTTCAGCCTTGGGTTTCAGCCGAACGACTGCTCGGCCCTTCGGGGCGGGGTCATCAAATGAGGAAGGAGGGGTCATCATGCCCCCCCTTAACCTGTTTCCGACGCTGCGAAAAGCCGCTTAGTCGGCCAAGGGAGCCGGGGCGGTTTGCAGACGCGAGATAATCATCTCATTGCGCTGCGGGGCCGAAAGCTCCTGGCGGATCACCTGCGCCAGCCGTTCAACCGTCACCACGCGCTGAGTGCGGCCTGCCTGCTCTTCGGCAATCGCCGCCGCACCGCCCGAAGCCTTGATGTCGGCCACGATTTCGCGCGGGCCATCCAGAACCTGACCGGTGGCACTGTCACGCAGGGTCAGGACAAAGCGCATCTCGTGCATGCCGCCAAAGGTGTAGCGGGTCTTTTCGGTCAACGCGTGAAAGCGGGTGACTTCAATTTCAAGATCAGCCTTGAGGCCGGTTTGGAGAGGCGCGGTGCCCAAGGTCATCGCCTCTTGGAAGATCGCCGTCACTTGGGCATGACGGTCGCCCAGCATGTCCCCGCGCCAGACGATGTCGGCGCGCGGTTTGAAGGTATTGGCCTCTGACACGGTCAGGCTGCGCGGAACCTCGATGCGAATCGCCTCGATGTCGTAGGACGCCACCTGCTCCCGCACAGCGAGCGCGGCGGTCGCGCGATCAATCCGGGTGTCGATCTGGCCCGTGGATTGCGAATTGGCGGCGGCAAGGTCGCCACCGGCGGGCATCGCCGCACGGCTGGCCGGTGCGGTCGCCGACACGCAGGCCGAAAGCGACAGGGCTGCACAGAGCACAGCAAAAGAACGCATCGAAATCATGGCCGTATCCTCACAAGATCATCCCAAAAGGGCTATCTTGGTGAATGAAGGGTAAATGTGGCCGCTTTGCGCCCGCTGTCGGTCGATTTCAGGGAATTTGCCGCTCAGGCCGTGTCGTTTTGCGCATGCGCGCCACCCGGCCCCTTGCGGGGCGTCTGGCGCTTTGCCATGCTACCAGAAGCCTCAGGTTAAACTTGGTCGAACCATTTCGGCACCTCACTTGTTAGCGCTAACATATTGTGCTAAGAAACGGCTCAAATCGGCCCTGCGCCTGCGCGGGCCCGCCAAATTCAGCGAGGAGCCATGACGCTTCATCCGACCATCGCCCGGGTCACTGACCGTATTCGCACCCGATCCGAGGCGGCGCGCAGCGCCTACCTCGCGCGGATCGCAACGGCCGGACGCGCAGGACCTGCGCGTGGGCATCTGGCTTGCGGCAATCAGGCCCATGCCTATGCGGCGATGGGGGCGCAAAAGGCCGATCTCGCCGCCGGGCGGGCGCCCAATATTGGCATCGTCACAGCCTATAATGATATGCTGTCGGCCCATCAGCCGTTTGAAGATTACCCCAAACTGATCCGCGCCGCCGCGCGTGAGGTGGGGGCCACGGCGCAGGTGGCGGGCGGGGTTCCGGCGATGTGCGACGGGGTGACGCAAGGCCAGCCGGGGATGGAACTGTCGCTATTTTCGCGCGATGTGATCGCCTTGGCGGCAGGCGTCGCGATGAGCCACAACACCTTTGACTCCAGCCTCTACTTGGGCGTTTGCGACAAGATCGTACCGGGCCTTGTGATGGCGGCGGCAACCTTTGGCCATATCCCGGCGATCTTTGTGCCAGCGGGGCCGATGATGTCTGGCCTGCCCAACGACGAAAAGGCCCGCGTCCGCAACCTGTATGCCGAGGGCAAGGCGACACGCCAAGAGTTGATGGCAGCGGAAATGGCCAGCTATCACGGGCCAGGCACCTGCACGTTCTACGGCACGGCCAATACCAACCAGATGCTGATGGAGGTGATGGGGCTTCACCTTCCCGGCGCTTCTTTTGTCAACCCCGGCACCCCCCTACGTGAGGCACTGACGGTGCAGGCGGTCCGCCGGGCGGCCGAGATCAGCGCTCTGGGCAACGACTATCGCCCAGCGGGTGAAATCTTGGACGAGCGCGCTTTTGTGAACGGGATCGTCGGGCTGATGGCAACGGGCGGGTCTACGAACCTTGTGCTGCACCTGCCCGCCATGGCACGGGCGGCGGGCGTGCTTTTGGACCTTGCCGATTTTGATGATCTTTCAGCCGCGGTGCCCTTGATGGCCAAGGTCTATCCCAACGGTCTGGCCGACGTGAACCATTTCCATGCTGCCGGCGGGCTGCAGTTCTTGATCGGAGAGCTATTGGACGCAGGGCTCTTGCACCCCGACGCCAAGACGGTGGCGGGTGACGGGCTTGATGCCTACCGACAAGAACCAAAGCTCGACGCGGGACGTCTGGTCTGGACGGCAGGGCCAAACGCCAGCCTGAACGAAAAGATTGTGCGCCCGGCCGCCGATCCGTTCCAGCCCACGGGTGGTTTGCGGCAGGTGTCGGGCAATCTGGGACGCGGGGTGATCAAGGTCTCTGCCGTTGCCCCGGAACGCCATGTGGTCGAAGCCCCTGCCCGGATTTTCCACGATCAAGACGCGGTCAAGGCGGCCTTCAAGGCGGGAGAATTCACCACGGACACGGTGGTTGTGGTGCGCTTTCAAGGCCCGCAAGCCAATGGCATGCCCGAGTTGCATACGCTAACGCCGCTTTTGACCGTTCTGCAAGACCGCGGACTGAAGATGGCGCTGGTCACCGATGGGCGGATGTCGGGGGCTTCGGGCAAGGTGCCCGCCGCCATTCACGTCTCGCCCGAGGCCGCCTGTGATGGCCCCTTGGCACGGCTGCAAGATGGCGACGTCATCCGACTGGATGCTGTAGCCGGTACTCTGGACGTCAAGGCCGACCTCACAGCCCGTACGCCCGCCCGGCCAGACTTGTCGGCCAATGGCTTTGGCATTGGTCGCGAATTGTTCGAACCCTTCCGCCGCACCGTCGGCACCGCCGAAACCGGCGCGGCGGTGGTGGTGTGAGCCTGATACGCAACACCGCCCACGCCCGACCTTCGCCTCCGGCGGGGGTATTTGGGCCAAGATGAAACCGCCGCTGATTTCATCTTGGTCTTAAATACCCCCTGCGCGGAGCGCTCCTGCCCTGTCCGCCTGATCACCCTTTGAGGATGCCATGACCCCCGCTCAACAATCGCTGAAAGCCGCCGAGTATTGCCGTCTCGCCCCAGTGGTGCCGGTGATCGTTGTCGAGGATCTGGACCACGCCGTGCCATTGGCCCGCGCATTGGTGGCAGGCGGTTTACCAGCACTTGAGGTCACGTTGCGCACGCCCTGTGCGTTGGAGGCGATCCGGGCCATGGCACAGGTGCCGGGGGGCGTTGTGGGGGCAGGCACGCTGTTGACGCCGGCCGATGTGAAGGCGGCCAAGGCGGCGGGGGCGATGTTCGGTGTCTCGCCCGGCGCGACCGAGCGGCTTTTGGACGCCTGCGCCGAACATGATCTGCCCTTGTTGCCCGGTGCCGCGACCGCGAGTGAGATCATGGCGCTTTTGGAGCGGGGCTATACGGTGCAGAAGTTCTTTCCTGCCGAGCAAGCAGGCGGGGCGGGATATCTGAAATCCATCGGATCGCCGATCCCGCAGGTCGAATTCTGCCCAACAGGCGGCATCAGCCTGAAAAATGCGCGCGATTATCTGGGACTGGCGAATATCTTGTGCGTTGGCGGCTCTTGGGTTTGTCCCAAGGACAAGATGGCTGCAGGCGATTGGGTGGGGATTGAGACCTTGGCCCGCGAGGCGGCCGCTCTGCGCCCGTAGGGTGGGGTCTCACCCCACCACACCCTCAGGCGCCAACACGCCCCATGCGCCCGCCTTTGCGGCGCGGGGCAGCCGGTGCCACCAGCGCCTCGGTCAGGACCGAGGTCATCGGGTGGTCTTCATTGCCGGGCATGTAATGCGCCAGAACGCTGCGCAGCGCTTCGGCCGTGTCTACACCCACCGGCACCGACAGCGCCCAGTCGATGAAGATCGACCGGCACTCACCCAATGTGATCCCGTCGATGCGGTAGCTTTCGCGTACCAGCCCTTTCGGATCGGCCTTTGACAACTCCATTACGCGCCTCCCCATGGCCTACCCCTGCAAGTGGGCGTCGATGACCCTTGCAGCAAGGGCCGTTGCGGTTGTCACGCGGGCGCTCAGCGCCTCTCCGGTTTCAACCCCGCAGTCCCGCAATAGGAAGGCCCGCCCCCCTTCGCCCAAGCTTTCGGGCGAAATGGCACGATCGGTCAGAAGCCGGGCCGCGCAGTGCAGCCGCCAGCACAGCCTATAGGCGTCCAGCAGCGCCTCCTGATCGGAATGCGACAGTTTTGACGATTTTGCGCCAAGCGCGATCTGGCGCTCCACCTGTCGGGCAGGAATGGCGGCCTGCAGGGCGAGGGTTTGGGCCAAAAGCTCGATGTCCATCAGCCGTCCGGGGCCGAATTTGGCGTCCCAGCCGCCCTGCCCCGGTTTCGCCTCGGCCAAGCGGCGGCGCATGTCGGCGACATCGGCCAGAACGCTGGCCCCCGGCCCTTTGGTGCTAAGCAGATGGCGGCGGAACTCCTCGACTTCGGTGGCAAGGTCGGGGTCGCCCGCCAGCACCCGGGCGCGGGTCAGCGCAAGGTGTTCCCAAGTCCAGGCCTCGGTTTCCTGATAGGTGCGGAAGGAATCAATGGCCGTCGCCACCGGCCCTTGACGGCCCGAGGGGCGCAGGCGCACGTCCACCTCGTAAAGCCGACCTTCGGCGGTTTGGGCCGAAAGGGCGGTAACCATGGCTTGGGTCAGGCGGGCGTAATATGGCCGTGCGGCCAAGGGGCGTGGACCGCCAGAGGATTCGACCCCAGCGGCATCGTAGATCAGGATCAGATCAAGGTCCGAGCCGGAGTTTAGCCGCCCAGCGCCAAGGCTGCCCATACCCAGAACCACCGCCCCGCGCCCGGGCATCGTCCCATGTTTGAGCGCAAATTCCGCGGTGACCACGGGCCAAAGCGCGCCAATCACCGCCTCGGCCAGATCGGCATAGCTTTTGCCGGCCTCGAAGGCATCAATGAGCCCACGCAGGTGGTGAACGCCAACACGGAAGTGCCATTCCTTCATCCAGGCACGGGCGGCGTCGAGTTTGCGTTCATAATCGGGTGTGTCGGCCAGTTTGGCGGAAAGATCGGCCGTGAGGCTGGCCATGCCCGGCCATGGGGCAAAGAATGATCCGCCGATTACCCCGTCCAGCACGCGCGCATTGCGCGCCAGATAGCGGGCAAGTTCAGGGGCCGTGCCCGCGATGTCGATGATCAGGTCAACCAGCGACGGGTTCGCCTCAAACAGCGAGAATATCTGCACGCCCGAAGGCAGGCCCGAGAGGAATCCATCCAGCGCCACCAGCGCCTCATCAGGATTGGCCGCGCGGTTGAGGCGTTTCAAAAGCACCGGGCGCAGCCGGCGGAAGATGGCTTGTGCCCGGTCTGAACGCAGGCAGGGATAGCTGGACCAGCCGTCGACGATGCTGCGGGCGTGGTCGGACAGGTCGGGCCCGTCCTCTACCTCGGTCGGGGCAAAAAAGCCTTCGGTCAGCCGGTCGGTGGCTTGCAGGCGATCGAGAAGCCCGGCGCGGAACTCGGCCTCGGACTGGCCGCAAAAGGCCGCGATGCGGGCGACACCTTGGGGGGTGGCGGGCATGGTGTGCGTCTGCTCATCGCGCACCATTTGCAGGCGATGTTCCACCTCGCGGTGAGACAGGTACAACTGGGTCAGCTCATCGGCCACGGCTTGGGGCACCCAATCCTTCGCGGCCAGCGCCTGCAAGCCGCCCAGCGTGGTGCGGTCGCGCAAGCTGGGGTCGCGGCCTCCGGCGATCAACTGGCGGGTCTGGGTGAAGAACTCGATCTCGCGGATGCCGCCTTGGCCGAGCTTCATGTTATGCCCTTCGACCGTCAGCCGCCCGTTGAGGCCGCGGTGTTCGCGGATGCGTAAGCGCATGTCATGGGCGTCTTGGATGGCTGCAAAATCGAGATGCTTGCGCCAGACAAAGGGGGTGAGCGATTTGAGGAAGCGATCTCCGGCGGCCAGATCACCGCCGCACGGGCGCGCCTTGATATAGGCTGCGCGCTCCCACGTGCGGCCCTCGGCCTCGTAATAGCCGTAGGCGGCGGCCATCGACAGGCAGACCGGGGTGACAGAGGCATCCGGGCGCAGCCGCAGGTCGGTACGAAACACATAGCCGCCCGCCATGGTGTCGCTAAGGAGTGCCGTCATCTTGCGGGTGACGCGAATAAAGGCGGCGCGGGCCTCTTGCCAATCAGCACCATAGCGGTCCTGATCGAAGAGGCAGATCAGATCGATGTCAGAGGAGTAGTTCAGCTCCCCTGCCCCCATCTTGCCCATGGCCAGCGCGAACATGCCGCCCGCCGTTTCGGCATCATCGGGGGTCGCGCCGGGCAGCTTGCCGCGGCGGATTTCCTCGGCCACCAACCCCTTTAGGCACAAGGCAACCGCCTGATCGGCCAACAGGGTCAGAGCGCCAGTGACCTGCAGCGTCGGCCAGACGCCGCCAAGATCTGCAAGCCCGGTCAAAAGCGCTGCACGGCGCTTGGCCTGACGCAGCGCGCGGCCCAGATCGTCGATGGGCACAGTCGAGAGCCCGTCCATCAGGGCGGCAAAGGCGGTTTCAGGGACCTCAAAAAGCACGGGGCGCAGCCAATCGGCTTCGGCGCGCATCAGGTCCTGTAGATAGGGGCTACAGCCTGCGGTGGCAGACAGAAGCCCACGAAGATCGGGGGGAAGATCCGCGAACTGCGACGCAACCTCGGCGGCAGGGCCGGGATCGAAGGCGATCGGTTGGCGGATGAGGCGGGCGGCGAAGGGGCTGTGCATGGGGGCATCTTGCCTGACACGCGGGCGCGGTCAACCGAAAGCCCTGCGGAAAGGCGCGCGATCTCGGCGGGCTTGCAGCTGACGCCCGGATCGGCAAGATCGGCGCATCAGGAGGCGCCATGTCAAAATCCCTTGCCCGTGTTGTTGCGGCCCTGCGCGCAGGGGGCCATGATGCCACCCCGCTTGAGATGCCGGGCGACACCCGCACGGCCGAGCAGGCCGCGACAGCGGCCGGATGCGCTTTGAACCAGATCGTGAAATCGATCTTGTTTCAGGGCGCCAGCGGGCGGCTTTATCTGTTTCTCACCGCAGGCGGCCATCAGGTGGATGTGGCGCAAGCCAGCCTCTTGGCGGGTGAGCCGCTCGGGCGCGCAGATGCGGCGACTGTGCGCGAGGTCACCGGCTTTGCCATTGGCGGGGTCGCCCCTTTGGGCCATCTGACGCCCTCACCGGTTTGGATGGACCCGGCCTTGCTGGGGTTTGACACGGTCTGGGCCGCCGCGGGTACCCCGCGCCATATCTTCGCCATTGCGCCCAGCGCCTTGCAGCGGATGTCCGGGGCGGAGCTTGTTGCCTTCACCCAGCCGACACCCCCAGCTGCGTAAAAAGTTTTGCCCTGCAAACAAGCGCTTGTCCGCCACCACTGGCAGCTATGTAAATTTCTTTTACATAGCCTCTTGATTGTATGGGGCAGTGGGCGCATCTTTGCAATGTGAACCGCATTTACATGTAACCGAAACCCGAAAAGGCACCGCCCATGACCACCTTTACCCCCTCCGCCGCCCCGACCGCCGCGTATGGCGGTCGCCCCAATATCCTGCGCCGGGCCGAGGCTTGGCTGGACCGCAAGGGCCGCATGGCCTGGATCGCGGCCATGGTGCTGGGCTTTATCATCTTCTGGCCGATCGGCCTGCTGCTGGTGGGCTATATCACCTACACCAACCGTTGGAGTTCAAACAAAATGTTCGCATGTGCCGCACGTCGCGATCGCCATGACCGGTCCGAGGCTGCCTATCACGCCTATCGGGCGACCCAGCCTTCGGGCAATGCCGCATTTGACAGCTATAAGGCCGAGATGCTGCGTCGGCTTGAAGAAGAGCAGACCGCCTTTGAGGCCTTCCTGCAGCGACTGCGCGAAGCCAAGGACAAGTCGGAGTTCGACGCCTTTATGGCGGATCGCGCCAAAGAGGCCCGTATCCGCGACGCCGATAGCGCCGAGACGACCGAAGTAAAGGCCAGTTCGGCCCCGCGCAGCGGCGAATACTGATCGCCCTTCCACGATTGCTGACACGTCATTGCCCCCCGCCCCGTTTGGGCGGGGGGTTTGCGTTGGATGGATGCGCCCTGTAACGATGGAAAACTTTTCCTTGGCGGGCCACGTCGGGCTTGGTAACCTCGCGCCGCAACAGGTTAGTTCTTTCCATGCGTCATACTCTCCCCATCGCGCCGCAGTTCTATGTGACGGCCCCCCAGCCTTGCCCTTATCTTGAGGGCCGGATGGAGCGGAAGCTGTTCACTGCCCTGCAAGGCGATCAGGCGCAGCGGTTGAATGACGCCCTGTCCAAACAAGGCTTTCGCCGCAGCCAGAACGTGCTTTACCGCCCGTCCTGCGCGGAATGTACCGGCTGTATGTCGGCCCGCATCCGGGTGGCGGATTTTGTGCCAAACCGCACGCAGCGCCGGATCTTGAAGGCAACCCAGCATCTGCGCCGCAACGCTACCAGCCCTTGGGCGACAGAAGCGCAATTCGCGCTCTTCCGCCGCTATTTGGATGCGCGCCACGCTGATGGCGGTATGGCGGATATGGATGTGTTCGAGTTCGCCGCGATGATCGAGGAAACCCCGATCAAGACGCGGGTGATCGAATACACCCGCCCGTCCAGCGACGAGCCGCGCGGCCGTGAGTTGGCAGCGGTCTCGCTGACCGATGTGTTCGATGATGGGTTGAGCATGGTCTACAGCTTTTTCGACCCGGATCTGACTGATCTCAGCCTTGGGACCTTTGCCATTTTGGACCATATCAGCATCGCCCGTGAGGCTGGCTTGCCCTATGTCTATCTGGGCTATTGGGTGCCGGGCAGCCGCAAGATGGGCTATAAGGCCGCTTTCAGCGCGCTTGAGATCTACAAGGGCGGCGAGTGGCAGCCTTTGGGCGATCCTGCTGCGCATCGGGCGGAATTGCACCCCTTGTCGGTGGATCCAATCGCCGAGCAAGTCGCCCGCATCGCCTTGCCCGAAGTGCGACTTGCACGTGACTGAACCGGCCATTGCGCAAAGGGCAGCGGCGTCTCGGCTCGGCGCAATATCCTTGGTTATTCCTGACTATGATGAAGCCATTGGCTTTTTCTGCAAAGGCTTGGGCTGGACCCTGTGCGAGGATTTTCCCCAAGGCCAGAAACGCTGGGTCACAGTGCAACCGCCCGGAGGCGGATGTCGCCTCGTTTTGGCGCAGCCAGCAGATTCCACCCAAAGCAGCGCCGTCGGCGCGCAGGGCGGCGGCCGGGTCTGGCTTTTCCTGCACAGCAATGACTTTGCGGCAGATCAAGCGCGCCTCGTCTCAGCGGGAGCTGTGTTTGAAGAGATCCCACGCGACGAACCTTATGGGCGCGTTGCGGTCTGGCGAGATCCCTGGGGTAACCGATGGGACTTGATTGAACCACGCACATGACCCCGCCACTCAAAACATCTGGTGCAAAGACCAGTTAAATCTCTATTGTTGACGATGGCGGCCAGCCTGCCATAATTGGACAAATTTTCTTACCAGATTACATCCTGCTCAAGATCCCTCAAGGGACATGGATAAGGGAGGACCACCGCATGCACGTAGCCTTGGGGCTATCACGCTTGATTGATGCCATCACGACAGTGATCGGCAAATCCGTGATCTGGCTGATCTTTGCCGCGATCTTGATCAGCGCCATCAATGCGGTAACGCGCAAGCTGTGGTCGTTGTCCTCAAACTCTTGGCTTGAGGCGCAATGGTATCTGTTCGGAGCGGCCTTCATGTTGGGGGCGGCCTACACACTGAAGGAAAACGAACACATCCGCATCGACATCTTTTATGGCAGCCGGTCGCGGCGCACGCAGCACTGGATTGATCTGTTTGGCCATGTGGTGTTCTTGTTGCCCTTCGTGGCGCTGATGGCGTGGATGCTCTGGCCCTATTGGATTGATGCCTATCGGTCGGGGCAGGTGTCGACCAATGCGGGCGGTCTGTTGATCTGGCCCGCGCGGGCGATCTTGTTTGCGGGCTTTGCGGTTTTGACCTTTCAAGCGCTGTCCGAAATCATCAAGAAAATCGCGATCATCCGGGGGCAAATGCAGGACCCTTTCCCGGCCCATGACCCGGCCGAACAGGCGCTAAAGGAAGTGCAAGCGATGATCGGCGTGGAAGGGGCACACAAATCCGAGGTGCAGAAATGATCGAGCTTATTGCACAGAACATGGCGCCGATCATCTTCGCAAGCTTGGTGATCTTTCTTCTGCTGGGCTATCCGGTGGCTTTTTCTTTGGCGGCCAACGGGCTGATCTTCTTTGCCATCGGCGTCTGGCTTGCCCCCTATTCGGCCGGCTCCATCACGCTGGACTGGCCTTTGCTCTACACCATGCCTCAGCGATTGTGGGGGGTGATGTCGAACGAGACGCTATTAGCCATCCCCTTCTTCACCTTCATGGGGATTGTTCTGGAACGGTCCGGCATGGCCGAGGATCTCTTGGACACTGTGGGTCAGCTTTTTGGCCCCATCCGCGGTGGTCTGGCTTTTGCGGTGGTTTTGGTGGGCGCTTTGCTCGCAGCCACGACCGGCGTGGTGGCGGCCAGCGTCATTGCCATGGGGCTGATCTCGTTGCCGATCATGCTGCGCTATGGCTATGACCGCAAGGTGGCAACCGGGGTGATCACAGCCTCGGGGACCTTGGCGCAGATTATCCCACCGTCGCTGGTGCTGATCGTCCTGGCCGACCAGCTGGGCCGGTCCGTGGGCGATATGTACCGCGGCGCGCTATATCCCGCACTGATCCTGGCGGGGGTCTACATGGGCTATGTGGCAATGATCGCCATCTTCCGCCCGCACATGGTGCCTGCCCTGCCGCTTGAGGCGCGCACGCTTGGCGGCGGGGTGACCTCGCTTTTGGTCGCGCTCGCGGTGGCCGTGGGGATTGGTTATCTGTCGCATCACTGGTTTTACGAGGCTTGGGGCGCAAACGCAGACGTCATGGGCGCGACCTTGGGGATTGCGGTGATCTACGCCTTTGCGCTGGCGGACAGGTTCCTGAAGCTTAACCTTTTGTCGCGGCTGGCCAGTCAGGTGATCATGGTGCTGATCCCGCCCCTTGCGTTGGTGTTCTTGGTGTTGGGCACGATCTTTATCGGTCTCGCCACCCCGACCGAGGGCGGCGCGATGGGTGCGGTGGGCGCCATGGCCATGGCTGCGGCCAAAGGGCGGTTCCAGATGCCGCTTCTCAATCAGGCGCTGATTTCGACTCTGCGGTTGTCATCATTCGTGATGTTCGTGCTGATTGGCGCGCGGGTGTTTTCGCTGACCTTCTATGGTGTCAACGGCCATATCTGGGTGGAGCATCTTTTGATCGGGGTGCCGGGCGGGCAGTATGGCTTCTTGCTGGTCGTCAACCTGATTATCTTTATCCTTGGCTTCTTTATCGACTTCTTCGAGATCGCCTTCATCCTGATCCCGCTGATTGCCCCGGTTGCCGACAAGATGGGGATCGACCTGATCTGGCTGGGCGTCATCATCGGGATGAAC
>JBMSKG010000011.1:0-24304 GCA_049419625.1 Paracoccaceae bacterium | reverse complement strand
GTGGACGAGGCCCAGCCCATCAAGGGATCGACGGCCCGGGCGCTGGCGGGGGCATATTCCAGCACCCAGAGCTTGGTCTTGCCGACACCCGATTGCATGGCGGTTTTCGCGGGCTGATAGATGCGGGCGCGCATGGCGGAACCTCCCAAGGACTTTGGTCCGGTTATTCCGAAAACAGGCGGAAAGTGCAAGTCCGAAAGGCGGTGCAAGGTGCTGCCGGCTGGTCACGGGGAGTGTGGGTGGGGTGTGTGGTGCGACCAGCCGACAGCAAGGTTTGCTGCTTGCTGGGCCAGTTTGCCCCAGCCTTTGCAGCCTTGCAACTCAAAGATGCAAGTTTTGGACGCGTTTTCCCTAAAATTGAACGGCCTCTGTTCACGTTGCCTTCATCAAGCTGAACAAAGGCTTTCCAGACCCGCCTGCAACCCTTTCTCTGGAACAAAAACAGAATAGATTGCCGGGGAAAGGGAATCACCATGCCCCACAACAATGCCAACCTGCCCACCGAACGCCCCGAAGTGCTGACCCGGCCAAAGTTGGAGGGCGGCAAACGCTTTGTCATGCAGACCCCGTTTCAGGCGGCGGGTGACCAACCCACGGCGATTGCGGAATTGGCGGCGGGGGTTTTGGCGGGCGAGCGTGATCAGGTGTTGTTGGGTGCCACCGGCACCGGCAAGACCTTTACCATGGCCAAGGTGATCGAAGGCACCCAGCGCCCGGCGATCATTTTGGCACCCAACAAGACACTTGCCGCGCAGCTGTACGGCGAGTTCAAGGGCTTCTTCCCCGATAACGCCGTCGAATACTTCGTGTCCTACTATGACTATTACCAGCCCGAAGCCTATGTCGCGCGCACCGACACCTATATCGAGAAAGAATCCCAGATCAACGAACAGATCGACCGGATGCGCCACTCGGCCACCCGGGCGCTGTTGGAACGGGACGATGTGATCATCGTGGCCTCGGTGTCCTGCATCTATGGCATCGGCTCGGTCGAGACCTATTCGGCCATGACGCAGGATCTGGCCGTGGGCCAGCTTTACGACCAGCGCAAGGTGATTGCCGAACTGGTGGCCCAGCAATACCGCCGCAACGATCAGGCGTTTTCGCGCGGCTGTTTCCGGGTGCGTGGTGACAGTCTGGAGGTTTGGCCTGCCCACCTTGACGACCGGGCTTGGCGCTTTTCCTTCTTTGGGGAAGAACTTGAAACGATTGTGGAATTTGATCCGCTGACCGGGACAAAGACCGACAGTTTCGAACAGATCCGCATCTATGCGAATTCTCACTATGTGACGCCGCGCCCGACGCTGCAGCAGGCGATCAAGGGCATCAAGGATGAGCTTTTCCACCGCCTGAAACAGCTGAATGGCGAGGGCAAGCTGCTTGAGGCGCAGCGGTTGGAACAGCGCACCAACTTTGACCTTGAGATGCTGGAAGCGACCGGCTCTTGCGCCGGGATCGAGAACTACTCGCGCTGGCTGACGGGGCGGCAACCGGGCGAGCCGCCGCCCACCCTGTTCGAATTCATCCCAGACAATGCCATCGTGTTTGCCGATGAATCCCACGTCTCGGTGCCGCAGATTGGCGGCATGTACAAAGGCGACTTCCGGCGTAAGTTCACGCTGGCCGAACACGGGTTCCGCCTGCCCTCGTGCATGGACAACCGCCCGCTGAAATTTGAGGAATGGGACGCGATGCGCCCGCAGTCGGTCTTTGTCAGCGCCACGCCCGCGAAATGGGAGTTGGAGCAGACCGGCGGCGTCTTTACCGAACAGGTCATCCGCCCCACTGGCCTGATTGATCCGCAGGTCGAAATTCGGCCCGTCGAGATGCAGGTTGATGATCTTTTGGACGAGATCCGCAAGGTGGCAGCGCAGGGCTTGCGTGTGCTGGTGACCACGCTGACCAAGCGCATGGCCGAGGATCTGACCGAGTATTTCCACGAACAGGGCATCCGCATCCGCTATATGCATTCGGACATCGACACCATTGAACGCATTGAAATCCTGCGGGATTTGCGGCTGGGGGCGTTTGATGTGCTGGTGGGGATCAACCTGTTGCGCGAGGGGCTCGACATTCCCGAATGTGGGCTGGTGGCCATTCTGGATGCTGACAAGGAAGGCTTCCTGCGTTCGGAAACCTCGTTGATCCAGACCATAGGGCGGGCGGCGCGGAATTCCGAAGGCCGGGTCATCATGTATGCCGACCGCATCACGGGGTCGATGGAACGCGCGATCGGTGAAACCAACCGGCGGCGCGCCAAGCAGGTGGCCTATAACACCGAGCACGGCATCACCCCGACGACGATCAAGAAGAACGTCGAAGACATTCTTTTGGGCATCTATCAGGGCGATACCGACCAATCGCGCGTCACGACCAAGGTCGACAAGCCCAATGTCGGCCAGAACCTTGCAGCCCACCTCGATGCGCTGCGTCTGGCCATGCGCAAGGCGGCGGAGAATCTGGAGTTCGAAGAGGCGGCGCGTCTGCGCGATGAGGTCAAGCGGCTGGAGGCGGTGGAACTGGCCGTGGCCGACGACCCCTTGGCGCGCCAATCGGTGATCGAAGAGGCGGTGGATGAGGCCGTGAAGGCGCGGGGCCGCAGCACGGGCGGCCGCGCGGGGATGCGCGGTGGCAAGCGGTCAAACCGGGGGCGGTAAGGGCCTATCCGTTCGACGACACCCCGACCACCTCATACATCACCGGCTCAAACCCGCGGCAGAGCGTGTTGATCTCGCGGTTGCGGGCGCGCATTTCGGGGGTGCGCAGCATGGCCTGATAATCCTCGCGCGCGCGCCATTGCGAGTAGTTGCAGATCCGCGTCATGGCGTCATTCATGTGCAGGCCCGCCGCGATGAACCCCGGCTGATGACGGATCACCTCGTCATAGGCGGCTTGCAGCTTTTCCAGCAGGTCATGGGCGGTGGCGGGGGTCATCTCGAAGGTGGTGATGACGGTTTGCCCCACAAATCCGGGGGTGATGGTCAGGTGATGGGCGTGCATGGACGGTCCTCCCTACCCCGCAGTTTGCCACGGATGGCGCGAAAAATCATCCCGTTTCCCGCCTGAACAGGTTAGGCTGGCCCCAAGGGAGACCTGCCATGTCAAATGACCATGACGCCTACCGCCCCGCCGAGATTGCCGCGCTGATCGAACAGGTCGGGGTGGCCAAGGCCCGGCTGCCCCTTGGCCAGATGTTGACGCTGGCGGTGTTGGCCGGGGCCTTCATCAGCCTTGGCGCGGCGGGGTATCTGATGGTGATGACCGGGGCAGACGCGGGCTTTGGCCCGCAGCGGCTTCTGGGAGGCGTGGTGTTTTCGCTGGGGCTGATCCTTGTGATCGTCGGCGGGGCCGAGTTGTTCACCGGCAATGCACTGATGGTGATGGCGGCGGTCGATGGCAAGATCAGCATTGGCGCACTGTTGCGCAATTGGGGGGTGGTTTATATCGGCAACCTGCTGGGCGCGGTGGGGGTTGCCGGGGCCTTTTGGCTTGGCGGGCTGACGGATGGCCCCTTGGGCCAGACCGCCGCGACCGTCGCCACCGCCAAGGCGGCGGGCAGCGCCCTGCCTTGGCTGGTGAAGGGGGCCTTGTGCAATGCGCTTGTGTGCCTTGCGGTCTGGCTGTCGTTTTCGGCGCGCGACACCACGGGAAAGATCCTTGCGATCCTGTGGCCGATTTCGACCTTTGTGCTGTTGGGGTTGGAACATTCCATCGCCAATATGTTCTTTTTCCCCCTTGCCATGATGGCCGGGGCAGACATCTCGGCGGCAATGGCGCTCAGCAATCTTGTCTGGGTGACTTTGGGCAATCTTCTGGGCGGGGCCGGAGGGGTGGCGCTGGCCTATCGCTATGCCTATCTTGGCGCCAAGGGGGGCCTGAAATGAGCAACAGTCCGAAATACAAATTCCTTGACCGCAACCACCCGTTCTTTGTCAAGACTTGGGTTCGGGCCGTGACGGTGGCGGTGCCCGCCGGGATGGCGGCGCTGGAGTTTGCCATGGCCAGCCCCGGGTTCGGCATCCTGTTCGCTGCCGCTGCCGCTTGGGCGCTGTGGGAGTTGTTCCTGCGCGCCTGAGGATCAGCAGCGGATGCTGCCCCGCATCTCACCACTGTCGCCTTGCAGGGTGCTGTCCACCAGTTTGCAGCCCGTCACCTCGGGGATCAGGTCGATCATGGTGGCGCGGATCGCCCGATGTGCGCCGCGAGGGGCATAGCCCAGACGAATGACCTCAACCCGTTTGTCGGTGTGAAACAGCACATAGCTGCGGCCATCACGGCTGACCTCGCTGCGCTTGGCGCCGAAAAACTCAGGCGCGGGCTGGGCGCCACAGCCAACCAGAACGGCGACAAGCAGGGGGGCAATTGATCGAGGCATCATGTTCGGACCTTGCCAAGACAAGGTTAACAGGGCGTTAAGGCCCGCAGGACCGGGCGCAGCGCCTTGTTCTCGCGGCGATTTTGCCACGCTTGCGATACAATCATGCGAAATCCGCCGCATTTGTCATGATTTTGCCCCAATTCCTGCGCGTAACGGGGCAGATAAGGTCAGCGCACCCAAAGAGGGCGCCATCACAGAACAAACCCGACCGGGCGTCAGACCCAAGGCGGGAGAGGCAGAGCAGGAAGAACCGAAGTGCCCGTTTACAATGGCACCTCAGGCAACGACACCCTGAACGGGAGCACCGGGGCCGACACACTGAACGCCTTTGGCGGGAACGACTCGCTTAACGCCGGGTCGGGCAACGATATTCTATTTGGTGGCGATGGCGATGATACGCTGAACGGCGGAAATGGCCGCGATACGCTCTATGGCGGCGCAGGCAACGATGTGGCGACCTATGCCTCGGCGACGGGCGCGGTCACGGTGAACCTGTCCACGGGGCTGGGCAGCGGCAACCACGCCACGGGCGATGTGCTGTTTGAGATTGAACACCTGATCGGATCGAACTTCGCCGACACGCTGACCGGTGACGGCGGGGCCAACAGCCTGTTCGGCGGCTTGGGCGATGATTCACTCTCGGGCGGCGATGGCGATGACACGCTGATCGGCGGCGGCGGGTCGGATCGGCTTTTTGGCGGCAACGGCTTTGACAGCGCCGATTACAGCGCCTCGACGGCGGCGGTGACGGTCAATCTGGCCACTGGGCTGGGCAGCGGCGGTGATGCCGCCGGCGACACACTGAACGGGATCGAGGCGGTGATCGGGTCGGGCTTTGCCGACACGTTGATCGGCTCTGCGGGCGATGAGCTCTTTTTCGGCGGCGCGGGCAATGACGGCCTGACCGGCGGCGCGGGGGCTGACACGCTGGACGGCGGGGCGGGCATCGACTGGGCGAATTACGCCAGTTCGGGCGCTGCGGTGAATGTTGATCTGGCGGCTGGCACCGGGCTTGGTGGCGATGCGGCGGGCGATGTGCTGTCGGGCATCGAGAACCTTGAAGGGTCCGGTTTCAACGACACTTTGCGGGGTGATGCGGGGGCCAACAGCTTGTCGGGCGGGGCGGGGGACGACCTGCTGATCGGCGGGGCCGGGGCCGATACGCTGGTGGGCGGTTTGGGCAGTGACACCGCCGATTACAGCGCCTCGGGCGCGGGCGTGAACATCGGGCTGACGGGTATTCTGGGCCTTGGTGGCGATGCGGCAGGCGACAGCCTGTCGGGGATCGAACACCTTATTGGGTCAGGGCTGAACGACACGCTGACCGGCGATGGTGCCGCCAATATCCTAAGCGGCGGCGCAGGCGATGACATTCTGCAAGGCGGGCTTGGCGCCGATACCCTGCTGGGCGGCAGCGGCAATGACACCGCCTCTTACTCGGCGGCGACCGCGGCGGTCAGTGTCAATCTGGCCACCGGAGCCGTAAGTGGCTTTGCCGCAGGCGACACGCTGGACAGTATCGAAAACCTCATCGGGTCGAATTTTGACGACACGCTGACGGGCGACGGGGGTGCCAACCTTTTGGACGGGGGTGTGGGCAACGACGTGCTTGCCGGGGGCGCGGGGGCCGATACGCTGATCGGTGGGGCCGGGCTCGACACTGTCGACTATTCCGCCTCGGGCGCGGCGGTGACGGTCAACCTTGCCACCGGCAGCGCGACGGGCGGCGATGCGACCGGCGATGTGCTGAGCCAGATCGAAAGCATCCTCGGCTCGAACTTTGCCGATCTTCTGTCCGGCGATGGCAATGCCAATACGCTGACAGGCGGGGCGGGTGCGGACAGTCTTTACGGCGGCGCAGGCGGCGACAGCCTCTTTGGCGGCGATGGCGCCGATCTCTTGCAGGGCGGCGCGGGTGCGGACCGCATCGAGGGTGGCGCGGGCATCGACACGGCGGATTACTCGGATTCGACCGCCGCCGTGAACGTCAACCTTGCCACCGGCCTTGGCGCAGGTGGATCGGCGGCGGGCGATACGCTGGTGGCGGTCGAGAACCTGTTCGGTTCGGCCTTCAATGACAGCCTTTACGGCAGCACCGGCGACAACTGGCTGTCGGGCGGGGCGGGCAATGATTTCATTGAAGCCGGCAATGGCGATGACACGCTAAACGGCGGGGCGGGGCGCGATACGCTTTATGGCGGTCAGGGTATGGATTACCTTGACTATTCCGACAGCAATGCCGCCGTGTCGATCAACCTTGGCACCGGGGCCGCTTCGGGCGGGCATGCCACGGGCGATGTGCTGGCCGGGGTGGACGGCATCTTTGGCTCGGCCTTTGACGACACGCTGATCGGCTTTGACAACCAAGGGCTGGTCGGTGACGTCTACACCAACGTCTTTTTCGGCGGCGGCGGCAATGATTACATGGATGTCGGCGCGGGCAATGACATTGCCAATGGCGATGAGGGTAATGACACCATTCTGGCCGGTGCGGGCGATGATGTGGCCTCGGGCGGCGAGGGCAATGACGCCATTTATGGCGGCACCGGCAATGATACGGCAGACGGCGGCACGGGCGACGATCTGATCGACGCCGGCACCGGCAATGACAGCGTCACCGGCGGCGAGGGCAATGATAGCCTTTACGGCGGCGCAGGCAATGACACCGTGTTTGGCGGCACGGGCAATGACCTGATCGAGGGCGGGGCGGGGGCCGACAGTCTGGTCGGTGGCTCGGGATCTGACACGTTTGTTGGCGGCATTGGCGATACTGTCGTGGGCGGCGCGGGCGACAATGACGTGCTGGACTTGTCTGGTGCCGGGCCCTACCGCATCATCAAGAACCCCAGCGATCGGACAACGGGCACGGTCGAATTCCTGGACGCCCTTGGCAATGTCATCGGCACGTTGACATTCACCGGCATCGAAGCCGGGATTGCCTGCTTTACCCCCGGCACTCTGGTGGCCACGGATACCGGGCCGCGTGCGATTGAAACCTTGCAGCCGGGAGACCGCGTGATGACGCGCGACCGGGGGTATCAGCCGATCCGCTGGGTGGGCAAAAAGACATTTGCGACCGAGGATTTGCAGGCCAATGCTGCCTTGCAGCCGATCCTGATCCGCAAAGGTGCCTTGGGCGCGGGCCTGCCGGAACGTGACATGAAGGTGTCACGCCAGCATTGCCTGTTGCAAAGCGGTTCGCGGGCCGAGTTGTATTTTGGCGAGGATGAGGTTTTTGTCCGCGCGCTGCATATGACAGGCCAGCCCGGCATTGTAGAGGCGGTCGTTCAAGAGGTGACCTATCTGCACCTGATGTTCGACCATCACGAGGTGATCTTGGCCGACGGCATCTGGAGCGAAAGCTTCCAGCCTGCGGCGCGCAATATCGGCGGCTTGGACGAAGCCGCGCGCGATGAACTGTTTGCGGTCTTTGCCGAAATGCCGGAACCTGCGAACCCCGAGGCCTATGTCTCGGCCCGCCTGACGCTGAAGGCGCATGAGGCGCGGCTGTTGCTGGCGCCCGAAATGCCCAGGCGCAAGGCGGCCTAATGCGGTTGTGACAGCGCCGCACAAAGGCTGGCACGGTTGTCGACGCCCAGCTTTTGATAGATCGCCTGCGTCTGGTTCCTGACCGTGGCTGGGGCAAGTCCCAGAATCCGCGCCACCTCTTTGTGGCTGTGCCCATCTGACAGGGCATGGGCCACTTCGCGCTCACGCGGGGTCAGCATGTCGATCCGCGTCAGCCGCCGCAGGGTCAGCCGGCGCAGACCCATGCCCTGAAACCGGGGCGTGGCCTCGACCGTAACCACAAGATCGCGGTCGGGCAGAATATGCTGGCCGGGGCAGCCGATCAGATGGGCCAGTTGATCGGGCAGATGATCTCCAGTCCAGCGCGGCCAAACCTCGCCAAACTGGGCGCGCAGCGCCGTTAGCCCCAAAAGGCCAATGCCGTTTTCCGAGGCAAGGATCGTCACCGTGCCCGGTCGGTCCGGCCGCCCCGGTTCAGCCGATGTCAGCTTCATCGCCGAGGACAGCTGATCGACCGCGCATTGCAAATAGTCGCGCTCGGCCTCGGACCAGTTGCGCGCCTCGGTCCCAACCCGGTAGGACGAGATGTAGAACGAGGCATAATCCGTGTAATGCCCGTTCATCGCCGTGGTCATCCGGCGCAGGCCGAATTTGTCCGACAGGCTGGCCATGCCATCGGTCTGGCGCTGTTGCTTGCGGTCATAGGTCGCGACCTTGCCGGGGTTTTCGATCATATAGCGTGCCAGAAGGTCCTGATCGGCCATGGTGCGCCAATAATCGTAAAACCCATCGGGCAGGTTCAGGCTGGCGTTGGCATAGACCTCCACCCCTTCAGCGCGAAGTTTGGCCCAGCCATACCATGCGGCATCAAAGCCAAGGGTCTGCGACAATTCCCCCACCGCCCAGCGCGCCAGTTCCTCGGCATCCGCTTCGCGCGTGCGATCATTCATCTCGGTGATGAACCGGGAAAAACTGGCAATGCCAAGTCCCATGGGCGCCCCCTTTGCTCGCGAGGCTAGCGCCAAAGCTTTTCGTCGCCTTTGAAGGCAGCTCCGGGCAGCTCTCCTTGCGTCAGGAATGCATTCAACACGTTTCGCATGATTCGGGCCACGTTGTTTTCACCGCCGCCGCAAGGCAGGGCCTGTGACCATGCGATGGAGCCTGCAGCAAAGCAGGCGCCGTGATTGGGGGTGGTGAAATAGATCATGTCGCCGCGCACCTGCGCATCCTGCGTGCCGCCCCGGCCGGGGAAGGCATAGGTGACCTCTTCGCTGACCAAGGGGTAGTTGTCGGAATGGCCGATGGTGGCGGCCAGAAGCATGGTGTGGGGCGGGGTGCCGAGACCCAGCTCGTAACGATCCAACTCCACCCCCCCTGCCCCGCCACAGGCCAAGCCGAAATCGCCGATCAACTCTTCCTCGCCGATGCCTTCCATGATCCACGACACCCGGCGGTGGAAGCTGTCAGGCATGCGCTCAAAGGGCTCAGATGCGTCCATGCCTTCGGTGGTAAAGCCCAGCCCGACAATCTTTTGCGGCGCCCGGCCCCGGTTGCGCCACAGGCCCGAGCGCTGACCGGTTGAGGCAAGGTAGCCCTCGCCCGGTTCAGCCTGCCAGGCGCGACTGCCGGAGTCGAGCTTGCGCACCTCGATACAAGCCGGATCACCCGGCCGCGTGCCGGTGACCCAGTAATAGCCATTGCCACCAAGATACATGACGCGCCCACCTTGGCCCAAATAGGCCTCGGTCGCGTCCATCATTTCTTCGGAATAGTATTCCGGATGGGTGCCATTCACCACGCAGGCATAGGGTTTCAGGCAATCAAGCCCCTCAGCGTGCAGATCATGGTCGGTGATGAGGTCATAGTCATAGCCCGCATGTTCCAGCCACCAGATCAGCGACAGATCGGCGGGCAGCGCCCAAGGGAAGTTCATCGCGGGCAGCCGGTAGCGCGGGCGCAGCGTGATGATCGGGCGCTTCCACGAGGAATAGCAGCACCCCGCCCCGTCGGTGTGGTGGTCATAGGTGGAGAGGCCGAATTCATCGAGTTTCTTGTATTCGAGGTCTTCGGCCACGATCACCGGGGTATGGGCTGTGATGGCCTGGGCAATCGGGGCCTCGTAGGAAAGGTGTTCGTTGCCATAGGCCAGATAGGTGAAGGTCGGCAGCAGGAAGGCCAGTTTCGCCCGTGGCGTCTTGGGGCGCACGATGAAGGGGATGCTGTCCTCGCCCCCACCGCCCGAGACTTTCAGGCAATAGACGCCGGATTTCAAATCGTCCGGCAGGGCAAGGGAATGGGTCACCTCCCACTGGCAATCGGTCATGGCATCGTCGTGGAAATGCACGCCGCCAAAGGTTTCGGGTGCAAGGCGGTAACTGTCTTCGCCGCGCCAGTTGACCCCGGTCATGCAGCGCACCGGGCTGTTGACGCCTTGCATATGCAGCCCATGCGGGCCGGTGTCGGGGATGGTGTCGCCCACGCCGTCGCGGGCCAGATTGGCGGTGGGGTCCCAATAGGCCAAAAGCCCCTCGCGCCCCGGTGCCGCACCCTGCGCCAGCGCCTCGACCTCGGGCCGGGTCAAGGGGCGGGAGTAGATGCCCGACCGGTCAATCTTGCCATTGAACAAAAACGCCCCGAAATGGCCGCGCACCGGGTTATAGGCGGTGGCCGAGGCGAGTTTGAAGCTGGCTGCCCCCGCCGTGGCCCCCGGCCCGTGGCGGAGCGTCTCTTTGATCCAGCTGTCGCCCTGAAAGGGCACCACGGTGGAAATCCGGCTGTTCCACTGGGTCACGCAGTTGATGACGTGAAGCTGCGCCTCTTTGGTGGCCGCATCATAGCTGGCGGCGACGAAATACCATGCGCGCGGCACAAGGGTGATCTCGGTGCGGATCTCGTCCACCCCGGCCCCATCGCCCAGCCACATGGCGACATGGCCATCGGGGTCAATGCCAAGACCGAAGCCTTTGGAGCCCTCGATATCCCAGCGGCCAAGGATTTGCTGGCGTTCAGCCTTGGGAAGTGTGGGAAAGACATGGGCGAACAGGGTAAAGGAGGACAGCCCGTCAAGTTTCCCCTCCGGATCATCGGCGCGGGCAAAGCTGCCGACTTGGGTGAACTGGCGTTTGACCTTCAGACTGGCGGGCAGCGCAATCTCCACCGCCTCTTCGACATAGCCCGGGCCTTCGGGGTTTTCATCGCCATGCAGCACGCGCACCAGACGGGCCGACACCTCATCGCGGCCCTCGACCGAGATCATGAAATCCACGCGCCCACCGGCGCGGGCGCACAAGGGATCGGCATAGCCGAAAATGCGGGTATTGGTCATGTCAGGCTTCCATCAGGTCATTGACGCGCAAGAGGAACACCGCGTGATAGGCCTCGTTGATGTCGTAATAGGTGCGGTCATCCACCAGACGCGGTGGCGCGCCACGCACACCGGAGAAGGCCACGATCTTGTAGGCGTGAAACGCCTCGGGCTGGCGCATGATGGCGTATTTGTCGGCCACCTCGCCCCGGCGGAAATGGTTCAGCACGCGGCTCAGGCTGTCGGAATGATGACCCAAGGGATTGCGCCGATGCTCTTCAATCAGCTCGGGTGTGATGAGCAGCTTCAGCCGGTCGCGCAGGCGCTTTTGAAAGCGGCGATAGTAGATTTCCTGCTTGTCGGCGATCTCGATGGCTTCTTCGGGCATAACCTCACCCCCCTTTTCGGTGCGGCGCGCGCGCGCCTCAGATTGCTTGCGGCGGCGCCAGCCACGGAACTGCTCGCGCGCTCCGGCAAGGCCGTTGTGAAGAAAGAGCGTCACCGCCAGCATGATGGCGGCCACCAGAAGGATGCGAACGGGCCCAAGGTTCAAAAGGCCCTTGTCGATCAGAACGACAATCGCGGTGCCAATCACCGCGCCCTCGCTGCGGCCAAGCCCGCCGATGACGATCATGGCAAAGAGCAACATCAGCTGATCAAGGCTGAACACCTGCGGCGAGATGGAGTTGTAGAACTGGACGTAGAACGCCCCGATCACCCCCAGCCCGGCCGAGGAAATCAGGAACACATGCAGCCGCGCCCGGCGATAGTCGATGCCGGTGGCCTCGGCGAAAGCCTCATCCTCGCGCGCGGTTTGCAAGAGCATCCCCAGCCGTTCGGAATTGACGATGCGGAACACCAGAAGGGCCAAGAGGAGCAGCACGAAGGCACCGGCAAAGCCCAACAAGAGCCCCGGCCTTTGCAACTGCCATTCATCAGGAATGAAGCTGGCCACGTTGTTGATTGACCCGTTCTGCGGGCCAAGGGGTTTGAGTTGTTGGACAAACACCCGGCAGATCTCGGCAAAGCCCATGGTGAGAAGCGCGTAGTAAAGCCCATCCAGCCGGGTTGAGGGCAGCGCCAGAAATCCCCCCACCACCAGCCCCGCAAGACCGCCCGCCACAAACATCAAAGGCCAAGGCAGGCCCAGATAGACATTCAGCGCCGCCGAGACATAGGCGCCGATCCCCACGATGGCCAAGGTGGCAAGGCTGAAAATCCCCGCCGTGCCGATGACCAGGGTCCACAGCACGTTGATGGCGGAAAAGATGCAGAAGATCGCGGCGATCGTCAGCATGGGGTTCGACAGGAACGGTGCCGTGATCGCCAGTGCGCCCAGACCAATGGCCCACCACAAGGGCCGCTTGTCGGCCAGCATGCGTTCTTGTTCCAGCGTCTTGGGGTTCAGCCGCGAGCGCCATTTGAAGATATGGCGGCGGGTGAAGGGCAGCCGGTAACGCGTCAGGGGCGCATCGCCTGCCGGGTGCAGGATGATCTCGGCGGGCCGCTGGCCGATTTCGTAGAACTTTTTCTCGGTCATTTCCGCGCCTCGTCCAGCAACCCACCAATCCCGCGCGGGCGGATGATGAGAACCACGATGATGAAGAGGAAGGTTGCAAAGAGCACATAGCGCTGGCCAAGGAAGGGGATGGCGCCCACCACTGCCTCGAGAAACCCGATGATGACCGCGCCCGCGACCGCACCGGGCACCGAGCCGAGCCCGCCCAGAAGAGCGATGGTCAGCCCCTTGATCAGCGGCATGGTGCCAGAGGTGGGCGAGACGAAAATCGATTGGCTAAGAAGGATCGCCGCCAGCCCCGCCAGAGCGCCCGTCAGCATGGTGACGGGAAGCGCCGTCCAACGCACGGAAATGCCCGAGAGCACCGCCCCTTCGGGGTTTTGCATCATGGCGCGAATTTCGAGCCCCTTGCGGCTGACGCGCAGCCACAACAGCACGAGCCCAAGGATCACGGCGGTCGAGACGATGGCCCCGATCTGGTCATAACGGGCCGAGATGAAGCCCAGATCCACCTTGCCCGTGCCAAAGATCTTGGGCAGGTTTTTCTGCTTTGGCCCGAAATACCACAAGAGCGCCTGCACGGTGGCCAAATTGATGGCCAGCGTGACGATCAGGCTGCGGACGGGGAAGTTCGGCTTGTCATGGATGGGCAGGAAGGCGAGGAGGTAGATGAGCGCCCCAAAAAGTGCGCCGAAGCCTGCGCCAGCCGAGAGCGTCACCCCCGCCATGGCCGCCGTGCCCAGCGCGGTCTTGCCGAAGGTGGCAAGGATCAGGGGCTTCATCGCCTCGACCGCGATCCAGGCGGCATAGCCCGAGACCGCAAAGGTCGCGCCATGGACCATGTTGATCATGCCGACCGAGGACCACAACAGCGAAATGCCAATCGCCATCAGCCCGTAGATGGCGGCAAGGTTCAGCCCGTGAATGAGTGTGACGCCCAAATCCATCAGTGGCTTTCCATCAGTGCAAACTCACATGGCCAACGTCGCCCCGGATGCGCCCGGCGTGCATGCCGACCATCCGGTCAACGCGACCCGACAAGAGGGCGACATTCTGTTCGGCAATCACCATGGCGCGGCCATCCTTTGGCAGGGCAAAGAGCGCCTCGATCACGGATGCGCTGATCTTGGGCGCAAGGCCCAAGGACGGCTCGTCGATCAGATACAAGGACGCCTCCACCATCAGCGCCCGGCCAACCGAGACCATGCGCCGCTCGCCGCCCGACAGGCGGCCCACCAGCGCGTGTTCCAGCTTGCGCAGCGGCGGGAAGATGTCGAAGACCATATCGCGGCGCGCCTTGCGGTCTTTCCACGCTTTCGGGGTATAGGCCCCGCAATCAAGGTGCTGCGCCACGGTCAGGCCGGGGAAGATCGCATCGCCCTGCGGCGTCATCGCAAGGCCCGCGCGCACGATGGCTGCCGTCTTGCGGCCCGGCCCGGTAGATCGGCTGCCGCCGATTTCTTGCCCGTTGAGCAGGATCGAGCCCGACTGCCAGCCCACCAGCGAGGAGATCGCACGAAAGAGCGTGGTCTTGCCATGACCATTCAGGCCCACAAGGCCGACGCGTTCGCCTTCAGCGACCTTGAAATCAATCTCGTGCAGCACGCGCAGGGGGCCGTAGCCCGCCGTCAGGCCGGTGACTTTCAGAACCTCACCCATGTGCAGGCTCCTCGAAATAGGCGGCCAGCACGCGGGGGTTTTGAAACACCTCGACCGGGGTGCCGGTGGCAATCACCTCGCCCATGTCCAGAACCACGGCACGGTCAGCGATGGCCGACAGGAGTTCCAGCCGGTGTTCGATCAGGATCGCGGCGATGTGGTATTCGTCGACAAGGCGGCGGATGATAAGGTCCAACTCGTCAATCTCGGAGTTGATAAGCCCCGAGGCCGGTTCATCCAGAAGCAGCACCTTGGGCTTGCGCATCAACAGGCAGGCCAAGAGAAGTTTGCGACGATCAAACGTGTCCAGACTGCCCGCCAACCGATCCCAAGGCTGGCGCAGATTGGCCAGATGGCAGGCCCATTCCGCCTCCATCCGGGTTTTGTAGGGCGCATAGGCATAGCGCGCGGCGCGCAGGGTTTCGCCAATGGTCAAGGCCCCCGGCACCACGGGGCTTTGGTAGGTGCGGGCAAGGCCTGCGCGGGCGCGGTCATGCACCGCCATGGCGGTGATGTCGCGCCCCTCCATGATCACTTGGCCCGCGCTGGCGGTGTAGCGACCACACAGGATTTCGAACAAAGAGGTCTTGCCGGCCCCATTGGGACCGACAAGACCCAAGACCTCTCCGGGAGACACGGAAAGGGTGACATCCCGAAGGATCGCCCGACCGCCGAAGGATATCCCGATCCCCCGGCAGCCGAAGATGCCGTCTTGGGCTGTCATGACCTGACCCTGCCTTACATCCAGGGCGCAGGCCGCAGCGTGCTTTCGGCAAAGGGCGCGGGCGAGATGATCTTGTGCGCCCCGTCCTGCACCTGGAAGATCAGATGCGCCTGACCGCCCTCGGGATCATCCGTCATGTTCGGATAAGAGGTGGCCGAGTTGCTGTCATTGTCAAAGGTGTAAAGCCCACAGACCCCGCGATAACGCACGGCCTTGATCGCCTTGCCCACGGCGTCGAAATCAGACGGGTCCACCGTCGCCCAAACCGAGGCAAGGATATGGATCGTGTCATAGCCCGATCCGGTATAGACCATGCCCATCGTGCCGGGGAACTTCTCTTGGTAGGCGGCGCGGAAGGCGGCGCCCTTTTCATCGTTATAGGTGCCGATGACGGTGCCCCAGATGAAGCCCTCGGCCGCATCGCCCGCCAGATCAAGGAATTCAGGCTGCGAGGGGCCGTATTGCAGGTAGACCAGCGCGCCGGGAACCGGGTCGAGCACATAGGTGGTGGCAAAGGACGCGAGTTCCGCCGCGACCCAGTGCGAGATCATGATTGTGCCCGCATCTTGCTCTTTCAGCGCCTGAATGACAGGCGACCAATCCTGCACCGGGAACTGAATGTCGGTGATGGCCCCCACCTCCCATTCGCCATTGGTCTCGGCAATCGCGGCCTGCGTGGCCTTGGAGATGACTTGGGTATAGCCGATCTGTTCTTGCACAATGTGGACGCGGTTGTTCTTCGGCGTCCAGCCGCCGGCCTTGGCGTCTTGCAGATAGCGCACAAAGCCCGCGCCATACCAGGTTTCGGCCACGTCGATGTGGAAGATGTTGCGGTACTTGACCGGGTCGGATTTGATGAGGTCAAGCGTCGCTTGGCTCGTGTTGCCGTTCAGGTAAGGCGTGCCGGTGACGGCGGCCACATCCATCGCAGGCTGGGGAATGATGGCGAAGGAATGAGCCAGCGCATGCACCCCCTGTTCGGTGAGGTTCTGGAACGCGGCCACGGTGCCTTCGGGGGTCAGAAGGTCAATGTCCACCACGCGGGTTTCCAGCATGCGGCCATTGACGCCACCCGCGGCGTTGATCTCTTCCACCGCCATGGTGACACCGTTCAGCCAGTCTTGCTGATCGGCCACACCGACCGGGCCTGTCTGGGCGGTCGGCACCCCGATCAGGATGGGATCGGCGGCAAAGGCGGGGGCGGTAACAGAGACCGCCGCGATGGTCGCGGCAGAGGATAACAAAAAGCGACGACGATTGAGGGTAATCATGTATTCCTCCCTTGGTGTTTTTTTCCAAAGGACGGCCAAGTGGCCCGTTCTGTCTATGGTGCAAATGCACTACCAAGGGTCGGGTAGGGGCCGGGCAAAGGTTGGGCGCCTGCCTGAAGGCAGCCAAAGGCGGGTGGGATAACAACACCATAAACCTATGAAATCGTTTCACATTCTACGCCAAAGGCGCGTCCTGCCTCAGAGATAGGCCTTGCTCCAAGCGCGGATCAGCTGGTGATGCAGACGGCGCGCGCGTCGGGTCCAGCTTTGCCCGCCTTTGGGCTCTTCCCGCTCGTCCATCGGCACGGCGGCCCGGCGCGCGGGATCGGCGGCGATGATGGCAAAGGCCAGCTCTCCCCCCGGCGCGGTGACATAGCCCGCCAGATTGGACACGAAATTCAGCGTGCCGGATTTCGCGTGAATGCGAATGGGGCTGGATTTCAGCTCTTTGCCCTCGTCATCGGCCAGTCCCTTTTCGCGCATCAGCCCGGCCAAAAGGTCGCCATGGCGGGCTGCATCGGCACGCAACATGACCTTGACGAGATCTTCGGCGGTGATCGTTGATTGCACGCCAAGACCCGAGTGATCGACAAAGCGCGCGCCCAGCCCAAAGCGCCGCCGCGACCAGTCGCTCATCGCGGCGGCGGATCCCATCAGACTGCCTGCACCGCTGGCCGTCAGACCCACGGCCTCGGCGGTCAAGTTGGTGGAAAAACGCAGCATGTCGGTCAAAACGTCAGTCAACGCCTCCCCATCATGCGCCACGATCTCGACAGCATCTTCTGGCGGATGCGACTCGATCTGGGCAGGTGGCAGCGATAGGCCATGAGCGGCGGCCAGCACGGCAAAAACCTCGGCAACATGGTGTGCGGGGTGGCGCACTGGCAACCAGCGGCTGCCCCCCTTGCCCAAGGCAGGCTCGGCCACGGTCCAGCGCTCGACCGGATCGCCGCCCTCATAGGCAAAGATTGGCAACTCACGCGTGGCCAATGCCACCGCGACCCCGGAAACGGGCGGCACAAAGCGCTCGCCGCGGGCATCCATCGCCAGTTGCCAGCCCTGCCCCGTGGGTTTCCATTCGAAATGCACCCGGTTGTAATTCAGGTTCAGCCCGGAGATTGCCGGGTTATAGCCCAGATGGTCAGGCTGATCGGCGGCGATGCGGGCATGGGCGGGCAAGGCCCCGTCGCAGGCGATGAAACGGCCTGACACTGCGCGCAGGCCCGTGGCGGCAAGGGCTGCGGCCAGATCGCCCAAGTCGTCGGTGTCAAGGTTCGGATCCCCCCCGCCCACCAGATAAAGATCCCCCTCAAGCCGCCCGTTCACCACCGCCCCCCGCCGCATCAGCCGGGTGCGAAAACGGAAGGTGGGGCCAAGCTGCTCGAGCGCATAAAGCGAGGTGATCGCCTTGGCGACCGAGGCGGGCGGCAGGGGCAGATTGGCGTCCTTAGACGCGAGAATTCGTCCCGTGGCGCGGTCCGCCACCACATAGGCCAAAGCGCCCGAAAGCTTGGCAGCCTCGATCAGGCGGTTCAGCGCCCGGTCCTCGCCCGGCTCGGGCCGACGCGGTGGGCGCGGCGCCGAGCTTGGGGCCTCGGCCCAAAGCGGCGTGGCAACACCCGCCAAAAGTCCGCCCAACAGCGACCGCCTGCCGATCATTCCCGCCGATCCTTCATTCGTGCCAAGCCCCTGCCCCGCCTAAATGTTCCGCCAGCTAAACTTTCCACTCGCCCCGCGCCCGAATGGCGCTGGACGAGGCCGAACTCATCGGCATGTTGACAAAGGCCCAGACCGGCGGGCGTTGTCGCCCCAGCCCCTCGCCACGCTGCACCCTATGCACCCGAAACGACTGCGCCGCCACCGACATCCGCGCCGCCACACCCGACCCAGGCCGCGCCAAAATCCCCACCGGCACGGCGCGCAGGATATCGCGCCAACGGCCCCAGCGGTGGAACTGCACGAGGTTATCGGCCCCCATCAACCAGACGAATTTGACACCGGGATAGATCGCCCGCAACCGGTCGATGGTATCGGCGGTCATCCGCGTGCCCAAGGCCAGTTCCAAAGCCGTCACCTTGATGCGCGGATGGCCCTTGAGCACCGCGTGCGCCCGCGCCAAACGCTCGGCCATCGGCGCAGGTTGACGGGCCTTGAGCGGGTTGCCGGGCGTCACCAGCCACCAGACCTGATCCAGCCCCATCCGCTTCATCGCTTCATGGGTGATATGGGCATGCCCCTCATGGGCGGGATCAAACGACCCGCCCAAAAGGCCAATGACCATGCCCTTCGTCGCAATGGGAAACCCCGCCCGCATGGCCCCTCCAGAATCCGGGCGTCACCATCCCCGCACACGTTGCCCTTGTCCACAACAATCGCTACATACCCCGCAACCCGCAAGATCACCTTCAGGAGCCCGTCATGGCCAGCTATCAATATGTCTACCACATGGAGAACGTCTCCAAGACCTATCCGGGCGGCAAGACCTGCTTTGAAAACATCCACCTGAACTTCCTGCCCGGCGTGAAAATCGGGGTCGTCGGGGTGAACGGCGCGGGTAAGTCGACGCTTTTGAAGATCATGGCCGGTATGGACAAGGACTTCAAAGGCGAGGCTTGGGCCGCCAAAGGCGCCAAGGTCGGCTATCTGGCGCAGGAGCCCTATCTGGACCCGGCCCTGACGGCCAAGGAAAACGTCATGCTGGGCGTGGCCGAACAGACCAAGATTCTGGAACGCTACAACGAATTGGCCATGAACTACTCGGACGAGACCGCCGATGAGATGGCCGCGCTGCAAGACCAGATCGACGCGGGCAATCTGTGGGAGCTCGAGGCGACCGTGGGTGTGGCCATGGACGCGCTGCGCTGCCCGCCGGATGATGCCGATGTGACCACGCTGTCGGGCGGGGAACGCCGCCGCATCGCGCTGTGCAAGCTTTTGCTGGAAAAGCCTGACATGCTGCTGCTGGACGAACCGACCAACCACTTGGACGCCGAATCCATTGCTTGGCTGCAAAAGCACCTGATCGACTACAAGGGCACGATCCTGATCGTCACCCATGACCGTTACTTCCTGGATGACATCACGACCTGGATTTTGGAACTCGATCGCGGTCGGGGTATTCCTTACGAGGGCAACTATTCGGCATGGCTGGAGCAGAAGGCCAAGCGCATGAGCCAAGAGGCCCGCGAGGACAAATCCAAGCAAAAGGCGCTGGAAAAAGAACTGGAGTGGATCCGCTCGGGTGCCAAGGCCCGCCAATCCAAGGGCAAGGCGCGTCTGGCGCGCTATAACGAAATGGCCAGCCAAACCGTCACCGAACGCGCTTCGCAGGCACAGATCATCATTCCCAACGGCGAGCGTCTGGGCAACAAGGTGATCGAGGTTCAGGGTCTGAAAAAGGCCATGGGCGACCGTTTGCTGATTGAAGATCTGTCGTTCACTGTGCCGCCGGGCGCGATTGTGGGCGTGATCGGGCCGAACGGCGCGGGTAAATCCACCCTGTTCCGCATGATCACCGGCGGCGAGCAGCCTGACGAGGGCACGATCATGCTGGGCGATACGGTGCATCTGGCCTATGTCGACCAGTCGCGCGATGCGTTGGACCCGAATAAGAACGTCTGGGAAGAAATCTCGGGCGGGGCTGAGGTCATTCATCTGGGCGATATGCAGATGAACAGCCGCGTCTATACCGGGGCCTTCAACTTTAAGGGCACCGACCAGCAGAAGAAGGTTGGCCTCTTGTCAGGCGGGGAACGCAACCGCGTTCACATGGCCAAGCTGTTGAAATCGGGCGGCAATGTGCTGCTGCTTGACGAACCGACCAACGATCTGGACGTGGAAACGCTGCAGGCGCTGGAAGCCGCCATCGAAGATTTCGCAGGCTGCGCGATCATCATTTCGCACGACCGTTTCTTCCTGGACCGTCTTTGCACGCATATTCTGGCGTTTGAGGGCGATGCCCATGTCGAATGGTTCGAGGGCAACTTTGAGGCATATGAGGCCGACAAGATCCGCCGTCTGGGACCGGACGCGCTGGAGCCGAAGCGGGTGAAGTATAAGAGGTTTTCGCGGTAAGGGGGCTTTCATGAAAGCGGCCCTTTGCATCGCCGTTTTCATGGGCTCCGCCTTTCCTGTACTGGCGCAGGACGATGAGACAGCACGGCTGCTTGAGGATGTCGTAATCCTCAATACCCGGTGTCGTGGCGGATCAGGCGACGACATGGAAACCTGGATGGCCTGTGGCGCTCGTGACTATGTCGGCTATCTCTTGTCCGAACGCGGCTACTGCTACGGTAAAGAAGATCAGGCCGGTTTCGAGATGGAATGGCATGCTTGTACGGGCAATTCGGTGATAAGCCGCAAGCCCGACATCGCCAGCCCCTAGGGGGTACCTTGGCCCCATCCACCATAGGGCTGCACCAGACCTTGGGTGTCCGTGTGTCCGGGTGGGCTTGAAAGCTTATCGGACAGAAAACGTGCCCGTTAGTGTCGGGTGAAGGGGGGCCAAGACCCCCTCGCCCAGCCCTAAAGCTGCAGGCTGGCAACATCCAGCCCCCGTTTCTCGGCACTTTTCACCACAGCGTCACGCAGGTTCTGGCTGCGTTTGAGCAGGCGCCGAAAGCGGGATTCGTCCAGCACAAGCAGCGTGGTGTGGCTGATGGCGGTGACTTGGGCGCGCGGGGTTTGGCGGCTGAGGAGCGCCAACTGGCCAAACATGTCGCCCCGGCCCAAACGCAACCGATGACCGGCAGTTTCGATCTCGACCGCGCCGGTTGCGATGAAACACACCTCACGCGGGAGGTCGCGCTTGCGGCGCAGCACCTCGCCGGGTTGCACATAGCGGGTGCGCAGCGCGCGGGCCAACCGTTTGCGGCTGTCCTCGTCCATATCGGTGAACAGCGGGAATTGGCGCACCAAGTCGGATTTTTGCACCGCAAGATCAAGATGCGGGCGCAGATCGGCCTCGTGGCGGGCGGTGGCAAGACCCTGCTTCAGCGTTGTGTGCAACTCGGTGCCGATGATGCCGTCGGCCAAAAGGATATCATACTCGCGCTCTTCAAGCCGCAACGAGATGCGCCGCAAGAAACGACGTTCCGTCTTTTCCGCATAGCCCGGATATTGCAGCCGCAAGCCTTCAAGCGCGGCCTCGATCTCATCCTCGCGGCGGCGCAGGAGTTCGTGCAAAAGATCCGCCACCCGCCGACCATGAATGCGGCGGATCTTGGTTTCGATATAGCTGTGCAGATCACGCAACACGAAGCGCAGGTTCAGCAAGACCTCAAACCGATCCGCCGTCAGCAGGGCCAGCGGGCCCGAAATTCGCAGCCGGCTGTGCAAGGTATTGGCCAGCCGGTATCTGCGCCCCTGCGCGAGGCTGAGACGGCCCGCCGCGCGGTATTCTTCGCGCCCACCCGCCCGCGTGCGTTCGATCAAGCGGTCGGCATCCGACAGCATCTGTTCCACCAAACGCGGCGAGAGCAACTGCTCACGAAAGCTTTCCAGCACCATGTCACGTTCGCGTCCAGCCAGCGCCACAAGACCCAGCGTGATGCGGTCACGGTCAGCAATGTCATCGGCCGCCTCGGCCTTTTCGATCGCGCTGTCCAGCCGCGCGGCAAAGCGTTTGGCCTCGGAGCGCACGATGTCATGGGTCAGATCATGGTTGCGGGCGGTTTCAGCCACCTCTTCGCGCACATTCTGCAGCGCGACGGCGATCACTTGGCTGGACAGAGCCCGATCAATCGGCGCAAGCCGATCCAGCCCAAGATAAGAGATCACCCGACGCAGCGTGGTACCCTGCACCAAAAGCGTGAAAAGCGTAAAGCCAGTGGCCAGAATACCAACATCGCGTTTGACCTCCTCAGGCACGCGGAAGTTTTCCGCGACCGCCAGCGCCAGTGCCAAGGTCACCGCGCCACGCAAGCCCCCCCACAGGATCGCCAAGCGGTAGGGCCGATCCACCCGCGGCGACAGCCGAAGTGCGGTCAAAAGTGGCAAGATCACATACAGCATGAAAAGCCGCGCCGTCGTCGCGGCCACCACCACAACTGCGATCAGGAACAGATCGTAAAGCCGAAACTCCGCCAAAAGACGTGGCACCAAAAGTGCTGCCAGAAGAAAGATCAACGCCCCAGCCCAGTGGGCGAGCACATCCCAAAGCTCTCGCAGATTGGTCCAGTTGTTGGGCGACATCCGCCCCGGCCCGAGGTAGTTCAGCGTCATCCCTGCCATGACCACCGCCACAACCCCTGAGACTCCAAAGATCTGATCGGCCACCAGATAGGTGACGTAGGGCAAGGCCACGCTGAGCGAGATCTGTGCCAAGGCAAAGCGGCCCAGCCTGCTTAGGACGCTTAGGCAGACACGCCCCAACACCCAGCCAATACCAAGGCCGCCGAAGATCATCGTCGGAAAGCCCACCAAAGCGTCTTGCAGCGTGGGGTTCGGGACCCCCAACATGACAAAGGTCAGGAAAAACCCGGACAGTGCGATGGCGGCGGCGTCGTTCAACAGGCTCTCGCCCTCAACAAGCCGGGTCAAGCGTTGGGGGGCGGCGATGTTGCGAAAGATCGAGACCACGGCCGAAGGATCGGTGGTGGCCACGATCGCGCCGAGGAGAAGGCAGGCGACCAGCGACAGTTCGGTGAAAGGCAAAAGTGCAAGGCCGATGGCAAAGGTTGATACCACCACAGCCATCACCGCCATCACAAGGATTGGGACCCAGTCGTCCGCCATGCGCCGCAGGTTCAGCCCCAGCGAGACCTGAAAGAGCAAGGTCGGCAACAAGACGTACAAAAAGACATTCGCGCGGATCGCTACCTCAAGGCGTTCGGCGGCGGCCAAGGGATCGATCAGCGGGTCACCCAGCGCCGTTTCAGGCGTGGACAACGAGGCCGCGCCGATACCGATCAGCGTGCCGATGATGGCCAGCACCACCGTATAGGGCAGCCGAAACCAATCGGCCAAAGGCTCGCTCAGGCTGATAACAATGAAAAGTGCGGCGACGATGCCGACAAGCGAGATGACATCCATACCGCAACTGTCACTTGCAGAGGCATGGGGCACAAGCAATTTTCGGGCAAACCGCACGCAGGATTTGACGTTTATCGCGCGTTTGCCCTCAGACGGGCAAGGCGCCGTCAAACGGCAGCTTCGGCCATGCCTTCGGCGAGATAAATCCGCAGCCAAGGGGTAAACTTTTCGGGCGTGGCCTGAACCTCGGCCTCCAGCGCCTCAAGCGTGATCCAGCGGGTTTGCATCACCTCATCCGGGTCGGGCTGGGGCGTCAGATGGGCTGGCGCTTGGGCCGAAAACACCTCGACCACCTCATGTTCGGTCAACCCACCGCCCACATCGGCGCGGTATTCGATGCCGCCGCTGCGCTGCAAGGCCAGACCGCTGATACCAAGTTCCTCCTGCAGCCGCCGGGCGGCGCAGGCAAGATCGCTCTCGCCCCAGCGGGGATGGGTGCAGCAGGTGTTCGCCCAAAGCCCCGGCGTGTGGTATTTGCCCAAGGCCCGGCGCTGCAACAAGACCTCGCGCCCGCGCATCACAAAGACGGACACGGCTTTGTGGCGCAGCCCGCGCTGATGCACCTCAAGCTTTTCGACCTGCGTCAGCGTGCCATTGACCCAGGCCGGGATCATTTCCGTCATGTGCGAACCGGCGAGACGAGGCCCAGAAGGTGGGTCAGGTTCTTGAAGCCGATTTTCAGATGCGCCATTGGGCGGGCGCGGACCAGTTTCTTGTTCATATAGGCCTCGAACGTCAGGCGCTGCACGTCGATGTCATGGCACAGGCTGACAAAGCGTTCGCGGCGTTCGTCGGATTTATAGTAAGCGTCCTGCATGCTGCGCAGCACGCGGAACACCATTTTATGCTCTTTCATGAAGAGCTTGCGCGCCAGTTGCAGATCTTTCGC
>JBMSKG010000010.1:0-26283 GCA_049419625.1 Paracoccaceae bacterium | reverse complement strand
GATTAACCCCGACTGTCGCTCACACCCCGCATCCTTTCGCTTCACCCTATTCTCCATCGATAGTTTCCAAGCGGACCGACGCAGGGTTAGGCTTTCCCCCGAGGTGTCCATGTCCCGGTTCAAACCCCTGATCCAGCCCGCCCTCTCGCGGCTTCTCATCGCGCTTATCTGCGTCTTTTCGCTGCCAGCGCCGCCCGCATTCGCCCAAGGTCAGGTGATCTCGGGCGTCGTGCTGCGGGTGACCGATGGCGATACCTTCCGCTTGTCGGGGCTGGATGTCGCCGTCCGGGTCTGGGGATTGGACGCCCCCGAACGCAAGCAGCGCGGCGGGTCGGCCGCAACCAGCGCGATGCGCGCTCTGATCGACGGCCACACACTGACCTGTCTTGACCGCGGCACTGATCGCTACCGTCGCATGGTTGGCCAGTGTTTCTTGGAAAATGGTCAAGACATTGCTGCCGCCATGATCGCCGCAGGCGTGGCGCGGGAATACTGCCGCTATTCTCGCGGATTTTACGGCACCTGCTAAGCCCCGAAGAACGCCCTAGTAAAGCCCCGCCACACGGCCCCGCAGCGCCACCAGCGCCAGCACGGTGTCAATTGTCGGGGTCGGGGTTTCGGTGATGCGGCCCAGCTCCTGCACCGAGGCAACAAGGGCATCAATCTCCATCGGCCGCCCAGCGTCCAGATCCTGCAGCATAGAGGTCCGATGCGCCCCCACCGCAGCCCCACCTTCAATGCGGCGATCAACGTCAATCGGAAAGCTCACACCCAGCTTTTCCGCAATCTCCTGCGCCTCAACCATCATACGCCGCGCTACATCGCGCGTGCCGGGATCGGTGCACAAGACATCCAACGTCGCATGGGTCAGCGCCGAGATCGGGTTGAACGACAGGTTGCCCCATAGCTTCACCCACAGCTCATCGCGCAGACGTGGGCGCACCGGTGCCTTCAGGCCCGCCGATTGCATGACCTGAGACAGCGCGTTCGCGCGGTCGGACTTCGACCCGTCCGGCTCACCCAAGGAAAAGCGGTTGCCCTCGACATGACGGATCACGCCCGGCTCCGCCACCTCGGCGGCGGGATAGACCACGCAGCCCAAAACCCGGTCAGGACCAAAGCCGTTCCACTGCACATCGCCGGGGTCAACGCTGCGCAGTCGCGTGCCCTCCAAGGGCCCGCCGATCTTGTGGAAATACCACCACGGCACGCCATTCACCCCGCTGACGATGGTGGTGTCTGGCCCGATCAGGGGCTGCATCGCGGCCACCACGGGCGGCACTGAATGGGCTTTCAGCGTGACAATCACATAATCCTGCACGCCCAGATCGGCGGCATTGGCGCTGGCGCGGACTTGCACGGTGACGGGGTCAGCCCCGTCCTCCTTCAGGGTCAGACCACGCGACTGGATCGCCGCCAGATGCGGCCCGCGCGCGACGATGCTGACATCGACGCCCGCCTGCACCAGCTTGACGGCCATGTAGCCGCCAATCGCACCCGCGCCGAAAATGCAGATTTTCATGTGCTGCCCCTTGTTGCCGCGTCAGGCCGGTTGGCCCAGACCCAGCTTTTCAGCCAATCCGATGCGCTGCAACTTGCCAGTCGCCCCCTTCGGGATCTCCTCCAGAATGATCACCCTGCGCGGCACCTTGAAATCGGCCATGCGGCTTGCTGCAAAATCGCGGATCTCGCGTTCGGTCGCCGTCTGGCCTTCGCGCAGGACCACGGCGGCGGCCACCTCTTCGCCCAGCTTTGGGTGCGGCATGGCAAAAGCCACCACCTGCTGCACCGCGGGATGATCCAACAGCACGCCATCCACCTCAAGCGGGCTGATCTTTTCGCCGCCCCGGTTGATGATTTCCTTCAATCGCCCGGTCAGTGACAGATAGCCTTCCGCGTCCAAGGCACCTTGGTCGCCGGTGCGGAACCAACGCAACCCCTCGGCCTGAAAGAAGTTCTTGGCATTGGCATCAGGGTTGCTTTCATAGCCCGGCGTGACGTTGGCGCCTGAAATCACCACCTCACCCGTGCCCTCGATCAGGCGGTTTTCCACCTCATGGGCAATGCGCAGCAAGGGGCCCGCGGCCACGCCGACAGATCCGGGCTTTTGCGCCCGCGGCGGCAAGGGATTGCAGGCCATCTGATGGGTGGCTTCGGTCATGCCATAGGCCTCGATCACCGGGGCGTTGAAGGTCGCCTGCAACTCCAGCATCACCTGCGCGGGCAACGACGCCGAGGACGAGCGCAGGAACCGCAAGGGATGGGCGGCAATCACTTCGGCATTGCGACCGGCACGCGACAAGATCGCCTGATGCATGGTCGGCACCGCAGTGTACCAGGTGGGCTTGGCCTCACCCATCCAGCCAAAGAACTTCAGCGCATCAAAGCCCGGCGCACACCAGACCGATGCCCCCGCGGCCAGCGAGGCACTGACCGCCGCAATCAGCCCGTGGATATGGAACAGCGGCATCACGTTCAGGCAACGGTCTGCAGACGTCAGCGCCAGCGAGGCCCCGATGTTGCGCGCCGAGGCGACAAGGTTCGATTGCAGCAACGGCACGATCTTGGGCCGCGATGTGGTGCCCGAGGTGTGCAGGATCAGCGCCGTCGCGTCCGGACCGGGCAAGCCCGCCGGGGCGGGCTGGACCGCAAGCGTGCCGGTCAGGCGGAACTGACCCGCAGGGCCACCCGCCACCGGATGCAGCCGCAAGATCGCCAGCCCCAAAGGTTCTGCCGCCGCCAAGGCGGGCCCGTCATAGCCTTCTGGGACCACCAGCGCCTTGGCGTTGAGGTCGTCGAGATAAAAGCTGTATTCATCGCGCGTGTAGGCAGGATTCAAGGGTGCGGTCACCGCCGCTTGGGCGATGGTCACAAAGGCCGCCGCCATCTCTGGCCCGTTGGGAAGCACGATCGCCACCCGGTCCGCCGCCCCAATGCCAAACCGGCGCAAGCTGGCCGCCACATCGGCCGAAAGCGCGCGCAGATCGCCAAAGGTCATCCAGTCCCGGCCCGGAGCGCCCAGCGCTTTTGAAGCCCCATCCTTATCGGCCAAAAGGGCCGCAAGCGTTGCTGTCATCGTCAATCTCTTTTCTGTCAGCCCTGTGGCAAGGTCCATGCAGCGGCGTTAACGCGCCGCTGCATAGTAAGATACTTTACGCTCTAGATAGGCTAGGAACTCGGACAAGGCAAAGGCCAGACCAAAAAGAACGATCAAGATCGCCCAGAATTCCGCCATCAGGAACTTGCTGGCGTAAAGCTCGAACAAGGCGCCAAAACCGACGATGGAAATCAGAAGCTGACCGATGATGACACCCTTGACCGCGCGGATGACGCCAATCCGCACCCCGCCCAGAATTTCCGGCAAGGCCGCCCAGAAGTAGACCTTCACAAAGGCATCCATCGGGCTGGCGCCAAAACTGCGCGCCATTTCCACCATCGAACGGTTGATCTGCCGCACCCCCGCCCGAGCGTTCAAGATGATGATCCAGATCGCGAACAGGGTGGTGGTGATAATCACCGTGCGGGGACCAAAGCCGAACAGCACCATCAGCACCGGCACCAGCGCCGTCAGCGGGGCCGAGATGAAGATGTTCACCCAAGGCAGCAGCAATTCGTCCAGAATCCGGTTCTTGCCCATCAAGATACCAACCGGAATTCCGATCACGATGGCGAAAAAGACCCCGGCCACAAAAGTGTACCCCGTGACCGCCAGCGCATTCAGAAACGCAGGCGTCGGCAACAGGCCGAACAGCGTGACGAAGACCTCTGAAATCGGCGGGATGAAGAAGGTCAACTCAAGCTGACCGATGACCTCCCACAGCAGCGCCCACAGGATCAACGAGGACAGGGCGGGAAGCTTATAGCCCAGGACTTGCATCGCTCAGTTACTCCACATAGCTGCGCAACGACGCCCAGATCCGGTCCACGATATCGAGGTATTCAGGATCCCGGCGAATGTTGTCCACGCTCTTGTCGCGGAAGCTTGACGGGCGAATGATCTCCGACACCCGGCTGGGCCGCGGCAACAAAATGGCGATTTGGTCCGAGACATAGACCGCTTCTTCGATGGAGTGGGTCACGAAGATGAAGGTTTTCTTCTCGTTTTTGACCAGCTCCAAAAGGTCCTCTTGGAACTTGCGGCGGGTTTGTTCGTCCACGGCCGAGAAGGGCTCGTCCAGAAGCAAAACTTCCGCGTTCACCGACAGCGCCCGCGCAAGACCGACGCGCTGGCGCATGCCGCCTGAAAGCTGATGCGGATACTTCTGTTCGAACCCGGCAAGGCCCACTTCGCGGATGTATTTCTCGGCAATCGCCTCGCGCTCGGATTTGGCGACACCGCGCAATTCCAGCCCGAAGGCCACGTTGCGGATCACACTGGCCCAAGGCAAAAGCGCAAAGTCCTGAAACACGAAGGACCGGTCCGGGCCGGGTCCGGTGACTTTGGTCCCGTTCACCTCGATCTCGCCCGAAGTGGCGGGCAAAAGCCCCGCGATGATCTTCAGAAGCGTGGTCTTGCCACAGCCCGACGGCCCCAAAAGCGAGGTCAACTCGCCACGCGGAAACTCAAGCGACAAGTCTTTCAGCGCCTGCACGTCACCATAGACCTTGGACACATTCCGCACAGAGACGGCGCTGTCGGTGGTGGGGCGGGTATCTGGCTTAATCTGAGGCATAGCCACGGTTGTTCCCTTCGAAGAGTATGTTTTCCAGCTTTTCCAGCAGGTTCAGAAAAATGACCGCCAGCAGGATGATCGAGAAAATCGCCGCATACATGCTGGGATAATCTGCAATCGACCGGCTGTAGGTGATGATGTCGCCCACACCTGTGGGCGTGATTTTCAGCTCTGACAGAATGGCGCCGATAAAGCCCGCCGACACCCCAAGGCGCAGGCCCGAAAAGATCACCGGCGAGGCGGCGGGCAGGATGATCTTCAACAGCACATCGCGGTCACGCGCCATGAAGGAGGTCGCCATTTCCTTCAAAGAACCGGGCGTGTTGCGCACCGCCGAAGCAGTGTTCAGCACGATCACCGGCATGGCCATGATGCACACCACAAAGACCTTGGATGTCAGGCCAATGCCGTAGACCATCACAAGAATGGGGATAAGCGCCGCCAGGGGTGCGGCTTGGGCCACGATGAAGATGGGCGAGAACAGCCATTCAAAGCCCCGGCTCAAGCCAATCCACAGGCCCATGCCAATGCCGAACACCGCCGAAATGGCCACCCCAACCACCAAAGGCCGCAGGGTTTCGCCATAGGCGACGAACAAGGTTCCATCCAAAGCCATGGCAAGCAAGGCGCTCATGGATTCCAGAAAGGTCGGGAAGGAATAGCTGATCGGCACGCGGCCAGCGATTTCCCACGCGCCAAAGACCAGCGCTGCGGACAACAGTTTCAGAAGAAGGGGACGGTGCTTCATCGGGTTTGGGTTCCGCCTTAAGGCTGGGGCCTTAAGGGGGGGGAGGGGCTGCCGGCGCAAACTGCGCCGACAGCGGTATCAGCGCAGGATCACTGCATCGCAGCGTCAAGCGGCGCGAAGTACCAAAAGTCCTCGGGGTTCAACGTCGCCGGGTCGCCTTCCAGCTGGCCCGACAGCGCGTACCATTCCAGATCGGCGGCTGCGGCGTCACGGCCACCGCCGTTCGGGTCATAAAGACCGCCCGCAACGGCTTCGGTGTAGAACCCGTCCAGCTCGGCCAGAACTTCGGCAGGAAGCTGGCCAATCGGGCCATTCGGATCGGTCTGCTTGGAGATGATCGTCGGGTCTTTCGACATGTCCGCCCAAGTGCTGTGCAGCGCCTTGACCAGCGTGTTCACCGCAGCCTCGTTTTCCTTGATCCAGTCAAGGTTGGCAAACAGAGCCTCGTCGCTGGCCTTGACTTCGAACATCGGCAGCGAGTTGAACCGGTCGCCGGCTTCGGCGATGATCTTGTTGCGGTTGGACAGGTCAAGGATCGTCGCATTGGCCTGACCTGCAAGCATGGCCGCCACGCGGTTGCCCGAGCCCGGAACATAGGAGCGTTCACCAAAGGTGATGCCTTCGCGGTCTTCGATCACGTTGGCGATGGAATCAGTGCCGCCGCCGCGCGAGTGCAGCATGATCGGCTGGCCATCCAGATCCTTAAGCGTGTTGAACTCCTTGGTGGTCACCGGGAAGAACACCAGACGCGACAACTGGAAGATGATCCGAACCGGAGCCTTGGAGCGTTGCATGGCGGCATAGGGGGTGCCAAAGGCGATATCCATATCGCCGCTCAGAACGGCCTGAATGGCCAGTTCTTCTTCGGCAAAGGCGGTCCATTCATAGTCCAACCCGTTCGCCTTGGCGCGATCCAGCGCCACGAAGAAGGCGGCCATTTCATCTGACGGCGGTTCAGCCAAAGCGATACGAATCGTTTCGGCCTGGGCTGCGGACACAAGCACAGTGGTCGCAAGCGCGACACTGGCAAGCTTAGCAAAGAAAGTCTTCATGATTCTCCTCCCTGAGAAATCCGGTTGCTTCCAGTTCTTCCGAGGCAGGCTTCGTAACGTCCCGTCCCCGGTGGTTTCGTCTGTCTCGTCGTCAAACCTCGCCAAAAAGTCGTTTGGCCACCGAACCCAGATGCCGACGCATCGCCTCATAGGCAGCGCTCGCATCACGGTTGGTAATTGCCGCGGCAATCTCATCATGCTCGGCAAAGCTGGAATGATCGGGCGACGGATGCACGCTTTCACGGGTCACGCTGCCCCAGGCGACGGCGCGTCGCACCTCGTTCAACTGGTCAAACAGCGTCAAGAGCAAGAGGTTGTCGCTGGCCTCTGCCACGGCGCGGTGGAACAGGTCATCCTGTGTTTCATAGTCTTTCCAAGTGGTCGCGGACTTGGCGCGATCAATGGCCCACTGCATGCGCTGCAGCGCCTCGCCCGAAGCATTGACCGCCGCTTCGCGCGCAATCGCAGGCTCGATGGCCAAGCGCGCGCGCATCATCCGGAACGGGGTAAGCTGTCGGCCAAGTTCCGACATGGCGGAACTCGGCGCCTTGGGGCCAGAGCCATCCGACACGAAGGTGCCCTTGCCGACATGCCGCCAGATCAACCCATCCCGCTCAAGCGAGTCCAGCGCCTTGCGCAGGGTGGTCCTGCTCATGCCCAGCTCTTCGGTCAGATGCCGTTCCGGCGGCAACCTGCCACCGCGCGGATGCCCGCCTTCCATGATGAACGACCGAAGCCGCGCCACCGGATCAAGGTCGTCGGATACCTGATCTGACATCAACCATTCCCTATATTGGTCAACCAATTTGCCCAGATTTAACTGGATACACCCTATTACTACCCCAATCAATCAGAAATTGGTCTACATAATGCATGAAAATGCGATAGGTTCAGGATTGATTTGGACCAATCGCTGCGATAGGGTCTGCCTCACCCCGTCCTGCAAGAGGTAAGACATGCCTGATTTCGTGATTCCCGCGCCGAAAACGCCCTCCATTCCGGTTAGTGGCGGCGGCGCGTTTCCTGTACGTCGTGTATATTGCATCGGTCGCAACTATGCGGCCCACGCAATCGAGATGGGGCATGACCCAGACCGTGAGGCGCCGTTCTTCTTTCAAAAGAACCCCAACAACCTCGATTCGACCGGTGAGTTCCCCTATCCGCCGCACAGCTCGGACGTGCATCACGAGGTGGAACTTGTCGTCGCGCTGAAATCCGGCGGCTCCAACATTCCGCTCGATCAGGCCCTGAACCATGTCTGGGGCTATGCTGTTTCGCTGGACATGACGCGCCGCGACCTGCAGGGCGAGGCGAAAAAGCAGGGGCGGCCGTGGGAGATTGGCAAGGCGTTTGAACGTTCGGGCCCGGTAGGTCCGCTACATTCGGTCGAAAAGGTCGGCCATCTGGACCACGGCCGGATCGAGCTGAAGGTCAATGGCGCGCTCAAGCAAGAGGGCGACATGAATCAGATGATCTGGAAAGTGCCTGAAATGATTTCCTACCTGTCGGAATACTTTGAGCTTCAGGCCGGCGATGTCATCATGTCCGGCACGCCCTCCGGTGTTGGTGCCGTTGTGCGCGGCGATGTGATGGAAGCCGCGATCGAGGGCTTGGGCAGCCTTGTGGTCAAGGTTGTTTAAGCGCGATTTGGTCTGCAGACATTGCGGCGCAGCCCTTTCGCGCCGCAATGTCGCATGCGCAAGTCATACTGTCGCTTTCGGTCGGCGGCCAATCGCTTTAGGGTAGCGCTGTTCTTTCGCGCCGCGATGCGGCAAAAAGCGGCGAATCCGCACTGACAATCGTTCTTTGGACAAAGGCCAGACCATGACCAACCCGACCCAACCCGATATCATCGTCACCAAGGTTGACGAAGCACCCCAACTGGCCTCGGCGTCACTCTTGCCGATCATCCGCACGTTTGCCGCGGCAGCCGGGGTTTCGATTGGGACGCGCGACATCTCGCTCGCGGGCAGGATCATTGCTGCCTTTTCCGACCACCTGCCCGCAGCCCAGCGTCAAAGCGACGATCTGGCGGAGCTTGGCACCTTGGTCACCACGCCACAGGCCAACGTCATCAAACTCCCGAATATCTCGGCCTCGGCCCCGCAACTGATTGCTGCAGTCAAAGAACTGCAGGCGCAGGGCTATGACCTGCCCGATTACCCCGAGAACCCCAGCACCGACGCCGAAAAAGAAACCCGCCGCCGCTATGATGCGGTCAAGGGCTCGGCGGTGAACCCGGTCTTGCGCGAAGGCAACTCGGACCGCCGCGCAGCCGTGGCGGTGAAAAACTTTGCCAAGGCCAATCCCCATTCGATGGGTGCCTGGTCAGCCGACAGCAAGACCCACGTCTCCACCATGTCCGGCGGCGATTTCCGCTCGAATGAAACCTCGGTTACGCTCAGCGACGCACAGGCGGGTGCGGCACGCATCGAACATGTGGCCAAAGATGGCACAGTCACCGTGTTGAAAGACGGCATCAAATACCCCGCTGACACCGTTGTGGATTGCACCTTCATGTCAGCAAAGGCCCTGCAGGCGTTTCTGACCGAACAGGTCGCTGCCTCCAAAGCCAAGGGCGTTTTGTTCTCGCTCCACCTCAAGGCCACGATGATGAAGGTGTCGGACCCGATCATCTTTGGTCATGCGGTCAAGGTGTTCTTGGCACCCGTGTTTGAAAAGCACGGCGCGGCGCTGGCTGCGGCGGGTGTTGACGCCAACTCGGGCCTTGGCGCCATGATGGACCGCGTGGCCACCATGCCCAACCACGCCGCGATTGAGGCTGATATTGCCGCCACCATCGCCGACCGCGCGCCGATGTATATGGTGAATTCCGACAAGGGCATCAGCAACCTGCATGTGCCCTCGGACGTGATCGTCGACGCCTCGATGCCCGCACTTATTCGCGCCGGCGGCAAGGGCTGGGGGCCAGATGGCAAAGCCGCTGACACCAATTGTGTTATTCCAGACAGCTCTTACGCCGCCGTCTATGACGAAACGATCAGCTATTTCAAGAAAACCGGTGCGCTTGATCCGGCGACCGCAGGCACCGTGCAGAACATCGGCCTGATGGCGCAAAAGGCCGAGGAATACGGCTCGCACCCCACCACCTTTGAAATCGCTGCCGATGGCGTGGTGCGGATGATCGCAGCCAATGGCGATACGCTGCACCAGCACAGCGTGGAAAAGGGCGACATCTGGCGCGCAGCCTCGACCCGCAAGGCCCCCATCGAAGACTGGGTCCGTCTGGCGATTGACCGGCAAAAGGCCGAGGGCTGTCAGGCAATCTTCTGGCTGGACGCCACCCGCGCACATGACGCCGAGCTTATCAAATACGTCAAGCCGATCCTCGCGGCGGCAGGCGTGGCCGACAAGTTCCAGATCCTCGCCCCGCGCGAGGCGACGCGTCTGTCGCTGGAAACCATCCGCAAGGGCGAAAACTCCATCGCCGTCACCGGCAACGTGCTGCGCGACTATCTGACCGACCTCTTCCCGATCATGGAACTGGGCACCTCGGCCAAGATGCTGTCGATCGTCAAGCTGATGAACGGCGGCGGAATGTTTGAAACCGGCGCGGGTGGCTCGGCGCCCAAGCACGTGCAGCAGTTGGTCGAAGAAAACCACCTGCGCTGGGATTCCTTGGGCGAATTCTGCGCGCTTGGCGAAAGCCTGAAATTCCTTGCCGATGTCAAAGGCAACGAAAAGGCTCGCGTCTTGGGCAAGGCTGTGGATGCTGCGACCCAAGGCGTCTTGGATCATGACAAATCTCCCAAAGGCCGCGTGGGCCAGACCGACAACCGCGACAGCCATTTCTACTTTGCGCTTTACTGGGCGCAGGCTTTGGCCGCGCAAACCGACAGCGCCGAACTGGCCGCCCATTTCGCACCCATCGCAAAGGCGCTGGCGGACAACGAAGCCAAGATCTTGGCAGAACTGGCCGCAGGTCAGGGCAAGCCGGTGGATCTGGGCGGCTATTACCACACCGATGAGGCCAAGACGGTCGCTGTAATGCGGCCGTCGAAAACCCTCGTCGATATTCTGGCCTAACCGCAGCTTGCCAGCCCTGATGCGCCTTGCGTCAGGGCCGGCACATGTCAGCAAGGCCCGCAACGACAGGAGACAAGACATGGCATGGGGCCGTATTCAAACTGCAGACGGACGCATCCTGTCCGGCGTCCTGACTGACACCGAGTTGCAACCCATGGCGGGCTTTGCCAGCAGCACCCCGGCAGGACCCACGGAAAGCCTGACCGGCTCTACCCGTCTGGCCCCCTGCCAACCTGGAAAATTTATCGGGCTGTGGAACAACTACCACGCGGCGGCAGAGAAAAACGGTCTGGCGATTCCCACCGCGCCCTTGTGGTTCCTCAAACCTGACACCTCCATCGTCGGCCATGGCGCAATGGTTGCCCTCCCGCCCCATGCGGGCCGGGTGATCTTTGAAGGCGAGCTGGGCGTCGTGATCGGTGCCCCTTGCCGCAACGCCACCCTGGCCGAAGCCGAAGCCGCGATCTATGGCTACACCTGCATCAACGACCTGACATCCTTGGACATTCTGAACGCCGATCCCACATTTCCCCAATGGAGCCGCGCCAAGGGCTTCGATGGTTTTGGCGTCATCGGCCCCACGATCGCCCCCGGCCTTGACTGGCGCGACCTGACAATCCGCACACTGGTCAACGGGCGCGAGCGCCAATCCTACCCCGCCGCCGACATGATCTTCTCACCGGCAGAGATCGTCCACCATCTGTCACAAGACATGACGCTGAGGCCCGGCGATGTCATCGCTGTCGGCACTTCGCTGGGCGTGCGCCCTGTCAAGGCTGGCGATGTGGTGGCCGTCGAGATCAACGGCATCGGCAGTGCCGAGGTCACACTGACCTGAACGGCCCCCAGACCCTTGCAACCAAAGAAGGTGCTCTTGGAATGCCCTTTACCATAACCATCCCCTCGCTTGAGACCGAACGCCTGATCTTGCGGGAATATCGGCAGACCGATTTTGATGCTTTTGCCGAGTTCTACGCAACCGACCGCTCGCGGTTCATCGGCGGGCCGATGCAGCGCGAACTGGCGTGGCGGGGGCTGGCAACCCATCTGGGCCACTGGGCCTTGCGAGGGTTTGGGTTCTGGGCGGTTGAGGAAAAGGCCACGGGCGTCTTTTGCGGCCATGTGGGTCTTTGGCACCCCGAAGGCTGGCCAGAACCCGAGGTAGGCTGGGTGCTGATGGGCCCCGCCGAAGGGCGCGGCATTGCGCTGGAGGCGGCTTTTGCCGCCCGCCGTTATGCGTATGAGACACTCAACTGGCCCACCGCAATCAGCCTGATTGATCCGGGCAACACGCGCTCAATCCGGCTGGCCGAACGCATGGGCTGCATCCATGAAGCAGATTTCACGCATGTGAGGCTGGGACTGATGCAGGTCTGGCGCCACCCTGCCCCCGGTGATCTAGTCGGATAAACTCTCAGAGCTTGCGGTTGTAGCGGATGAAGGGCGTGACCTGCGCGATGCGGTCATAAAGCTGGCGGGCTTGCGTGTTGAAATCCTGCGTCAGCCAATAGACCGCTGGCGTGCCAGCCGCATCGGCAACGGCATAGACCGCCTCGATAAGCGCCCGCCCTGCCCCAGTGCCGCGCACTGAAGGATCAACATAAAGGTCCTGCAGGTAGATCACCTCTTCAATCTTCCACGCGTGGCGGTGCGACAGGTAATGCGTCAAGCCAATCATCTTGCCGTCCACCTCGGCCACCAGGCAGTTGAAATCGAGGACATCATCGCCAAGCAGCCGGGCAAAGGTCGAGACATAGACCGCCTCAGGCACCGAGGTCTTGTAGAACTCCAAATAGCCCGTCCACAAACGCCGCCAGTCGGCCTCATCAGTTGCGCGCAGGGGACGGATGGTGCAAGGCATGTGCGGACCTTTCTTAGGAATGCTTCAAGGCAGCCGGAATTGGGCGGCCAAGGAAGTGATAAAGCGAGCGCGTCAGATCGCGCGGCTCATAGCCACGACCGATAAAGACGATCCGGTTATCCTGCCCCGGATCCGTGGTTTCTGGCAAGATCTCGGGCGATTGCACGACCTTGCGCACGGTTTGCAGCAAAAGCCGCCCCGCAGGCGTGCGGATCACACCTTTGACACGCACCAGATCATCACCGCGCGCATGAAGAAGGGCTGACAACCACAGCGCGAAGGCGGACCAGTCAAGACTGGGATCGACCGCGATCTGGGTGGGCAGGATGGGGCCTCGTGCATCCTCTTCGGGCAAGGGCGGCAAGGCAGCAGCCAAGGTGCCGGGAGGCAAGGGCGGCAGGGCCACCGTTTCACCCAACACCGCCGCTGAAATCTGTGCCCCGGGGTTCAACTGGCCCAAGGTGACCCGCAGTGCCGCCAATTCACCCGGCGCGCAGGCGTCAGTCTTGGTCAGGATCAACTGATCCGCCGCACCAACCTGCCGCCGCCCCAAGGGCTCACTCGCCAGTTGCGCCAACGCATGCAAGGCGTCCACCGCCACCAACGTCTCCCCAATGAGAATGTGGTTGACCAAGACCGGATCGGCCTGAATAGCCGCGACGATCGCGGCAGGGTCGGCCAGACCACTGGTTTCCAGCACGATCCTGTCAAACCGCGCCCCGCCCTCGCGGCTGCGGTCATCACATAAGGCGCGCAAGGCCGAAATCAGCGCCGGACGGCCCGCGCAGCAACAGCACCCGCCCGCCAAAAGCGTGACCTTGCCCAAAAGCGCATCATCCACAGGGGTTTCGGCAGCCTCGTTCACGATCACATGGACGTTCGGCCCAAAGGTTCCCGCATGAAGCTGGTGTCGCAGCCAAGTGGTCTTGCCAGACCCAAGATAGCCGCCCAGAACCGTCAGCCGCAGGCGCCCTTCGGGCGTCTCAATCGGCATTGAGATACCGAGGGTCCAACGGATCAATCGGACGGCCGATCAGCCGTTCCGCCTCGGTCCAGACTTCGGCCAGATTTTGCACGATCACGCCGGCGCCTGACAGAGTCGAGAGCTGGATACCGGGGACCACGCCACCGTCATGGGCAGTCAGCCCATAAGGGCGCAAAATGGCGTTCAGAACACCAACCCGATGAAAACGTGCACGCAAACGATCACCCGGCGTCGCAGCCCCGGCGTCCGTCCAGTGGCCCGGCACGGCAGGATTGCCGCAGGCGTTGCACATCCTAGGTCCTTTCAAGGATTGGCCGGAGCAGCCCCTGGCTGCCCCGGCCAATAGATCAGATCACCTCGGGGCGGGCTTTGCCGCCGAAGGGGTAACGCTTGCGGAAATCATTGGCTATGTCCTCAAAGGTTGCCCATTCCACGCCCGAATGCTTGGAGATGTATTCGATCAGGCGCTCCAGCATCAGCAGAACCTGTGGACGGCCCGCCACATCGGGGTGGATGGTGAAGGCAAACACCGCGTAATCCATTTCGCGGTAGACCCAGTCGAACTGGTCACGCCACATTTCTTCAATGTCGCGCGGGTTGACGAAGCCGTGGCTGTTCGGCGCCTTTTTCATGAACATCATTGGCGGCAGGTCATCGACATACCAGTTGGCGGCAATATCAACGAGGTCGATTTCCTTGCCATGCTTCAGGGGATGCATCCATTCCTTGGCGGTCTTGGAATAGTCGATGGTGTTCCAGCTGTCGCCGACCTTGGCATAGAAGGGCTGGAAGTCACGGTAGCCTTGGCTGTGGTCATAGGTGAAGCCGTGCTTGAGCAACAGCGCCGCCGTCGAATTCGACATTTCCCACCACGGGGCCACATAGCCGCGCGGGGCTTGGCCGGTCAGGCCCTTGATGAGTTCGATCGACTTGACCAGCACGTCCTCTTCCTGCGACGGGGTCATGGCGATGGGGTTTTCGTGCAGATAGCCGTGCGCGCCCACTTCGTGACCGTCCTTGACGATCATCTCCATTTCCTTCGGGAAGGTTTCAAGGCTGTGGCCTGGGATGAAGAAGCTGGTCTTGAGGTCATATTTCTTGAACAAGCGCAGCAGGCGCGGCACGCCCACTTCGGTCGCAAAGATGCCGCGTTGAATGTCGGACGGGCTGTCGCCACCGCCATATGACCCGATCCAACCAGCAACCGAGTCAATATCGGTGCCGAAGGCGCACATTATTTTCTTAGCCATGGTCCTTATCCTCCTGTGAATAGTGTCGTCATTTGATGCGCTTAGCCGCGCACAAGGGGTTCGATGGCAAGCCCAGCCGCAAGAACGGCGCGGTCCTGCCCATGCGGGGCGCACATCATAAAGCCGGTGGGCATGCCGTCACTGTCCTGCCCATTCGGGATGGCCATGCCGCACCAATCCAGAAAATTGCCGATGGCCGTGTTGCGAAGGGTGCGGAAGTTGTGATGGAAAAACAGTTCAACATCCGCCTCAAGCGGCGCAATCGGCATGGCGACCGAAGGGGTCGTGGGACAAATCAGAATGGCATTGCCCAAGCGCGCATTCATGCGCGCAATCCAGTCACGGCGCCCTTGGGTCAGGCGAATGAGATCGACCGCTGACATCGCCTCGGCCATGCGAATACGGCGCACGACGCGGGGGTCGATGCGGGCAATATCCGGCCCGGCTAGGCGCTCCTTATGAACATCCATCGCCTCGGCCGAGGTGAGCGGGCCGTATCGGCCCATCAACGCGGACACCTCATGCAATTCGGGCAACGCGATGGCACGCACCCGTGCGCCGGCCTTTGTCAACCGCGCAACCGCGGCATCGAAGTTTGCCGCGACGGCAGGTGCAAGATCGTCGAACATAAAGCTGTCAGGGACAACGAAATCCAGCGCCTCCAGCGGTGCGGCGGCCACCGATGGCGCGGCCAGGCCCCGCAAGGCAGCGTCGGTCAAAACGCAATCCGCCACGCTCTGCGCCAAAGGCCCCAGCGTATCAAGGGTGCGCGACAGCGGGAAAACGCCTTCCATTGGGTAATGGCCGGTCGAGGTCTTGAAGCCAACAACCCCATTGAACGCCGCCGGGATCCGGATCGACCCACCCGTATCCGTGCCAATCGCGACCGGCACGATACCTGCCGCAACCACCGCCCCTGAGCCCGACGAGGACCCGCCCGGAGACCGTGCCACCTTAGGATCACAGGGATTGCGCGGGGTACCGTAATGGGGGTTCAGCCCAATGCCCGAATAGGCAAACTCGGTCATGTTGACCGCGCCCACACTGACCATGCCCGCGCGCATCGCGGCATTGACAAGGGCGCCATCAGCGGTCGCAGGCGCCGCCTCGCGCAACACGGCCGACCCTGCGGTGGTCACCGAGCCTTTCAGATCAAACAGATCCTTCCACGCCAAAGGCACACCGTCCACCAAACTGGCCGGATTGCCGGCACGCAACCTCTCACGCGATGCACGGGCTTCAGCTTCGGCGCGGGGGCGCAACGTGCGGATAAAGAGCGCAGGATCATTGTGGGTGTCGATGCGATCAAACACCTCAGCCACCAGATCAACCGGATCGCGGCGCCCCTCGCGCAGGGCGCTTGCCAGATCTTGAACAGTGCCGATCGACATGTCCGCCCCCTTATTCAACGATCAGCGTGGCGTCTTGCGGTGCCCAAGCGACAAAGCCGGCCTGCCCAGCCACCAAAAGGCCACGGTATTTGTCGGCATGGCCCTCAAGGCTGACCGCATCGCCATTTGGCAGGGTCAGCGCGATTTGCATGATATGGCCGACCAGCTGCAAGCGATTGCTCTGGCAAGGAATAACATTCTCACCAAAGCTTGCACGAACCTCGTTTACAGGCATGGTGCCCGGCAGGATTTGCATGGCCTCGGCTGGCAAGACGATGGAAACCGAAGCGCCTGACGCCACTGCGGGACCGTGTTCCACCGCCACAAGCGGACCAAAGGCGGAGCTGACCTTCACCTTGCCACCCTCAGTCGCGCCAGCTTTGCCGGAGATCAACGTATTGGCCCCGATAAAGCGCGCCACGAACAGGCTGGAGGGCCGGGTATACAACTCACGCGGCGGGCTGATCTGTTCCACCCGACCTGCGTTCATCACCACGATGCGATCAGACAGCGCCAAGGCCTCGGATTGGGCATGGGTGACAAACACAAATGTGATGCCCAGATCACGCTGCAGCAGCTTCAATTCGTTCTGAATGCTTTTGCGAAGATTGGCATCCAGCGCGCCAAGCGGTTCATCCAGCAAAAGAATATCAGGCTCAACCACCAATGACCGAGCCAGCGCAATGCGCTGACGCTGGCCACCAGACAGGCGCGTCGGGCGCACATCGGCCACTTCGGTCAGGCCCAGTTTGTCGAGAATACGGTCCACCTTGCGGTTGGCTTCGGCCTGCGGAGTCTTTTTCACCTCAAGTCCGAAATGCACATTCTGGCGCACGGTCATGTGCGGAAAGAGCGCGTAATTCTGGAAGATCATCGAGGTCGGGCGCTGTTCGGGGTCAAGGTCATTCACCCGCTTGCCCCGGATCATCAGATCGCCCGATGTAATGGTCTCGAACCCCGCGATCATGCGCAAGGTGGTGGTCTTGCCACAGCCTGACGGGCCAAGGAACGCAATGAATTCGCCCTTTTCAACGTCAAGATTGAAATCGATCACGGCCGGCGTGCCGTTGTCGTAAACCTTGCCGATATGCGAAAGTTGCAGGTCGTAGGCCAAGTTATGCGTCCTTGCTTTCAGGGCGTTCGATGCGTTTTTTGTAGGGGGTGGGTCGGGGCAAAAGCCCCGACCCGGATTTTGCTGATCAAGCGGACAGGAATTCGTCCCACTTCTGGATCAACAGGTCATACTCATCCGGCCACTGGTGCCAGTAAGCGACGTTCGCCGCACGGGTCGCGAGCGAGCCGCCGTCGCGCAGATCGCCTTCCTTGATGCCGCGATCTTCCGGGCCAACCCACGGAGCGCCTTCGTACCAGAAGGCATACTTCTCGGGGGCCATGACAGCCTTGACCTTGTCGTTGGGCGAGTAGTAGCCCTGTTCGGACACAGCCACAGCCGGACCGCCCGACAGCCAGTAATCGGCATAGGCGGTGACCGCATCGAGGTTGGGCGAAGATTTCAGTGCCGAAACACCGATCGACCAGCCACGATAGCCGTTCTTCATGGTGGCGTAGGAGCACTGAACGCCCTGTGCCTTAACAGCCATAACAGCCGGCTGCCATGCGTCTGCCAACACCATCTCGCCCGAGGCCAGAAGGTTGACCAATTCACCAAAGTCACCCCAAAGGGCGCGGAACTGGCCTTCTTTCTTCTTGGAGATCAGGAACTTCGAGGCTTCTTCGATGGCCGCTGCATCGGGGTTGCCGGGGTTCGGCACAGCCAGAAGGCCCAGCTCGTTCATGGCCATGATGGCCTGACCGAAGGCGATCAGCGGGTCAACGTTCAGGCCCGTCTTGCCCTTGAACTTGGGATCGAACAGGCAAGACCAGTTCGAGGCTTCTTCGGCATCGACGAGGTCGGGACGGTACCCGATCGAGTCAAAGTTGTACACGGTCGGAACCATGTTCAACGCGGTTTGCGCTTCATCAGCCCAGATTTGACCAACGATCTGCGCGCGGGCTTCCCACTTGTCAGACGGCTTGAGGAAGCTTTCGCCCACGCCGGTCCAGTTGGTGAGGTTGGCCGTCGGGATCGGCGAGACAAGGCCCGTCTGCACGATCGCCGGCAGACGCTCACCGATGGTTTCCCAGCAGTCATAGGCCGTCGAACCGGACAAGAGTTCGGTTTGGGTGTTCGGGAAGATGTCGGCCTTACCCGACACTGCCTTGACGCCCGAGGCCGCCTGGAACTCGTTCAGGATACGTTCCTGCACGGTCACCGACAGGCCGACGGTCCGCAGTTCTTGGCTTGCGAGATCCGCCGCGAACGCCTGCTGTGCCCCCAGCATCGGCATGCCAGCCGCGGCCAAAGCCATGGATCCGGCGGTGCCTTTCAGGAACTTCCGTCTGGAAAGAGACATTTCGTTCATTCTTCTACCTCCTGTTATCGTTTTGCAGTTCAGTCGTCTTCTTATGCCGCCGGGTCAGTAGCGCCCGACAAGCAGTCCTCCGTCCACGACCACAACCTGTCCGGTCATGTATCGGGCGCCGTTGGATGCCAAAAAGAGGATCACGTCGGCGATGTCTTCCGGCTCGCCGATCCGTCCCATAGGAATGTATTCGCCGCACTTATCTGCGTCAGGGCCGACCGAGTGTTCTTTGGACAAAAGCTGGGCCGTGCGGATGTAGCCCGGCGCAACGCCATTCACCCGGATGCCGTCCCGTGCCAGCTCCACCGCAAGACCGCGCACCAGTCCGACGACCCCGGCCTTGGCGGCGGAATAATGCACATGCTCATCCCAGCCGTAGGCGATGCCCATGATCGATGACAGCGCGATCACTGAGCCTGACTTGCGCGCCTTCATCCCCGGCAGGGCGGGGCGCACGATGCGGTAGATGCCTTTGAGGTCGATATCAAAGGTGTGGTCCCATTTTTCATCGGTCAATTGGGGCAAGGGCACACGGTGGGCGATCCCGGCATTGGCAACGATGGTGTCAATCTTGCCATGGCGTGCCTCGACAGCAGCGACCACCGCATCCGCCCCTTCGGTCGAACGCACGTCCAGCATCATGAATTCGGCACTGCCGCCCGCAGCCGTGATGTCTGCAACCACGGCCTTGCCGGCATCTTCCAGCACGTCCGTAACGACGACATGGCTGCCCATACGTGCAAACGTCAGTGCTGTGGCGCGGCCAATGCCAATTCCTGCGCCGGTGATCAGGGTGATATCGGTCATAGCATCACATCTCCGGAATTCGGGCCAAGCGTCTGGCCCACGAACAACGAGGCGGCAGGCGAACACAGAAAGGCGACAGTGGCCGCGACTTCCTCGGGTTCGCCAAACCGGCCGAGCGGCAGCTCGGCGGCCTTGGCACGTTGCCAGTCAGCCGAAAGGCTGCGCACAAGCGGGGTGTTGATCGGACCCGGAGCCACCGCATTGACCCGCACGCCTTGGGCCGAGACTTCACGCGCCAGCGCCTTGGTCAGGCCGATAATCCCGGCCTTGGCAGCCGAGTAATGCACCAACTCTATCCCGCCGATCTGGCCAAGCTGCGAGGCGATGTTGACAATCACCCCCTGTCCGCGCGCCAGCATGCCCTTCAGCACGGCTTGGGTGCACAGAAAGGTGCCACGCAGATGCACGGCGATCATGCGGTCAAAATCATGCACCGTCAGATCGGTAAAGCGGCCCTGATGCACATGGCCTGCATTGTTGATGAGATGCGTCACGGGGCCAAAGCTGGCTTCGGCCTTGGCGACCATGGCCGCAACATCTGCCTCGCTTGAAACGTCGCCACCGCAGGCCACCCCGCCGATTTCGGCGGCCACAGCCTCGGCCGCTTCGGTGCGAAAGTCATTGACCAGCACCTTGTAGCCTTCGGCCGCAAGCTGCACGGCAATTGCCCGGCCGATACCCGACCCTGCCCCGGTGACGATCGCAACCGTCATACGATGTCCTCCTGCATCGCCATCTTGCGCGCACGGCGGACCGAAAGGCCCATCAAGATGCCGTAGACCGACAAAAGCGCGAACGAGAACAGCGTCGTCAGCACCCCGAAAGCAAAGATGTTCGGGTGAATTTCCACTGAGAAGGTGCCGTAAATCGCCAAGGGCAGCGTCTGGTCGCGTCCCGAGGCAAAAAGCGTGCGGGGAAACTCATCAAGGCTGAGCGTGAAGGCAAACAGCATGGCCGAAAGCACGCCCGGGAAGATGAGCGGAAAGGTCACCCGGCGGAAGGTTGTCCAAGGGCTGACACCCAAGGACCAAGACGCTTCTTCGACCGAGGCGTCAAACCGATTCAGGATCGCCAGCATGACCAAGAAGGCGAAGGGGAAGGTATAGACCACATGGGTCGCAAAGGCCGTGGTGTACCAGTGCCGCTCGATCCCGATGATGTTGTTGGCCAAAAGCGAAGTGCCCAGACCCGTCAGCACCCCCGGCACCATCATGCCCAGCACAATCAGGTAAAAGACAATGCTTGCGCCCTTGAACCGCTTGCGAAACGCTTGCGCGGCCATCACGCCCAGAACGGTCGATGTCACCATAGTCATGAAGGCCAGCACCAGCGACCGGAACAGCGCCTCACCAAAGGGCAAGGGTGCAATGCGCGACGGCGGGGTCAGACCGAAGATGTGTTTGTACCAGTAGGTTGACCATTCGATGATCGGGAACTGCGGCCCGCCTTCTGGCCCTTGCTGGAACGAGATGATCGTCAGCACGACAAACGGGCCATAAAGGAACAGCAGGAACGCCCCGACATAAACGCCAAGAATGGGCTTGAGGATACGCGATTCCATGGCTCAGAGCTCCCGCTTCAGATCGACGATGCGCAGGAAGCCTGCAATCACCACGCCCATCACAACCGTCAGGATCACCCCCACGACCGAGGCCATGGCCCATTTCAACGACCCGACCTGCGTGACGATGATGTTGCCCAGAAGGTTCACCTTGCGGCCCGACAAAGCGCCAGAGGTGGCAAATTCGCCCAAGACCATGACCGATACAAAGATCGCCCCCACCACCACACCAGGCAGCGACAAGGGGAAGATGATTTTCCAGAAGATGCGGCCAAATCCCGCGCCCAGATCACGCGCGGCTTCAATGATGTTGCGGTCGATCCTTGCCAGCATGAAGGCGATCGGGCCCACCATGAACACGCAGTAGATTTGTGTCATACCGATGACGACCGACAGTTCGGTGAACAACAGAACCTCGATCGGTTGCTGAATAATTCCGGCCTTCATCAAGATGATGTTGATCGCGCCTTCCTTGCCCAACATCGGCCGCCAAGCCAGCACGCGGATCAGGAACGAGGTCCAGAACGGGATGACGCAGATGACCAGCAAGATGGTGGAAAGCGTCTTGCTTTTTACCAAAAGGCCTACAAAAAGCGCCGTCGGATAGCCGACAATGAAGGTCATTGCCAAAACGATCAGCCATATCCGCATCGTCGTCCACAGCGAGCCGATGTAGGTATCGGACGAGAAGAACTGCTTCCAGCTGTCCAGCGTCGGATCGGGCGAAATGTTGAAGGTCGTCTGCGTCCAGAACGAGACATAGACGATCATCAGGATCGGCAGGATCAGAAACAGCGCCATCCAGATGATGCCGGGCAGCAAGAGCCAACGCGTTGTGTTGTCCTTGCGCGGAACAGATACGGTTGCGTCAGACATCAGCGCGCCTCCCGACCAAAGACGATGGCCTGCTCTGGGTTCCAGGTCAGCAGGTAGTCCTGCTTCGGCTCGTAGGTGTCGGGGGCGCCAAGGCTAAGATGATGCTCCATCTCGATCACCTTGCCATCCTCGGCCTCAAAGAAGTTCATGATCGACGATCCGAGGTACTCCGAGGCGACGAAGGTCGCCTTCAGCGCAGGGCCGTCTGCTTTGGCGGACGTCGGCTGCACGCGCATGCGGTCATAGCGAACGGCATAGACGTCACGGTCAGACTTTCGGGCTGAAGGGGCAGCAACGGTGCCAAACTGGCCCGAGAACTTCCCTGAACTCAGCTTGCCCTCAAACAGATTGAACCTGTTGAGGAAGTGCGCAACATCCGGCGACGCCGGGGTGTCATAGACCTGATCGGCAGTCCCAGATTGAATAATGCAGCCACGATCCAAAACGACCACACGGTCGCCCATCGCCAAGGCTTCGGTCTCGCTGCCGGTCACGTGCAAGAACGTCACGCCCAGCCGCTCACGAATCGCGCGCAATTCATTGCGCATCCGACCCCGCAGGTTTGCGTCAAGCGCTCCCAAAGGCTCGTCCAGCAAGACAAGCTTGGGCTGCATCGCCAATGTGCGCGCCAAGGCCACGCGTTGCCGCTGACCGCCCGAGATCTGGTCAACACCGCGCTCTTCCAGACCGCCAAGCCCAACCATCTCGATCATCTCACGCGAGCGGCGGTCCACTTCGGCGGCCTGCAAGGGTGACTTCCCGTAGGTCAGGCCAAATCCGACATTCTTCAAAACGCTAAGATGCGGGAACAGCGCGAAATTCTGAAAGACAAATCCAACGCCACGCTCATGTGCAGGCAGATGGGTGATGTCGCGGCCATCAAAATACACGCGCCCGGAATCCGGCGGCTCAAAGCCCGCAATCACACGCAAAAGCGTGGTTTTACCCGACCCAGACGGACCAAGGAACGAGACATACTCGTTCACCCCCACGTCAAGCGAGACATTGTCCAGCGCCACAAGATCGCCGTAGCGCCGTGTCACACCTTCAAGTCGAAATACTGCCGTTTCCACCACCACCTCATTCGAGCCCGGGCTGGCAGCGCTTTGGCACCGCAGACCCAACGGTCACAGCAGACGCGTACTGGTCGGGCGACCCCGACCGAAGCGCATCACGCTGATCACTTGAAAACTGTACTTCGTATAACATGACGATTTATCCATCATGTCAACAAGTCATTAAATTTCCAATTCCGCCCAGATATCGGGCGATCATGTCGCCAAAGCGCCCAAATTTCAGGTCGCAGCGCAGGGGCGATGCGCCATCAGTTGATTCATGTATACAGTGTTCGTTTTATTGCGGCAGAAGATAAGGCGCGAAAGCCCCTGTCTCGCTGATAACCGCCACAATCTTCATGCGCGCCAAATTGCGCTGCGCGGTGATCTGAACTTGATCCCTTAGATATTCTGATGCGGAATCAATGGGATGCCTTGCAATCAACTCAAATAGTGTTCGGTACTGATCGCTTGTCGCTTCGTCATTCGGCAGCCCCAGAGAGGTCAGCGCACGATTTACGGATGACAGCAGCAATCTGTTGCTGCGGATCATCTCGACCAGAGTCATGTTCGGTGCCTGCGCGATGCAGAATTCTACCAAAGCATCGCTCAGCGATTCTGGAGGTATCATAACACCAGAATCGATCTTTTCCAAAAGATGCTCGACTTCGGCATAACGGATATACGGCGCGGACATGCGAAGGGCGGCAGGCTCAATGATGCTGCGCAGCTCGAACTTCTCGCGCAAGGTGCGCGCGGTCAGTGGGCCAGCAATCCAGTGGGATGAGGCATTTTTGCGAATCAATCCCCGCTCTTGCAATCGGGCAAGGACATCGCGCGCCACGGTGCGGCTGACCCCAAGATACTCAGACAGCTCTGTTTCAACGATCCGAAACTCACCAAAGATCTGACAGGACGCGACCTGTTCTTCGACCTCTTCATAGACATGGCGCCACGTCCCCCGGGTCTGGAGCGCATCATCAACCTCGTTGGGAACATCCAGCGTGAACTCACGGATGTCGCGGCGCAAAGGTGCAATGCCCTTGCCCTCTTGCCCCACAAGATAGCCGCGCCCCTCAAAGCGGTGGACCAGACCTTCAGACATCAAAAGGCGCAAGGCAGATTGCACAGGAACCCGGCTTGTCTGCATCACCGCGGCGATCGGGCCTTCCAGCAGGACAAGACCTTCGGGAAGCGTTCCGCGTTGAATGTTGGTCCGCAAGACGCGTGAGATCAGCTCATAGCGTGGCTCTTGGGCAAAAGGGTTGCTTGACCGGATCATGCGGCATCGTCCTCAAGGGACGTGTCGTCGTGAATCCGGCGAATGAAGCGGTCCCATGCGCGGGCAGCATAGTTGTATTCATCCATAACCGTATTCCAAATGGCGATGCGGCCTGCCCTTTCACGATAAGTGCCACCTGCGCGTCGCGCGCCAGCCCGCACCACCCACTCGCCACCTGGGCCATAAAGATCCTGCGCGGCAGGAGCGCCATCATACCAATAGGCCCATTCCTGAGGGGAAAGATGGGCACGGCTGCGCTCGGGCGTCGAAATGTAATAGCCTTGGCGCGCCATGACCGCACCGGCATAGCCACTCAGCCACCAGTTCAGATACTCATATGCCATATCCAACTCCGCACCACCCAAGTGCCGCGACAGGCTGGCCCCGCCATGCCACGCCCGGTATCCCTCGGCCGGGGCGGCTTCGACAAAGCTGCCCGGATGCGGGCCAATCTGGCCATAAACCGGCGACCACATGCTTTGGGCAGCCACGCTTTTGTCGCGCACAAGCTGGGCGGCCTGATCGCCGTCACGCCATGCGCCGCAGAAATAACCCTGACGGCGGCGATCCTCCAAAAGGTTCATCAGCGCGTTGATCTCTTCGACGGTCATGTTGCCGATGTCGGTAAACTGCAACTCTCCGGCAGCCTCAGCCGCCAGTGCCGCGTCGAAAAAGCCGATGGCGGGCTCATCGACCAGCGCAATTCGGCCCTTGGCCCGCTTGTCCAAAAGCCAGGACCAACTGGGCCTGATGCCCTCGGCCATACCGAACACACGCGGATCATAGCCAAAGCTGTCCATGTTATAGACGGTGGGAAGCATACTGATGTGCCGCGAAGGTTTTGGCCCCAAAAAGCCGCCGGGCTGCACATAAAGTTTGCGCACCGGGGCGTCCCCATGGCCGCGCCACGCGTATTTGCTGATCCCACCTTCTTTCGCCAAATCGCTGATGTTGTCCCATTCATCGATCCGGTTGATGTCAATCGGCTGCAACGCGCCCCAGAACCAAACGATGTCCAGGTTGTGAAAACACTGCTCATAAACATCATAGCCCTCGGGCTCCATCGCGGCACGGCGCTGGCAGTTGGGGAAATCCAAAAGTTCGTAATCGACCCCGAACCCCAACTCGGCCTCGGCCTGCTTGCGCACTTGGCTCAGCAGCGTGATCGAGGTGCCGCGCACCCGCAACCTGCGCTGATGCAGCCGTGGCGGCGAGGCCAATGACGCCGTTTCAACACCCATGCCCTGCTCCTGTCGTGGCGCGAACAAGGCTGCTGACGCCGCCGCGTTCTGCCTGTCAGTAGAACACACAAAGACCTGATCGGCGCAACCATGTGAATGGTGACTTCGCCGCGCGTGGGGTCAAATCTGGGCGGTCGCCGTCGCCGCCATTGTGACCGGCCCCCCCTCGCGCCGCACGCGCAAAGCAAGCCCGCCGTCCGCTGCGCGGTGCGCCTCGACCACAATTGGTTGGCCCACAGTCAACGGCGAAAGGCCCCGGTAGGCAAACCGCCCAGGGCAGCCGCCCAGAACCTTAGCCGCAAGGTTCAGCATCCACATCGCCTGCATCGGACCATGCACCACCAAATCGGCATAGCCCTCAACCCCGGTGGCATAGGTCCGGTCATAATGAATTCGATGGCCATTGAAGGTCAGCGCCGAAAAGCGAAACAGCAAGACCGGATCAGGCTGCAAAGACATGCTGGCCAAAGGTGGGCCAAGATCAGGCGCCTTGGGATAGCTTGGCGCCACGGCGCCCGGCACAGGATCCTCGCGATAGACCAGATCCTGACGTTCCGACACGATAAGCCGCCCATCTACCGAATAGTCATGGCGCACGGCGACAAAGCCCAGCGGGCCGGTCGAGCCCGTCTTGAAGGTGATCGCTTCCACAGCGCTTGCCCGCTCGACTAAATCGCCTTCCCGAAAAGCGCCGTGGCTGACCACCTCGCCGCCCGCCCACATTCGGCGGGGCAAGGGCAAGCGCGGCAAGACAAGGCCCAGCTTCGGGTGGCCGTCGCGCCCCAGATCCTCGGGTGGCAAGGCATCAGGGCTTAGTGTCCAAAAGGTGCCAAGAGGCACCTCGGCCGGGGCAAGATGTGGGGCCAAAGTCGCCCTGATCTGTTCGACCAGCCGAGGTGAGACTTGATCCTGTCTGACACTGCGACGCCCGATCCAGTCGCGATAAGCATCATCGTCATGGGGCAGCATGGCGGCATGGATCCTTGGGCTGAGCGGCGAGAGTATGCAACAGATGGCGTAGACCGCAACGT